>JACREG010000072.1 GCA_016218375.1 Gammaproteobacteria bacterium
ACACGCTGGTGGTTTCCAGCGCCCGCGCGGTGCAGTTGTGAGCCTCGGTGGTAATGGCATCCAGGCCGACGATTTCGCTCGGCAGATGAAAGCCGGTCACTTGCTCCTGACCGTCGTCGGTGGTGGTGAAGGTTTTGATGGAACCGGAGCGAATGGCATAGATGGAACTGAAAGTATCGCCAGCCTGAAACAGATGCTCGCCGCGTTGCAGCGGACGGCGGCGCTTGATGATGCGCTCCAGCTCTTCCATATCGGTATGGTTGAGTTCCAGCGGCAGGCACAACTGGTGTAAGCTGCAACTCTCGCAGGCGATCTGCATACTGCTTAAATTGATGACACGAGAGTCCATGGTGTTTGCACCGCTCCTCGTTTTCAACCCTGGGCAGGGGCTGTGACAGGCACTGCCATTGGAGCAGAACCGTTGAGCTAAATCAATTAAAGCACAGTTAACACAGCACCGGTGGGGGATGCCCGGGGTTGAGACGAAGCCGGCGGGAGCGGGACGACCGGGTTTGTGCGAGGTGGTTCTCTCGGTACCCATTTTCCGTTAGGATTCCAGTTGCTAGCCCCGCAGTGACGGCGGCAACGGATCGACCCCCGACAGGCGGTCGCTTCGTGCGACCCATAAACGCAATCCAGCATAGATTCCAGCGCGCGTTGAGTGATCCGACCATGACGCAACGACAGGCCGAGGTTCGACGCGACACGCTCGAGACCCGCATTTCCGTCAAGATCGATTTGGACGGGACCGGCAAGTCCCGCTTCCAGACCGGCGTGCCGTTCCTGGAGCACATGCTCGATCAGGTGGCGCGCCACGGCCTGATCGACCTGGACGTCCAGGCCGAAGGCGATCTGCACATCGATGCCCATCACACCGTCGAAGACGTCGGCATCAGTCTGGGCCAGGCCTTTTGCAAGGCGCTGGGCGACAAGAAAGGTATCCGCCGCTACGGCCACGCCTATGTGCCGTTGGACGAGGCCTTGTCGCGGGTGGTGATCGACTTCTCGGGGCGGCCCGGCCTGGAATACCACGCCCAGTACCCGCGCGCGCGCATCGGCGATTTCGACGTCGATTTGTTG
Source organism: Gammaproteobacteria bacterium (assembly GCA_016218375.1). Classification (GTDB taxonomy): domain Bacteria; phylum Pseudomonadota; class Gammaproteobacteria; order Thiohalobacterales; family Thiohalobacteraceae; genus JAHJQQ01. The sequence goes on from JACREG010000072.1 coordinate 1,081, forward strand.
CGCGAGTTTTTCCAGGGTTTCGCCAACCACGCGCCGGCCACGCTGCACATCGACAGTCTGCGCGGGGTCAATGCCCACCACATCGCCGAGACCATTTTCAAGGCGTTCGGCCGGGCGCTGCGCATGGCCGTCGAGGGCGATCCGCGCATGCAGGGCCAAGTGCCCTCCACCAAAGGGAGCCTCTGAACAGGCCGCCTGACCCGTCACCATGGGTATTTTCATTCATACTGTCGTAGGGGCACGCCCCTACCTGCATCGATCTTTATGACTTCGGTAGCCATCATCGACTACGGCATGGGTAATCTGCACTCCATCGGCAAGGCGGTGGAGCATGTCGCGGGCGACCTGCGCGTGACGGTGACCGCGGACGCCGCCACCCTCCGCCGGGCCGACCGGGTGATTTTCCCCGGCGTCGGGGCGATGCGCGATTGCATGCACGAACTGCGGCGTCTCGGCCTGGACGACGTGATCCGCGAGATCGCCGGCAAGCAGCCGCTGCTGGGCGTTTGCCTGGGCATGCAGGCGTTGCTGGAGTTTTCGGAGGAGAATGGCGGTACGCCGGCGCTGGGCGTGTTCGCCGGCCAGGTGCAGCGCTTTCCCGAGGGTCTGCGCGACACGGCCAGCGGCGAGCGCCTGAAAATTCCGCACATGGGTTGGAATCAAGTGCATCAACACGCGCATCCGCTGTGGACCGGCATTCCGCAGGACAGCCGTTTCTATTTCGTGCACAGTTACTATGTGCAACCGGCGCGCGCGCAGGACTGTGCCGGCACCACCGACTACGGCATCCCGTTTACGTCCGCGGTGGCGCGCGACGGTATCTTCGCCGTGCAGTTCCACCCGGAAAAGAGTCAGCATGCCGGGTTGCAATTGCTGGCGAATTTCATCAAATGGGACGGTCAAGGCCCGACAGGAACCACACTGCAACCATGATTCAAGCATCACTCCCCGTACAGAGGAACGGCTCATGCTGCTGATACCCGCCATCGATCTGAAGGACGGCAAGTGCGTGCGTCTGCGCCAAGGACGCATGGACGATGCCACGGTGTTTTCCGACGATCCCGTGGAGGTGGCGCGACGTTGGGTGGAGGCCGGTGCGCGGCGTCTGCACATCGTCGATCTGAACGGCGCCTTCGCCGGTGAGCCGGTCAACGCCGAGGCCATTCAACGTATCGCCGAGACCTTCCCGGATCTGCCCTTGCAGGTCGGTGGCGGCATCCGCGATGAGGAAACGGTGCAGGCCTACCTCGACATCGGCGTGAACTTCGTCATCATCGGCACCAAGGCGGTGAGTGCGCCGCACTTCATCAACGATCTGTGCATGGAGTTTCCCGGCCACATCATCGTCGGCCTGGACGCGAAGGATGGTCGGGCCGCCATCGACGGCTGGTCCAAACTCTCGCATCACAATGTGCAGGAACTCGCGCAACGCTTCGAGCGCGACGGTGTCGCCGCCATCGTTTACACCGACATCGGCCGCGACGGCATGATGAACGGCGTCAATGTCGAATCCACCGACGAGCTGGCGCGTGCCGTGACCATTCCGATCATCGCCTCGGGCGGCGTCAGCAGCATGGACGACATCAAGGCGCTGTGCGCCGTCGAGGGCGAGGGCATCATGGGTGCCATCATCGGCCGTGCGTTGTATGAAGGCACGATCGATCTGACGGCGGCGCAGCACTACGTCGACGCAACCGCGGGCGGTTGATCGCGCCATGCTCGCCAAACGCATCATCCCCTGTCTCGACGTCGATGCCGGCCGCGTCGTCAAAGGCGTGAAGTTCGTGGAAATCCGCGACGCCGGCGATCCGGTGGAAATCGCGCGCCGTTACGACGAACAGGGCGCCGACGAAATCACTTTCCTGGATATCACCGCCAGTTCCGACGACCGCGAAACCATGGTGCATGTGGTCGAACAAGTCGCCGGCGAGGTGTTCATTCCGCTCACCGTCGGCGGTGGTATCCGTGCGTTGCCCGACATCCGCCGCATGCTCAACGCCGGCGCCGACAAAGTCGCGATCAATACCGCCGCGGTGAGTCGTCCGGAGTTCGTACGCGAGGCCGCCGAGAAATTCGGCTCGCAGTGCATCGTCGTGGCCATCGACGCCAAGCGCGTGAGTCAGGACGGCGAACCCAACCGTTGGGAGATCTTCACTCACGGCGGTCGCAAACCCACCGGACTCGATGCCGTGGAATGGGCGCGGCGCATGGTGAATTACGGCGCCGGCGAAATTCTGCTGACCAGCATGGATCGCGACGGCACCAAAGACGGTTTCGATCTGGCGCTGACCCGCGCGGTGAGCGATGCCGTGGACGTGCCGGTGATCGCCTCGGGCGGTGTCGGTAATCTCGATCATCTGGTCGCCGGCGTGCGCGAGGGCGGCGCCGACGCCGTGTTGGCCGCGAGCATTTTCCATTTCGGCACCTACACCATCGAGCAGGCCAAACGCCACATGGCCGCCGCCGGTGTGGAAGTGCGGCTGTAGTGTCCGCAGATACCATGAGCAACGACTGGCTGAACGACATCCAATGGACCGCCGACGGTCTGGTGCCGGCGATCGCGCAGGACGCGGTCACGGGCGAGGTGTTGATGTTCGCCTGGATGAACCGCGAAGCGCTGGCGTTGACGGTGCAGGAAGGTCGCGCCGTGTATTGGTCGCGTTCGCGCAATAAGCTCTGGCGCAAGGGCGAGGAATCCGGGCATGTGCAGGTCGTGAAGGATATCCGCCTCGACTGCGACAAGGACGTGATCCTGCTGAAGATCGAACAAATCGGCGGCATCGCCTGTCACACCGGACGACGCAGTTGTTTTTTCCATCGGCTGGAAGGGCAGCAATGGCAGGCCGTGGAGCCGGTGCTGAAAGATCCGGATGCTATTTACAAGTGATGCGGCGAGGCGACCACCCGTGAACGATATCCTGCAAGAACTCGCCGCGGTCCTGGAGGCACGCAAGGGCGCCGATCCGGACAGCTCCTATGTCGCCAAGTTGTATAGCAAAGGCCTCGATGCCATCCTCAAAAAGGTGGGCGAGGAGGCGACCGAGACCATCCTGGCCGCCAAAGACGGCGATAAAGACCATTTGGTTTATGAAACCGCCGATCTGTGGTTTCATACCCTGGTGATGTTGGCGCAGCAGGGGCTGGGTCCGGAGGCGGTGCTGCAGGAATTGGCGCGCCGTTTCGGCCTGTCCGGGCTGGACGAGAAGGTCTCGCGCCCCAGTCAATAAACTGCGCCGAATAATTCCCGGCAAGTCATCCCCGGAAAGTCATTTTTGGAGAGCCGTTATGGGCATCGGTTTTAAAGAACTGCTGGTTATCCTGGTCATCGTGTTGATCCTGTTCGGGGCCAAGCGTCTGCGTACCCTGGGCGGCGATCTGGGTTCGGCCCTGAAGGGCTTCCGTCAGGCCGTCAAGGACGGCGAGGATACGGGCAGCAAAGACAGCCTCGATGAAAAGACCGGCCGCACCCTCGACGCCGACGTCGTGTCCAAAGAGAAAGATAAGGTCTAAGCCGATACGCTTGGCCGGAATGGCACATGTTCGACGTCGGTTTCTCTGAACTGGTCTTGATCCTGGTGGTGGCGCTGGTCGTGGTCGGTCCCGAACGCCTGCCGAAGCTGGCGCGCACCGCCGGTTTGTATCTGGGTCGCGCCCGACGCATGGTCTCGGTGGTGAAGGCGGATGTGCAGCGCGAACTCGCTGCCGAGGATCTCAAGCGCACCTTGCAGAAACAGGCCGAATCCGTGGGCCTGCACGATATCGTCGAAGAGACCGCCGATGCCGCGACGGCGGCGGAGCAGTTGTTCAAACCGAACACTGCGGCGACAGCCGCGCCCGCCGCGCCGAGTACGCCCGCCATCGGCACGGTAGCGGACACCCAAGCTGATTCCCGGCCGGATACCCCGCATGGCGGCGCCTGATTCCCAGCCCGGCAGTAGCGAAACCGAACAACCGTTTCTCGCGCATCTCATGGAATTGCGCGACCGCCTGTTGCGCATGATCGTCGCGGTGGTGATCGTGACCTGCGTATTGTTGCCGTTCGCCAATCCGCTGTTCTCCCTGTTGGCCGGCCCGTTGATGCGGCACATGCCGGAGAACAGTTCCATGATCGCCACGGCAGTGGCCTCGCCGTTCCTCATCCCCATGAAGCTGGCGCTGATCCTGGCCATCTTCGTCTGTGTGCCGTATCTGCTGTATCAGATCTGGGGCTTTATTGCGCCGGGCCTGTATCGCCACGAAAAACGCATGGCGTTGCCGTTGCTGGTGTCGAGCACGCTGCTGTTCTATCTGGGCGTGCTGTTCGCCTACTTCGTGGTGTTCCCGCTGATCTTCGCCTTCCTGACCACCACCGCCCCCGAGGGTGTCCAGGTCATGACCGACATCAGCAATTACCTGGATTTCGTGCTGACTTTGACCCTGGCCTTCGGCGCCGCCTTCGAAGTACCGGTGGCGACCTTCGTGCTGGTGTTGCTGGGCATGACCACGCCCGAAGCGCTGGTCGAGAAGCGGCCGTATGTGATCGTCGGCGCCTTTATCATCGGCGCCATTCTCACGCCGCCCGATGCGGTGACGCAGACCTTGTTGGCGGTGCCGATGTGGTTGCTGTTCGAACTCGGTGTGCTGATGGCGCGGCTGTTCGTGAAGCGCAAGGACGAAGCGGAAATGGAAACCACGGGCGGCGCGACCGCAGAGGACGAGTTGGATACGGAACTCGGCCGTATCGAAGAACAGGAACGCGGTCGGGATTAGGCGTCAGGTCTTGCTCGCCCGTACCGGGATGCCGTAGCGCATGCGCGTGCCGTGCTCCAGCGACATCAGAATTTCCTCGGC
>JACREG010000073.1 GCA_016218375.1 Gammaproteobacteria bacterium
AACCAGCATGCGACCGGAGACAGTGGGTTTACGCCTGGATTCAGTTCCTGATGCGTGGCATTCCACGTTCCGCCGCTGCCGTTGACTGCGCCGCCTCCGAGCTGCGCAAGTCGGCTTCGCAGTCAACGACAGCGGCGAAACGTGGAACGCCCACGCACAAGGAACATGAAACGGGGCGTAAACCTACTGTCTCCGATCGCAGGCTGGGTGTTGCCTGAAGCCGACTAGCGTAGCTCGGAGGCGGCAGGCAACACCCAGCCTGCGATCCACACCCCGGTCTCAAGCATCAAGTAAAATCCGACCGCGGACGCCGCGCGTTACTCCATGCTCTGCTTCTGCAACTGCTCGTAGACGAAACCGTGCAACAGAATGTTGTCCATCTCCTCCAGCAGTTGAAACTCGACGCCGTGCAGGAAACCGACGTCAGGATTCTCGCGCACGGAACGGATCATCGAAGAGATCTTCAGGTATTTCTGCACCCCCGCCACCGGGATGCGCAAGGTCAGGGTCAGCAGATCGCCACCCTGCCCCAGACAGGCATCGGCCAGCAGCATCGCGCCGGAGGTGCTGATGTCCTTGATCATCCCCTTGGCGACCGCATTCCCCTTGGGATCGTCGGCGGTCACCCGCGCGATATTGACTTCCAGATCGGTCGAGACGCGCATCGCCTTGCGCACCACGATGCGCTCGATGTCGGCCGGATAAGTGAGGTGCATATAGGCAAACGGTTTAAGGCTGGTCGCCAGAATCTGGGTGTTGAAGGCATACACGCTGTTGCCGGACAGCATGCGCACCACCACCGGCTGTCCTTCGCGCACCAGCATGACCTTGCCGTCGATGCGCGGTGTAGTGACCAGTAAGCTCTTGCCCTGTAAATAACCGATCACCTTGGTCGCATGCTTGCGCTGACTGTCGTCGGCGACGAACTGCAATTGCAGCATATCGCCCACGTTGAGTTGCAGATCCTGGGAATCGTTCGCCATGAGGGTCCTTTAATCAGTATTTCCTGCGCAGCGTCAGATGCTCGCCGTCGTTTTGTATGTCCAGCCGTCCCAGGAACGACATTCCCAGCAAGGTCTGCTGCGGCTGCGGGCCGTCCAGCACCACCGCCTCGACATTGCGCAATTGGATGTTACCGATCCGCACCATGTCCAGCATGACACGATACACAGGCTCGGCCCGCGAGGCGGTCATCACCGAGCCACGTTCGCCCTCGACCCGGAAGTCGATGCCCAAACGGCGCGCCTGGGCCGCATTCATGGCGACCGAGCTGGCGCCGGTATCCACCAGAAAACTCACCGGCAGGCCATTGATGGAACCCACCGTCGTGAACATGCCGTGGGGATCGCGGTATACCCGAACCGTATCCCCATCGGCCTGCCGATAACCGCCGACACGCAGTTTCGCGCCCAGCGGATAACGGCGCGTATCGCCGGCATGTTCCAGCACCGCACCCGCCGCATCGGCACTCACCAGACGCACACCTTCCGGCGTGGATTCGCCCAGCGCAAGCTTGTAACGCTGTCCGTCCACCCGGATGACCGCCTGATCGCGAAACAACGCCAGGACTTCGATATCCGCCGCGCACACGTTTGCACCCGCGGTGAACAGCAACAGCGCACCGGCAAGGCACCGAGACAACACAGAAGGGCGATAGCTGTGTGCGGCGTACATGGCGGGGATTATGCGGCGCCGTCCGGCGCAAAGCCAACCCATGCGGCCGGCGCGATCAGCGCGCCGCCTCGAGACTGGCCTGCAAACGTTCCGCGAGCACCATCAGGGCACCGCAGCGGTCGTCCGCGCATTCCAAATCGTAGAACTCGCCGAACGCGCGCAGCAGATTGCGCACCTGCCAACGCAGTTCGTTCTGCATCAGGTCGATTTCGTTCAGCTCGGCCAACGCAACGGTGTCCGGCGTGACCTCCAGCGCCTCCAACCAGCCCAGCAGTTCGTCGCGCACCAGGCCCGACGACACCATCATGGTCTGCACACGCCGCGCCGAACGCAACATGTGCTGACCGCGGCCACCGCGTTTCGGCAGCGCTTCGAGCTTCTCGACCATGGCCTGCAGATGACCAACCGCCTCTTGCAGCAAGCGGCCACGCTGCTGCAAGCGCTGCGCCATGGCTGCCACACCGCCGTAGGGATCGGCAATCGTCGCCGCCAAGCCCGAACGTTTGAGCACCGAGACCATGGCCTGAAACACGGCATAAAAATGCGTGTAGGCATTCAGATGGAGATAAGGCAGCATGTCGAGAAGATTGCGCCCGAGCTTCTCGAACTGGCGCACGCGAATGGCCTGTACGCTGTCGGCGATGGCCACCACCTGCCCGAGCATGCCCAGACGATCCTCGCCATTGCCGCCCGGATAACCGGTGCCGTCGCAGCGTTCGTGATGTTCGAACACGGCACGCGCCGCGGACTCCGGCACGCCCGGCAGATGCTCCAGCAGCATGCGCCCGGTGATCACATGACTCTGGATGGCACGCCACTCCGCGGGCGTCAGCACCGCAGTCTTATTGAGAATATCCGGTGCGACGTGCAATAACCCGACGTCGTGCATGAGCCCCGCCAGAAACGCGGCCTCGATATCCTGGTGGCTTAATTTGAGTTCGCGCGCCAGCAAGGCGGCGATGCCCGCGCAGAACAAACCCTTCTCGAATTCCGCGGGCATTTCATGTTCCAGCACCGTGAGCTTCTGCCACAACTGCGGATGATAGTCGCTGTCCTTGGCCAGGATATGACACTGGTTGGCGGAACCCAACTGGTTGTGCAGACGCCCTATATCCGGATATTTTTCGTGCAGGGCGGCAAAGCGTTGCGCCAGATGCGGGCCGTCCAGCCCGTCGGCGACCGCAACCTGTTCTTCCAGCGGCTTGATGAGTTTGTGGCGGAGAATCTTTTCGGCCATATTGGCGTCGACGCGCGCCCCCTTGCGCACCAGCACGACACCCTTGGAATTGACGATGTCGTCGGTGGTGACGACCGCATTGTTCTCGTTGAGTCCGGCCAGGCGCGTCGCGTAGAAATCGGCGCCCTCCGGCTCGGTTCCCTCGGCCCCGCCCGCCCCATCGAGCATCGACGCGGCGTCCTCCGTCATGGCGGCGCTCATGCACGACTCCCGGGGAAGACAGCTCGTGTCTTGTTATACGTTCGTACCACGCAGACGATCGCTTCTCGGTTCGTGGATGCGGGAAAATTACCGGCTCATCGGGACAGATGAGCGGCACTGCGGGGCGAACCTTTAGACCGCATCCAAGACCGGCGTTAACCCAGCACACGCACCAATCCGGCCACGCTCAACGCCGCCAGCACACCCGCCAGCGCATCGTCGATCATGATGCCAAAACCGCCGTGTACGGAGCGATCCAACACGCGGATCGGCCAGGGCTTGAGAATGTCGAACAGGCGGAAGCAGACGAAGCCGAGCACGACCCACAACCAACCCGGCGGCGCCCAGGCCATGGTCAACAGATAACCGACCACTTCGTCCCAGACGATGCCCGGATGATCGTGTACGCCGAGCGCGCGGGCAGTGCGTCCGCACAGATAGACGCCGAGGACGAAGGCGGCGATCACCACCGCCAGATACACCATGAGGGGCAGTTGCGCGCACAGCAGATACACCGGCACCGCCGCCAAGGTACCGAAGGTGCCGGGCGCGCGCGGCGCCAGGCCGCTGCCGAACCCCAACGCGAGCAAATGGCCGGGGTCGCGCAACAGTGTCGGGGAAATCGGTGGCGGTGTGGCCTTCACGATGCGCGCGTCTCCGCTTCAGTCGAAATGTTCATAGCCCTGCCGGGTCGGCTGAAACGCGCGGCCGTCGTCCAGACGGCAACGCAGCCCCGTGTCGGCCTCGATCGCACCGATCTCAGTGATCGCGATACCGAGTTCGCGCGCCAAGTTCTGTAATGCGTCCGCCTGTGCCGGCGCGGCGGTGAAACACAGTTCGTAATCGTCGCCCGCCGCGAGCGGCAGTTCGAACCAGTCGGGCGATTGCGCCGACACACAGACTTGAAACGCCGCCGAACGCGGCAGGCGCTCGACCCACAACGTCGCACCCACGCCGCTGCGTTGCAGGATATGGCCGAGATCGGCCAGCAGACCGTCGGACACATCGATGACGGCGCTGGCGATACCGCGCAGACGTTCGCCGAGCGCCACGCGCGGGTCGGGTCGATGCAGCCGCGCAAGCAACTCCGCGCGTTCATCCTCGCCGCAGGCGCGCTGCGTTTGCAGCAGACTCAACGCCAAACCTGCATCGCCAAGACTGCCGGAGACGAAGATACGATCACCCGCGCGCGCACCGGCACGTTGCAATACCCGATTGCGCGGCACCGTGCCCAGAATCTGCACCGATACGCACAAGGGGCCGCGCGTAGTGTCGCCGCCGATGAGTTCGACATCGAAGCGTTCGGCGAGGGCGAAGAATCCGCGCGCGAATTCGCCGAGCCAATCCGCATCGACCCGCGGCAGCGTCAACGCCAGCGTCGCCCAGCGCGGGCATGCACCCATCGCGGCCATGTCGCTGAGATTCACCGCCAAGGCTTTATGGCCGATATCCGCCGCTGCGGTGTGATCCGGAAAATGCACGCCTGCGACCAGCGTATCCACCGCGACAACCAATTGCTCGCCCGGCGGCACGTCGACCACCGCCGCATCGTCGCCGATGCCAAGCGCGACATCGCCACGCCGTTTATGCCCAGCGAAGAAGCGGTCGATGAGGGAGAATTCGGTGAGGGGCATGGTGTGCTCTTCGAACGGGGTCACTTCGGCGGTGGATTCGACCCCGAACTGGGGTCAGACCCGAATTAAGTACTTCCAGTGATACACCGGCGCGTTGGCGGTGGAATTCGGGTCTGACCCCGGCATTGCTTGGTGGGTTACGCAAAATACACTAACCCACCCTACATTCGTTCGGGGCAAAGCCCATTCCACTTCAGCCGCGCAATTCCACCGCGCGCAACTCGCGCGCCAGTTTATCCAGCGCCGCATTGACGAAGGTGTGGCCTTGCTCGGCGCCGAATTTCTTGGCCAGCGCCACCGCCTCGTTGAGCACCACCCGATACGGGACATCCAAACGTTGTTGCAGTTCGAAGGCCGCCACGCGCAACACTGCGCGTTCCACCGGATCGACTTCGTCGAGCGGTCGTGCGAGCGTTGGCGCCAGCAATACGTCCAGCACCGCATGGCCCTGCACCACGCCGCGCACCAGCGCCTCGAAATATTCGGCATCGGCGCCGCGGTTGTCCTCATCAGCCAGGAACTGCGCGAGGATGTCTGCGACATCATGCGCGGTCATCTGCCATTGATACACCGCCTGCATGGCCAGCCGGCGCGCCTTGGTGCGCGCTGCACTGGGAAACCGCCCGCCGCCGGTGGCTGCGCTGTCGGCCATCAGGCCCCCAGCCGCTTGAGCAGATCGATCATCTCGATCGCCGACATGGCCGCTTCGACGCCCTTGTTGCCGGCCTTGGTGCCGGCGCGTTCGATGGCCTGCTCGATACTGTCGACAGTCAGCACGCCGAAGGCGATCGGAATATTGAATTCCATGCCGACGCTCGCCAAGCCCTTGGTGCATTCGCCGGCGACGTATTCGAAATGCGGCGTGCCGCCGCGGATCACCGCACCGAGCGCGATAATGGCATCGTATTTCTTCGCCGCCGCCAACTGCTTCGCCACCAGCGGCATCTCGAACGCGCCAGGCACGCGCACGACAGTCATATCCTGCTCGTCCGCACCGTGGCGTTTGAGACAATCCACCGCGCCGGCCAGCAGACTCTCCACCACGAAACTGTTGAAGCGCGCCACCAGCAGGGCGATGCGCGCGCCGCGCACCTGCAACTGGCCTTCGATCTCGGTCATCTTGCTCATTGCTTGAGTTTCCTCTGTGTGTCGCTGAATGCTGTCTATGTTACTGCATCAATCGCACGGCACGTACTCGACCACTTCCAGGCCGAAGCCGGTGATGCCGTGCATCTTCTTCGGTGCCGATAGCACGCGCAGGCGCGTGATGCCCAACTCGGCGAGAATCTGCGCGCCGATGCCGTAGGTGCGCAACTCCTCGCGACCGCCGCGGCGCGGCGCCTCGCTGTGCGGGCCGTCCTCGGCGTAATGACGGATTCGCCGCACCAGCGAGGCCGGATCTTCCGGCTTACCGAGTACGATCACCACACCGCTGCCCTCGCGCGCCACGCGCTCCAGGGCATGCCGCAACGGCCAACCGCAATCGCCGGTTTTCGCGCCGAGCAAATCGCACAACATGCCTTGCACATGCACGCGCACCAGCACCGGCCGACTCACATCCAGCTCGCCGTAGATCAGCGCCAGATGCACATCCTTGTCGATGGAATCCTCGAACGCCACCAGGCGAAAGTCGCCGAACTCGGTCGGCAGCGCGCATTCGGCGACGCGTTCGAGGGTCTTCTCGTTTTCGATGCGATAGTGAATCAGGTCGGCGATCGTGCCGATCTTGAGAGTGTGTTCCGCGGCGAAGCGTTCCAGATCCGGACGCCGCGCCATGGTGCCGTCTTCGTTGAGAATCTCGACAATGGCAGCGGCCGGTTCCAGACCCGCGAGTCGTGCCAGATCGCAACCGGCCTCGGTGTGACCCGCGCGCGTGAGCACGCCGCCGGGTTGCGCCATGAGCGGGAAGATGTGTCCCGGCATGACGATGTCGCTCGGTTTGGCGTCCGCCGCGACGGCCGCTTGAATCGTCACCGCGCGATCCTGCGCCGAGATGCCGGTGGTCACACCTTCCGCCGCCTCGATCGAGGCGGTGAAGTTGGTCGAATGCGGCGAGTTGTTGTCGTTGACCATCAGCGGCAGTTTCAACTGCCTGCAGCGCTCGCGCGTGAGCGTCAGACACACCAGGCCACGGCCGTACTTGGCCATGAAGTTGATATCTTCCGGACGCACCTTGGACGCGGCCATCACCAGATCGCCCTCGTTCTCGCGATCCTCGTCGTCCATCAGAATAATCATCTTGCCCGCGCGCAGGTCTTCGATGAGTTCGTCGATTGTGTTCAATGCCATAGCCGCTCTGACCTCAATAAACTTCGCGTAGGGCGCAATAGCGCAGCGTAATGCGCCCTACAATAAAAACTCAGTCGCGCGCGAAACCGTGCGCACGCAGAAAATCCATCGTGACACCTTGACCACCTGCTTCCGTATCGCCGAGCAGCAGCCGTTCCAGATAACGCGCGATCAGATCCACTTCCAGATTCACTTTACGGCCCGGCCGGTAATCGTCGAGCGTGGTCTCGGCGAGCGTGTGCGGGACGATGTTGAGTTCGAACACGCTACCCTCGACGGCATTCACCGTCAGGCTCACACCGTCGACGCAGATCGAGCCTTTCTGCGCGATGTAACGCGCCAGTTCCTGCGGCGCGCGGATGCGGAACCGTTCCGAACGCGCGTCGCGTGTGCGCTCGATCACTTCACCCACACCATCGACATGACCACTGACCAGATGTCCACCGAGGCGCGTGGTCGGTGTCAGCGCCTTTTCCAGATTCACGCGCGCGCCGGGCTTGAAGTCGCCGATGACGGTGTGCGCCAGCGTCTCGCCCGAGACATCGGCCCAAAACCCATCGCCCGGCAACGCGACAGCGGTCAGACACACGCCGCTCACGGCGATGCTATCGCCCAAGCACACATCGCCG
>JACREG010000078.1 GCA_016218375.1 Gammaproteobacteria bacterium
GCGAACCACCGACATTATAGACCTCGCCATTGATCCCTTTCTCAATCAATAAATAAATAGCGCGGCAATGGTCCTCGACATACAGCCAGTCGCGGATATTCTGGCCGTCCCCGTAGATCGGCAGCGGCTTGCCCTCCAGGGCGTTGAGGAACACCAGCGGGATCAGCTTCTCGGGGAACTGATAGGGACCGTAATTGTTGGAGCAATTGGTGGTCAGCGTCGGCAGGCCGTAGGTGTGGCGATAGGCGCGCACCAGATGATCCGAGGCCGCCTTGGACGCCGAGTAGGGACTGTTGGGCGCATAGCGCGTGGTCTCGGTGAACGGCGCATCGTCCGACCCGAGACTGCCGTAGACCTCGTCGGTGGACACATGCAGGAAGCGGCGCTCCGCTGCATCCTGCCCCCACACCGCGCGCGCGACCTCCAGCAGATTGAAGGTACCGTTGATGTTGGTCTGGATGAAGGCGTCGGGTCCGAGAATGGAGCGGTCCACATGCGACTCGGCGGCGAAGTTCACCACGGTATCGATGGCCTCCTCGCGGAACAGCCGCTCGACCAGCGCGCGGTCGCCGATGTCGCCGTGCACGAACCGGTAATTGGGTCGATCCTGAATGTCGGTGAGATTCTCCAGATTGCCCGCATAGGTCAGCGCATCCAGATTCACCAAGCGATCGTCCGGATACTGCTGTAACCAATAGCGCACGAAATTCGAGCCGATAAAGCCCGCGCCGCCTGTCACCAACACACGTTTCATTTCTGCAACTCCCGCAACATCGACACCAGCGCCTCGCGCCAGTGTGGTATCGGCCGCCCCAGGACGGCACGGATCTTTTGTTTATCGAGCACCGAATACGCCGGGCGTCGCGCCGGCGTGGGGTATCCCGAGGTAGGAATCGGCGTCACCCGTTGCACCTTGATGGGAAACCCCAGCACGCGCGCCTCATGGATAATCGCGACGGCGAAATCGTACCAGGAGGCGACGCCCTCGTTGGTGAAGTGATAACAGCCCCGCGCGTCCTGCTGCATCAGCACGATCAGTGCGTCGGCGATGTCGCCGGTCCAGCTCGGCGAGCCGATCTGATCGTCGACCACGCGCAGCTCCTCGCGCTCGGCGGCGAGTCGCAACATAGTCTTGACGAAGTTATTGCCGTGCGTGCCGTGTACCCAGGCCGTGCGCACAATCAACGCCTCGGGCAGAACCGCACGCACCGCTTGCTCGCCGTCCCACTTGGATTGCGCATACACGCCGATTGGGTTCGGCGTGTCGTCTTCGCGATAAGGATGCGATTGCGTGCCGTCGAAGACAAAGTCGGTGGAGACGTGCAGCAGACGCCCGCCATAACCCGTGACCGCCTCGGCCACCGCGCGGGCTGCATCGCGGTTCACGGCAAACGCCGTCGCACTGTCGGATTCGGCCTTGTCCACTTGGGTATAAGCGGCGCAGTTGACGACCCACTCGGCTTGATGAGCGGCAAGCGCGTCGCGCACGCGCGCGACCTGGGTGAAATCGACATCGTTGCGTGTAAACGGAATCGCTGCATGGCCGGCCCGCGACAACCGCGCGCACAGCTCACTACCGAGCTGGCCGCCCGCGCCGGTGACCAAAACTTTCACGCACCCTCCGCATAACGCGGCAGTTGCTCGTCCATATCGGCGAGACGCGGATTACACCGGTCCTTGTCCGACAGGCGATACTCCGTACCGATATCCGGCCATACGATACCAATGTCCGGGTCGTTCCACAGCACGCCCTGCTCGTCTTCGGGGTGATAGTAGTCGGTGCACTTGTAGAGAAAGTCCACGCGTTCGCTCAAGGCAAGGAAGCCGTGCGCGAAACCCGGCGGGACATAGAACTGCCGGAAGTTATCCTCGCTCAACGTCACGCCCGCCCACTTCCCGAACGTCGGCGAGCCACGGCGCACATCCACTGCTACATCGAACGCCGCGCCCTGCGTGATACGCACCAGCTTGCCCTGCGGATGCTTGAGCTGATAATGCAAACCGCGCAGAACACCGGGGCCGGAGCGCGAATGATTGTCCTGCACGAACGGCAACGCGATTCCCGCATCGATATACCGCTGCGCGTGATAGGTCTCCTGAAAGAAGCCGCGCGCATCGCCGTGCACTTGCGGCTCGATAATCAACACGCCCGGCAGCGCCGTCGTGATGATTTTCATGGCCGCACCCCATCTTCCTGCAACACGTCCAGCAGGTACTTGCCATAACCGCTGTTGCGCAAGGGCTCGGCCAGCCGCGCCAACTGCTCTGCATCGATATAGCCCATGCGATAGGCGATCTCTTCGACACAGGACACTTTCAGACCTTGACGCTGCTCGATGGTCTCGATGAAATTCGCCGCCTGCAACAACGATTCGTGCGTACCGGTATCCAACCAAGCAGTGCCGCGCCCCAGCACCTCGACGTTCAACGCACCCTGTTCGAGATAGACCCGATTGACATCGGTGATTTCCAACTCGCCGCGCGGCGAGGGTTTCAGCGACTTGGCGATATCGACGACCTGCGCGTCGTAGAAATACAAACCGGTGACCGCAAAATGTGAACGCGGTTGCTTGGGTTTCTCGACAATGCTGATGGCCCGACCTTGCGCGTCGAACTCGACCACGCCATAGCGTTCGGGATCGCGCACGCGGTAGGCGAATACCGTCGCACCCTGTCGAATCTGGCCGGCGCGTTTGAGATTGGCGCCCAGGCCGTGGCCGTAGAAGATGTTGTCGCCGAGCACCAGCGAGGACGGCGCGCCGGCGACGAATTTCTCGCCGATCAGAAATGCCTGAGCCAATCCACCCGGCGTTGGCTGTTCGGCATACTGGATATTCAAACCGAGGTGCACGCCGTCTTCGAGCAGGCGCTGAAAGTGCGGCAAATCATGCGGCGTGGAAATCAGCAGCACATCGCGGATACCCGCCAGCATCAACGTCGCCAGCGGGTAATACACCAGCGGCTTGTCGTAGATGGGCATCAGTTGCTTGCTGACCACCCGCGTCAGCGGATACAAGCGCGTCCCCGAACCGCCCGCAAGAATAATGCCTCGCATGTGTTTTCCTTAGTCGTGAGTGCCGTGGCCGATGCTGTGATGCGCGGATACCGGTTACTGCGGCTTGTAATCCGGCGGAGCCACGCTGCCATCGCCGAAGAAGAATTTGTCCATCTGCTCTTCGAGGAACTTGCGCGCCTTGGGATCGACCGGCGACAAGCGGTATTCGTTGATGAGCATGGTCTGCTGACGAAGCCACAACTGCCAGGCTTCCTTGGACACATTATCAAAGATGCGCTTGCCGAGATCGCCCGGATAGGTCGGCCGCTCCAGCCCTTCGGCCTCTTTTTTCAGTTTCACACACACAACCATACGTGACATAGCAATCTCCAAAATAGGTTCCTACAAGGTGGAATCCTGCTGCTGCAACCGTTCCAGCAGACGCTGCACCGGCGCGGCCAGTCCGCGGACATTTTCAGTGCGCGTGTTATACCAGACCGTCGGCTGGCCTTCCAACACGGCCTGCGCACGGTTTTCGCCCAACTCCACCAGCCAGGGCGTGATGTCCAGATGAAAATGGCTGAAGGTATGCCGCAGCGCCGGCCAGGCCTCCAGCCGCGTGGCCGTCAGCCCCAAGGTCTGCACGCACCACATGCCTACTTCAGCGGGCCCTTCTGCGGATGCGGCGACCTCGGGAAAACTCCACAAGCCGCCCCAGATGCCTTGCGGCGGTCGTTGTTGCAGCAGGACATCCCCGCGGGCATTGCGCAGCAACAGCATGTGCGTGGCCCGCACTGGCAGATCGCGGCGCGGCCGCGGCGCGGGATAGCGCGCGACCGCATCGGCACGGTAGGCCTGACACGCCACCCGCAAGGGACACTGCGCACAGCCCGGCCGCGCACGCGTACACACGGTCGCGCCCAGATCCATCATCGCCTGGGTGTAATCGGCCACGCGACGTTGTGGCGTGTAGCGTTCCGCGCAATCCCAAAGACGCGCCAGCACGGCGGCTTCGCCCGGCCAACCGTCCACTGCATGAAACCGCGCCAGCACGCGTTTGACGTTGCCGTCGAGAATCGGCTGCCGCTGAGCGCAGGCCAAGGCGAGGATCGCGCCGGCCGTGGAACGCCCGATGCCGGGCAAGGCCTGCACCGCTTCGAAGTCGCTCGGAAATGTTCCGGCGTAGACATCGCGCACTACGCGCGCCGCCTTGTGCAGATTGCGCGCACGGGCGTAATAACCGAGTCCCGACCACAGATGCAGCACGGCATCGAGTTCGGCATCGGCCAGCGCAATCACCGTCGGGAAGCGCGCCATGAAGCGTTCGAAATACGGAATGACAGTGGCGACCTGAGTCTGCTGCAACATGACTTCGGAGACCCACACGCGATACGGCGTGCGGTCGCGTTGCCAGGGCAGATCCTTGCGCCCGTGACGGTCGTACCAGTCCAGCACGGTCGCGGCGAATGTGTCCGGCGTCATGGGCCGCCCTCTTCCAGCGGCGCTTCCGCCAACCGTTCGAGATTCGCCACGCTCTTGAGCGTCTCGGCACGCAAAGCGCGCTGAATCAACCATGGCCCGATGATGGGCGGCACCCAGAACGCCGGCTCGATCTCGCTGTGAAAACGCATGCGCGCGCCGGTCGGTTCTTCCCAGAATTGCCAGCGCGCGATGCCATAACTGAAGTAGCTGCCCTGCGGGCGCAGCGTGGCGAGGATCGTGCCGTCTGCCAGCACGCCGACATCCTGCACCTGGACGATGTCCTTACAGAAAAAGCCGACGCAGACATGCGCCTCGGTGCGCACGCAATGCTGTTGTGGTGCGTTCGTTTCGAGCACCTCGCTGTGCTGGATCGAAGCGTTGATACGCCCCAGGTTCGGGTAATCCGTCAGCAACACGCGCAGACGTTCGGCCGAGGTATTGAAACGCGCATCGATATCCACTGCATAGCGTCGATCGACGCGTTCGATGCCAACTTCCAGCAACTCGCCGGCCCACACCGTGCCCACGCCCGCCAGCACCAGGATCAACATCGAGACGCGCACGCTCACCGACCGAACAACCCCTTCAGCGCACCGCCTTTGAGCTTATCCTGAAGCTTTTTCTGCAACTGCTTCTTCACTTCCTGCTTCAGCACGTTTTCCAAATCCACGCCGACCTTGGGATCGGCAAACGTCCCGGTAATGTGCACCGGGATCGGCCGGCCGGTGAGTTCGCCCTTGCCTTCCAGACTGTCGACCAGCGTCGCGGTCACACGGTAGTCGAGTTGTTGCGTGACCAGATTCGCCGTGCCCTTGCCTTGCGCCTGCATCAGCGGCGACTTGCCGAGCAGATCGGGATTATTCACCACACCCTTGGTCACGGTCGCCGTGCCGGTGATCGCGGAAAATTCGGTCTGGCCGGAATTGCCGGCCGGTTGCGGCTTGCCGCGCAGCAGCGCGTAGGCCTTGCGGATCTCGCCGAGCACATCCATGCCCTTGATGACACCATCGCTGAAGGCGAAACGCGCGTTGCCGTCGAGCGTCTTGCGAATGGCCCGCGGGTGGTTACCGACCGCCGTGAGCTTGAGCGCCACATCGGCGCTGCCGGTGACCTTGGCCTTGCCCAGCAGATCGGTCAACAAGGGCTCGGCCTGCACGCCGGCCACCTTCTCGTCCATAGCGAGGCGCGGTTGCTTGCCGCGCACATCCACGGTGATGTTGCCGTTATAAGTACCCTGGTACATGTTCGCGCGGGCAGGGAACACCTGCACCAGCCCGCCCTTGGCCGACACGGTGATATCGACATCGCTGCTGCGCAGTCGATAGGCCTTCAACGTGCCGATGTTCAAGCGACCATCGAGATTGAGCCCGCGCAGCGTCTGCTCCGGAAACAAACCGGCGGCGGCTTTGCGCTTGGCTTTGGTCTTAACCTTGGTGCCGGCCTTAGCGTCGGTCGTAGCCAGGCGCTTTTCACCCGCCGCCCCCGGCGCATCCGCGGACTCGTCGTCTTCAGTCACCGTGGACGCGGCATTCGCCGTCTCGTCTTTGCGCGGCGGCAGATAACGGTCCAGATCGAGGTTATCCACTGCCAGCTTGAACGCGTAGACCGGACGCGTGAAATCGTTAATGCCGAATGTGCCGGTCACACCGCTGTCGTCCAGGCGCAATTTCAAATTGGACACTTGCACGCTCGCGGGCGTCGCCTGAAAAGCGAACGCGGCCTCCGCCTTGCCCAACATATCGCGGTCGCTGGTCTCCGGCACCGGTTGACCCAACGCCTGCAAGACATCGCGCGGCACACAGGGCTCCAGACGCAGATCGCCCGAGAAGCGCGGTGCCTCACCGCCGAGGTCCGCGCCGCGCGCCTGTCCGCGCAGACCAAGTTCGAACGCGTTCAGGACGAGGTCGTTTATCTCCAGCGTGCGACGATCCAGCGCGTAGACCACGTGCGCCTTCAGATCGGCGTCCAGGCGACCCCGCGGCAGACCTTTACCGTGCGCTGCGACGCTCGCTTCGAGGTCACGCACCGCGATGTGCTTGAAGGCCTGTGTCGGCGTGACCTGTCCGCTGAGCTTGACCATGGACTCGACTGCGGGGGCACCGCCTTTGGCGACGAAATCCATGGCGACGGCAACCGGCTGATCGAGGCGGATCGCCCCGAGCTGCACATTCAAATCCTCGATCAACTGCTGCGTGCCCGCCGCGCGGTCGTCCCACAGCAAGCGCGCATCGCGCACCCGCACCCCGCCGATTGCCAACGCGGCCAACGGTACTGCCCCGTAGGACTCGCCGGATTTGCTGGCCGCCGCCGGCGGTTTATCCCGCGCCGCGCCTGTTGCCGCCTGAGCCGGCAGCAGGTCCGCCCAATTGCTGCGTCCGTCCTTGGCCTTGGCGAGATTGACCTGCAAACCGTCCAACAGCACCGTGGACATTTCCACTTCTTTGCGCAGCAGGGGGAGTAACTTCACGCGCACCTGCACCGCGGCGATCCGGGCAAAGGGTTCATCCCCAAACCCGGCGGCGTTGGCCAGACGCACCTCGCCGAGCTCCACCCCGAGCCAGGGGAACACCGACCAGCCGATCTCGCCGGCGATGACCAATTCGCGCCCGGTCTTCTCCTTGACCAGGGCCGATATCCGGTCGCGGTAGTTATTGGGATCGAAGACGCGCGGCAGGATCAGCGCCGCGACAGCGACGACGATCGCCAGTGTACCCAACAGGATACCCACGAAGCGCAGTATGGTTTTCATGCCCTATATCCTTCCCAGTATTCCTTTTGCGGGTGAATTCAGCGGCCTGACGGCCCCGGCATGGCCCAACCGAGGCCTCGGCTCGGCCCAGTATAAACCACGCCTTCCAGCACGGATGCCACAGGCCGACTTTTGTCAGTCCCCCACCCTTGAATTCCTCCCCGCACAGGACTATTGAACTACTATGGCAGTCGCGATTTTCCCATCATTTCCAATACCCGGCGACACGCGCGGTATCCGTGCCGTGTCTGCCGCCCGCTCTCTCAGTACGGCTGAACGAAGGAGTACGCTCATGCAGCAAAATTGTGTGGTAGTGGCCGGTGGTTCGCGCGCGCGTTTCTTCACCCTCGAAGACGTCGAATTTCCGGACATGCAGTCCGGCCCCAATTTGTGCGAGGTCAACGATCTGGTGAACCCCGAACAAGAAGCCCAGGGCAACGAGCTGTGGAGCGACAGCAAATCCGGGCGCAATCGCGGCGCGGCGGGCAGTGGCGCGCATGGCTACGACGACCATCGCACCCAACACGAAGACGAGTTCGAACGGCGCTTCGCCCGCGACATCGCCCGCGAGGCCGCGCGATTGATCGAGAAGAGCAGTACCCGGCAATTGGTCTTGGTGGCGCAGAAACGCATCCTGGGTTTCCTGCGCAACGAGTTGGACACCCTCGTCAAGGCCGGCGTCGAGGTCCGCGAACTGGCCAAGGATCTGTCCAAGTTATCCCCGCTGGAATTGCACGAACATCTCGCGCGGGAACGGCTGATCCCGCAACGCCGCTCGCCGGCGCTGTAACACGCGCTTGATCGCCGGGCGCTGCCAAATCCCTCGCGCAGGGTACGTTGGCAGCGCCCGGCGACGTTTAGAGATGAGAGGAAATACAGAAATGGAGCGGGTGATGGGAATCGAACCCACGCTAGTAGCTTGGGAAGGTAGTACTCTGTGGGCGTGATTCACCAACTAAATCGCGCACAGACAACAGCTTAGAGCAGATGGTGCCACATTATCACCACCTGACGGTAGAGAACTGGTAGGGGTAGACGATGCCACCACTCTTTCAATTA
>JACREG010000069.1 GCA_016218375.1 Gammaproteobacteria bacterium
CGACCGGGTCCGTTCCGGAGCCTATCGGGCGTATCTGGCGACCCAGTACGGCCAGTGAATCCCGCCTTGACTTGGCCGGGGTCCGCCGGTTTAATACGCGTTCTTTCCGGGGCTAGGTAGCTCAGTTGGTAGAGCAGGTGACTGAAAATCACCGTGTCGGCGGTTCGATTCCGTCCCTGGCCACCATCCATTTCCCGACGTATTTCCATCCCCCGTAAGATCCCGTAGGGCGCATGAGGCCGCAGGCCGTCATGCGCCGAATGTGTTGTTCCGTCTGGTGTAGCGTTGGGATGGCGCGCGGATCGCGCAGGTGTTCTGATAGTGCATGCTCTTTGGTAGGTTTGGATGCCGTTGCCTATGAACATGACATGGAATGCGTTACAGCCGTGGGTGAAGCGTATCGCCGGACACAAGGCGTTCCGCATCGGCGCGGCCGCGCTGGTCGTGTATGCCGTGCTCGGCTTCTTTCTTCTGCCGTATGCGCTGGAGCACTATGTTCCCAAGTACGCCAAGGAGACGCTTAAGCGTCAGGCCAGCATTGGTGCCGTGCGCATCAATCCGTTCCTGTTCAAAATCGAGATCGACGATTTCCGTTTGCAGGAAGCCGATGGGCGGCCGATTGCCGCGTTCCGCCGCGTGTCGGTCGATTTCGAGACCTCCAGTCTGTTCCGCTGGGCGTGGACCTTCGCGGACATCCGAGTCGAAGGACTGGATCTGCTCATCGACACCGCTCCCAACCGTCGCCTCAACCTCGTCGCGCTGGCGGATAGCTTTTCATCCGGCGAAGCGCCGCAGCCCGCCGACGACAGCGGCCCCCCGCGTTTGCTGCTGACGCATATCGCGCTCGTCGATGGCGTAGTCACCTACAGCGACCGCACCAGTGCGACACCCGCGAGCGTCGCCTTGCGGCCGGTCGATCTCGAATTCAACAACGTCTCGACGCTGCCCGAACGGAACGGCCCCTATACACTCAGCGCCGAATTCCCGGAGGGTGGCAAGGCGCGCGTGCAAGGCGCGTTGACGCTGCATCCGCTCACGGCAACGGGCAAGCTCGCCATTCAGGGATTCCAGGCGGCGACACTGTGGAATTTCCTGCGCGATGAAGTCCGTCTCGCCGAGCCCAAGGGTGCAATCGATCTGCAACTGGCATATCGCTTTGGCTATGCCGGCGGCAAGCCCCAGCTTGGCGTGCAAGGTGTGCAACTGCACGCCGCGGGGTTGGATGTCCGCGAACCGAAGGCGCGGCAGCCGTTACTGGCAGTGGAAACGCTCGATATCAAGGACGGGCAATTCGATCTCGACAGTCGCGCACTGACAGTGCCGCAACTCGCACTGCGCAACGGTCGCGTCGGCGCGGCGTTGACCAAGGACGGCACATTGAACTGGCAGACATTGGTTATAACCCAGGGCAAGCCGGCCGCGCCGCCGCCACCCGCCACTGCGCAGACCGCGCCATGGCGCATCCAACTGAGTGCTGTGCAGGTGGACGCTGTCGCGGTGCATGTGGACGACCGCAGTCGCGCGACGCCCTTGGCGTTGGATGTCGGAAAATTCGGCGCCAGCCTCAACGCCGACATTAACGTCGGTAGCCCCGCGACGACGGTGACCGCCAACGCCATCGCGCTCGACCTTTCCAAGATCGCGCTTACTCCAATCGAGACCAGCGGGATTGATACAACCAAACCCTTGGCCACGCTCGCGCAATTCAAGCTCGACGGCGGCAAGGTGGACACCGCCCGTTGTGAAGTCGGCATAAACAAAGTGAGTCTGCGTGAAGGCAGTACGCGCATCGAGCGCGATGCACAAGGCGCTACGCGATTATTCGCTGCATTGAATGGCGCGGGCGACGACGCGCCGGATAAAACGAAAGCCAACACCACGGCGTCGGCGGATCAGCCGACGTGGCGCGTCAAGCTGGATACCTTGCAACTGAATGCCTTCCGCGTCGGTCTTGCCGATCAGAGTCTCAAGCCAGCGTTGGCCTATGATCTGGAGGACATCACGGCCACCCTGAAAAACCTGAGCAACGCTACGCAGACGCCCGTCGACTTCGATGCCCGCTTGCGCGTGGCGCAGGGCGGAACGCTCAACGCCTATGGCCGCTTCACGCCCGACGGTTCCACGGCGAAGGCGACGTTGAAGATAGAACGTGTCGCGCTCAAGCCTTTGCAGTCGCTGCTCGCGCGACACGCGGCGCTCGATCTCAAGGCGGGCGATGCCTCGGCCATGGCGGAGTTGGAGTATGCGCCGGGCAAGACCGGCTCGGTGTTGCGTGCCGGCGGGACGGCGAGTGTCGCCGATCTGTTGATCGACGAGGCGGTCGGCGGCGATCGCTTCGTTGCCTGGAAGGCGCTGACGGCCGACGGCATCGCCTTTGCCTCCGATCCTGATCCCGATACCGGGAAATTGACCATCAAAGAAATGCACTTGGTGGAACCGGGCGCGAAAGTAATGATTTTCGAGGATCGCAGCGTCAACCTGGGCAGGGTCTTCGAGAAGAAGACTGCTGCGGCGAGCGGCACGTCCACGCAGGCACCATCCCAGATATCATCCAAGCACGACGCTTCCACGCGCCCGTTTCCGGTGACGGTGGCACGCATCCGCGTCGAGAAGGGCGTGGTCGATTACTCCGATCAGAGTCTGGTGCTGCCGTTCTCGGCACAGATCCGCGACTTTCACGGCGCAGTGACCGGCATTTCGTCCGATCCGGAAAGTCGCGCCAAGATCGCATTCGACGGTCGCGTCGAACAGTACGGACAGGCCAAGGTGCGCGGTGCGCTCAGGCCGTTTGCGCCGAAGCAATACACCGATATCCGCACCGAGTTCCGCAACATCGACATGCCGCCGTTCTCGCCCTACAGCGCGACCTTCGCCGGGCGCAAGATCGCCACGGGCAAGTTGTCGCTGGATCTCGAATACAAAATCGACGCCGGCGCGCTGGCCGGCGATAATAAAATCCTGCTCGACAAATTCACCCTCGGCGAACCGATCGATTCGCCGGACGCCCTGGATCTGCCCTTGGATCTGGCGGTGGCGCTGCTGACGGATTCGCGGGGCCGCATCGATATCGCCGTCCCGGTCAGCGGCGACATGAACAGTCCGAAATTTTCCCTGGGCGGTGTGATCGGGCAGGCGGTCACGCGCATGCTCACCAAAATCGTCACCGCGCCGTTCAGCGCGTTGGGCAATCTCCTCGGCGGTGGCGGCAAACAGGCGAATGCCATTGCCTTCGAGCCGGGCAGCGATCAGTTGTCGCCGCCGCAACAGGAGAAACTCGTCAATCTCGGCAAGGCGCTGCGCGAACGTCCGCAGTTAAAGGTGATCGTGGGCGGCCGCTATGCTCCGGAACAGGACGGTGCGGCGTTGCGCTCGGACCGCGTGCGGCGCGCGTTGGCGGTGGAATTGGACGTCAAGCTCGCGCCCGACGAAGACCCCGGGCCGGTGGCGTTCGATCAGGCCCAGACGCAGCGTGCCTTGGAAAAACTGTTGGAGGCACGCGCCGGGGACAAGGCGGTGGATGCGTTCCAAGCACAGTTCGAGACGTCGGCGGGCCGGGCTGTCGAGCGAGTGAATCCGGTGTTGGCGCTGATCGGCCAGGAGAGTCCCGATCATGCCTTCTATGAAGCCTTGTTCGAACATGTGGTCGAGATTCATCCGCTCGGCGAGGCGGACCTGAAAACATTGGCGCGGCGGCGTGCGGACGTGGTGGTGCAGTCGCTGACGGCCGATGCGGGCGTCGATCCTCAGCGCGTCGAAGCCGGCGCGATCGAGACAATCAAGAGTACGCGCGACACGATGGTCGAAACCAAACTGACGCTGGATGTGTTACAGCCGGCAGCGAAATAACAGCAATGCAATGAACTATGGGCCGGACTCGGCGGTATAGTCTCGTGTCTGGAGCAGATTGCGCGGCGCTGTCGCGCCTGAACCGGGCCTACGCGATCTTTTGAAACTTAGCGAATCGGAATGAGCATGTCTGTCGAGAAGGTGGCTATACAAGATTTAATGAACCGCAGCGGTGTCGGCTTCGGCACCAGCGGCGCGCGCGGGCGCGTGGTCGATATGACGCCGGCGGTGTGTTATGCCTACACGCGCGGTTTCTTGCAGCATCTCGAAGCCGCTCACGGACTCGTGCCCGGAACAGCGGTGGCGATGGCCGGCGATTTGCGTCCGAGTACGCCCGGCATCATGGCCGCGATTGCCGTGGCCGTTGTCGATGCCGGCTATCGACCCATCAACTGCGGCTTCATTCCTTCGCCGGCCGTGGCTTTCTACGGCATCAGTCAGGGCATTCCGTCCATCATGGTCACCGGCAGTCACATCCCCGACGACCGCAACGGCATCAAGTTCAACACCGCGCAAGGCGAGATTCTCAAGGACGACGAGGCAGGTATTCGCGCGCAGACGGTCGAGATACCGGCGACGATCCGCGCCGATGCGTTGCCGCCAGTCGATGCGCGGGCGCATGAGCTCTATGTGCGGCGTTATCTGGATTATTTCGGCGCACATGCGCTCGCGGGCATGCGCGTGGCCGTGTACGAACATTCCGGTGTGGCGCGCGATCTGCTCGGCGAAATCCTCACCGGACTCGGCGCGGATGTGTTGCGCTTGGGTCGTACCGAGGTCTTCATGCCTGTCGATACCGAGGCGATCCGCGCCGAGGACATCGCGCTGGCGCATGCCTGGGCCGGTGAACAGCACTTCGATGCCATCGTCTCCACCGACGGCGATGCCGACCGTCCGCTGATCGGCACCGAGGCCGGCGTCTGGTTGCGCGGCGATGTGGTCGGCGTGTTGTGCGCGCAGGCCTTGGGCATTGTCGCTATTGCGACACCGGTGAGCAGTAACAGCGTCGTCGAGCGTTGCGGCGCGTTCGCGCGGGTGGAACGCACACGCATCGGCTCGCCTTATGTCATCGCCGGCATGCAAATCTTGCAGGCCGCCGGTCACGCCACCGTCGCCGGCTACGAAGCCAACGGCGGTTTTTTACTGGCAACGGATCTGCAACGGAATGGCCGGTGTTTGCAGGCGTTGCCTACGCGCGATGCCGTGTTGCCGATTCTGGCGCTGCTGGTCGAAACGCGGCGGCGCGCCGTTCCGTTGAGTGCGTTGTCGCAGACGTTGCCGGCGCGTTTCACCGCCAGCAATCGGCTCAAGAATTATCCGACCGAGCGCTCGCGTGCCCTGATCGAAACGCTGTTTGCCGGTGGCGCGCCGGCGATGGAGCGGATGTTCGGCGCTCAGTGTGGTCGGATCGCGTCCGTCGATACGACGGACGGCCTGCGGATGAGCTTTGAGAACGGCGAGATCGTGCATCTGCGCCCGTCGGGCAACGCGCCGGAGTTCCGGTGTTACAACGAGGCGGGATCGGAGCCGCGCGTGGCGGAATTGAATCGCGCGTGCCTGGAACGGATCGGCAGCGTCTGATCGCCCACCAATCTGCGGCCTAAAGGTCTCGGTCGCCCCGTCGCTGCTTCCCTGGCGGGATAATCGCGGCTTTACCCGTGGCTTTACCCGTCGAGGGGCAGGGCATAAGATCGTCCGCTCCGGGAATATTGGGCGGCGTCCGATATGGCTCCGCGCACAACAACCAAGAGACTGAGAAAGATGGATTTTTTTATCCCGCCGCACGGCGGTGAACTGGTCAACCTGTTGCTCGATCCCGATCGGGCCGAGCAACACAAGCAGGCCGCGCGTGACTACCCATCCCTGACCCTGAGTCAGCGCCAGGCCTGCGATCTGGAGCTGCTGCTCAATGGCGGGTTTTCACCGCTGTGCGGTTTCATGGACAAGGCCGGCTACGAAGGCGTGGTCGAACGCATGTGTTTGCCGGACGGGACGCTCTGGCCGATTCCGATTGTGCTGGATGTATCGGCCAAATTCGCAGACAAACTCAAGCCCGGCACCACCGTGGCGTTGCGCGATGCCGAAGGTTTCATGCCCGCCGTGCTCACTGTTCAGGACATCTGGCAGCCGGATAAGAAACGCGAGGCCGAGGCGGTCTACGGCACGACCTCGGACCAGCACCCCGGCGTGCGTTATCTCTACGAGCAGGTTCAGGATACCTATATAAGCGGCACGCTGGAGGGTATCCAACTCCCGATGCATTACGATTTCGAGAGCCTCTGGGATACGCCCGAGGAACTGCGCGCCCTGTTCAAGAAAATGGGTTGGCGGCGCGTGGTGGCTTTCCAGACCAGCAAGCCCATGCATCGCCTGCAACGCGACATCACGTTGCAAGCGGCGAAAGAGATCGGCGGACATATCCTGCTGCATCCGACCGTCGGCATGACCAAGCCGGGCGATCTGCATTACTACGCACGCGTGCATTGCTACCAGGCTATACGCCGGCACTTCCCCCACGACCTTGCCGCGCTGTCGTTGCTGCCGCTGGCCATGCGCATGGCCGGTCCGCGCGAGGCGCTGTGGCATGCCATCGTGCATCAGAATTACGGTTGCTCGCATATGATCGTCGGCCCGAAGCATGCTTATCCGCCGCCGGGCAATGGTCACGCGTTCTACGAGCCGGATCAGTCCAAAGAATTGGTGCTCAAGCACGCCGAGCAACTCAATATCACGGCATTACCCATCGAGGCGATGCAGTACGTGCCGGACAAGCAGCGCTTTATGCCGGTGTCGAAAATTAGCGAACAGAAGCTGGAAGGTGTCGAATACACCGATGCTCAACTTCGGAAAGATCTGGCGCTGGGCGAAACCCCGCCGGATTGGTTCAGTTATCCGGAAGTCGTGCGCGAATTGCGCCGCGTGTATCCGCCGCGCAGCAGGCAAGGGCTGACATTGTTCTTCACCGGTTTTTCCGGTTCGGGTAAATCCACGCTCGCCAAGATCGTCTACGCCAAGCTCGTCGAGGCCGGCGGTCGTCCCGTGTCGCTGCTCGACGGCGATATCGTCCGTCAGCATCTGTCCAGCGAACTCGGTTTCTCCAAGGAGCACCGCGACCTGAACATCCGCCGCATCGGCTTCGTCGCCAGCGAAATCACCAAGAACGGCGGCGTCGCCATCTGCGCACCGATCGCGCCCTATCACAGCACGCGACGGGCGGTGCGCGAGATGGTCGAGGATCATGGTGCGTTCATCGAGATATATGTGGCGACGCCGTTGGAAGTCTGCGAATCGCGTGATCGAAAGGGGTTGTATGCGAAGGCGCGGCAGGGATTGATACCGGAATTTACGGGGATCAGCGATCCGTATGAAGTGCCGGAGGCGCCGGAGATGCGCATCGATACGTCGCAGATGAGTCCGATGGAGGCGGTGCAAGAGATTTATCTGTATCTGCTGCGTGAAGGGTATCTGGGGGAGGGGGCGGTCGTTGCCCGCGAGGAATCCTAGCGGGCGGTAGAGTCTTGGCCGCGCCAGGGCTAGGTTGATAGGCGATGATCGGAAGCCTGATAGGCGCGTATGTTGTCGCGTAATCACTCTATTTATTGCAGTAGCGAACCGAATGCCTTCAATCGACAAACCAGCGTGTATGGACGTTTGTTTAGGCGCAATTTCGCTTGTGAGAACCATTTGCATGAGATTCATCGGCGCGGTTATTGGTCTTGTTGGCGCTTATATGGTGTTCGCTTCCGTCGATGCGCGGGCGGTTGATGCGATTGCTCTTGGGCGCATGCTGTATGAGACGGGCTTCGAGACGGGATCTGCCGGAAGTTCTTCCGGTTGGAGATCGTACCCAGGTAATGGCGTCTGTGCATGGAGTAATGGAATATCGCATGATGGATCGCACGCAATTATGGTTTCGAGCGACTCGATTGGCGTGCCCAGATGGGAAAGCGATTATATAGAGCTGGACGGAAGTAAGCTGCTGGAGATATCTGCGTGGTTGAAGACGGATGGTGTGACGGTCGGTGAGAATTTATGGAACAAGGTGGTTATACGGTCTTCGTTCTATAGCGGCGCTAGAAACAAACTGTACGACCATGATCTGCTTCGTGATGAAGGCAGTCATGACTGGATGAGCCACGTCAGGACTGTATCGGTCCCGAATGGCGCCGTGTATATGAAGCTGTCTTTTTACCTGGCAAAATCAAGCGGAAGTGCGTGGTTGGATGATATATCGGTAAGAGGTTTGCCGAAGTATGTTGGCAGAACGCTGAGCGATAATCCGGGAAGGGCAGAAATCGATATAGAGGTTGATGCATCTAAGGTCGTGGGCGACATTGGTAATGTTAACGGAATTTCCTATGAAAGAGCAAAAGAGAACTTCGCGGGCATTTCTGGATTACGCCCGACGATAGTGAGAATTCCTCCTGTGGCTAGCCATCATTACCATTTGTTCGAAGAAAAGAATAATAAATCGAGTCGGTACAATTGGGCCATTCTCGACAGGGATCTGGCAAGCATCGTGAAAACCGGCGCGGTGCCATTTGTTTCAATCGGCTGGGTGCCGGACGAATTCAAGCAAGCCGTAGCCGAAAAGGATTATTCGGGGTGGAATGGCTTCGTGCGTGATCTTGTTGCCCGATATTCCAAGAAATATGACGTTTCAGGGTGGTACTGGAACTTCTGGAACGAGCCGAGTGTTTACCGGGCCCGTGGCGCCACCAATCAGAGAGTGAACTGGTTCGGCACCGAAGACGAATTTCACGCGTTCTATTCGCAGACGGTTGATGCCGCGCTGGCGGCCAATCCCACCATACGCATCGGCGGGGCCGGGTTCGCGATGAATTCGCCCTGGCTGTATCGGTTCATTGAGTGGTGCGGTAGGAACGGCAAGCGCCTGGACTTCGTGAGTTGGCACAGCTACGGAGAAGTGCCGAGTCTGCTCGGCAGGAAGGCAGCGCGGATTCGGGAGACGTTGCGGAAATACCCTGCAACGGCCGGTGCGGAACTCGTCCTCGACGAATGGAACAGTTACTCGGAGGGGGGCGATGCCTCGAAGCGATTTTACCGGCGCGGCAGCTATGCGGCGGCGCATCGGGTGTCGGCGATCGGTGAACTGATCGCCGCTGGTGTGGATGCAAATATATGGTTTAATACCTATGATGCCGAATACGGTGTATATGCCGATGGCGTGCGACAGCCTGTGTACAACACGTTCGAGATGCTGTCGAGATTGGGCGGCAGGCGCATACGGGCTGTTGGGGGCGAAGGCGATCCCTATGTCGGTGTGCTGGCAGCCCTCGACGATTCGGGTCGGCCCGGTGTTCTGGTTTCCTATTTCAAGCATGTATCGGATGGCGCCGCGGATAACGAGAAGATCGTGAATGTCAGGTTGCGTGAGTCTCTATCCGGACATGCCTACGTGGTTTACATGATCGACGATGTGCACAGTAATGGCTTTGCGGATGCCAAGCGGCAGCAGCTTGAGATCGTTCAGAAGGGCGTCATAACCGCACCGGATTCCGTGGTGAGCGTGCGCCTGCGGCCGAATTCAGTGGTGCTTATAAAATCAGAATGAGGTTGGCCCGAGGCGGCGTCATGCAAAATCGAAGTCTATTCGCCAGGATCGGCAGGCGTGCCCGCCAGGCATTGACCGAGGCCTATACTCACCGGAGCTTTACCTTTCCTCCGGAGTTGAAAGACGCGAAGTCGGTTGATCTCGCGCTGGATGAAATGCAAGAACGCTGGTCGGCGCTCAGTGCTGTGCCTGATCAAGATCCGGAGCGCCCGGTATTTATCTTTTCCGCGGGCTGGCGCTCGGGTTCCACGCTGTTGCAGCGACTGATATGTTCCTCGGGCGAGATCGTCATCTGGGGCGAGCCGCTGGGCGACGCCGCGGTGATTCCGCGTCTGGCATCGTCGTTGTCGGTATTGTCCAGCGGCTGGCCGCCGGAGGAATATTTTTCCGATCATGTGGCGCTGGAATCGTTCTCGTCGAGCTGGATCGCCAATGTGACACCCCAGATGCAATATTTGCGGCAGGCGCACCGGGCGTTTCTCGATGCCTGGCTGGTCGAGTCGGCCAAGGGGGCGTATGGCTTGTCCCGGTGGGGTCTCAAAGAGGTGCGGTTGACCATCGAGCATGCGCGCTATCTGAAGTGGCTTTATCCGAATGCCCGCTTTGTTTTCATCTACCGCAACCTTCCGGACGCATACCGCTCATGGCGCGGCAATACCTGGTCCAGCGCCTGGCCCGGCTACTTCTCCTGGTCCCCGATCGCCTATGCCCGCCATTGGAAGCTGTTGCTGAGCGGTTATCTGGATGGGTACCGGGATGTCGACGGTTATCTCGTGAAATACGAAGATTTGATCCAGGGGAAAATCGACCTGGAAGAACTGGCGCAGCATATCGGCATATCGCGGATGGATCCCGGTGTTCTGAAAAAGAAAATTGCCACGCCCGACAAAAAGCGCAAGAAGCAGATACGATGGGTCACCCCGCTGGAGAGCGCTGTGTTGTGGATGATCGGTGGAAAGCTCCAGAAGCGACTGGGGTATAGATAATGCGCATGGCATGAAGACTACCGATCCAGAACTTGGTCGTATGGCAAAGGGCGCGTCAGTAAACTTTATTGGCGCCATTTCCAGAAATTTCTCCGGATTTGTCTTTGTCTTCTTGCTCGCGAAGATGCTGTCTGCGGAAGAGGTTGGGCTATTCTATCTTGGGGCAAACATATTGATGTTTGCCACGATTATTGCGATCAGTGGGGTGGATGTCGGCCTACGGCGCTATATTTCTATAGCCTATGGGCACGGCGATGCCAAGGCTGCGTGGGACTACTTCTCGACCGCGGCGGTTTTGGTGTTTTCTCTCAGCATGTTATTGGGGGTTGGCCTCTTTGCATTCGCCGATCTTCTGGCTAATGCCGTGTTCTCCAAGCCTCAACTGGCGGATGTCATCAGGCTGTTCTCGCCCTATCTGGTCATCTATGCGTTAGCCGAACTGCTGTTGTCGGTAACTCAGGGCTATAAGCAGATGAAGTACTGGGTGCTGTGCTTGGATGTGGCCAACAGCATTCTGAGAATTGTGTTTGCAGGATTGGCATTTTACATCGGCTGGAGTCTGTATGGTGTGATCGCCGGTTATGTGCTGGCGATCCTGGTATCGACCGCGATGGCGTACAGGTATTTCCGTCGGGTCATGCCGGAACAGCCAAGCGAGCAGCGTGAAT
The DNA here is from genome assembly GCA_016218375.1 of Gammaproteobacteria bacterium. Lineage (GTDB taxonomy): Bacteria > Pseudomonadota > Gammaproteobacteria > Thiohalobacterales > Thiohalobacteraceae > JAHJQQ01. The sequence continues at coordinate 11,076 of JACREG010000069.1, forward strand.
TCCGGTTCCGCTCACTGGTGACATTTTCATTCCCGGTGGCATTGGCACGGCTCCTGAATTCGGGTAATGGGATTCTGGAAACATTATTTTTGGGATATTTCTTGACGGAGGTCGATGTCGGCGTTTATACCGTTGCGCTGAAAATTGCCGTTATCGCCAACATCATACTCGCGTCGTTCAACACCATGTTCGCGCCCATCATCAGTCAGCTGCATAGCCAGGGGCAGATGACGGAACTGCGGCGGCTGTTTAATTGCGTCACGCGCTGGGCGTTCTCACTGAGTCTGCCGGTGTACCTGCTGGTTGCCTGGTATTCGGCGCCTGTCTCCGCGCTGTTCGGCGAGCAGTACACCGTGGGGGCGACCTGCATCGTGATTCTGTGCATTGGTCAGTTGGTCAACGCGGTCACCGGGCCATCCGGAAATATCCTGCTGATGTCGGGTTATGCCCTGATCAATCTGTGGACCAATTTGTTCGGGGTGCTGCTGTCGGTGCTGCTGATTGTGCTCCTGGTGCCCCAGTATGGGATCGATGGCTGCGCGTTTGCCGTGGGTGCCGCGCTGGCTGTTACAAATGTGTTGCGGGTATTGATCGCTTGGCGGGTCTTGAAGATACACCCCTACAGCTTGGCGTACTGGAAACCTGTTGTTGCGGGGACGATCATGGTCATTGCGGTGGGTTTGCTAGGCCCAGCGCGGACGGTGGATATGTCGGTGGTCTATTTGTTATTCGCCAGCTTGCTCGCAATCATGGGCTACGGGCTGTTGCTACTGGGCTTTGGACTCGACGAGTCAGATCGTCTCGTTCTTGCTAAGATCAAAACGAGAGTAGGCAAGACATAAGTTCCTATGGCGCGCACATAGTTGGTGAATAACCCTCCGCCAACTTCCTGCTACGTTATTTCAATTCATGGGCAAAATATCTGCGCCAATGATCGATATATTCAGGATCTTCATATGCGGGGTCAGCATAGTCAGCGGTGTCTCGCATGATGGCCGATACCATCGAATCTCCAGCGTCAGGGTAGCCTTTGACCTCCCAGTACGGGGAGGCCAGCAGGTATGGAACCAGTATCTTTCCTTTTCGTACGGGTGAGAGCAGGCGTCGTTCGCCTGGGATGGCGGCATTGTCTATCAATACGATACTGCCGGGCTTGAGTAATTTCTCGACAGTCTGGAATTCGTTGAACGTGTACATGGCGGAAGCCGCCGAGTCTAAGAACAGGAAATTGATGGTGTCGTGCTTTGCCGCGATCTTTTCGAGGCTGGCTAGGCTCTGGCCAATCAGGAATTCCACATTCTTGATTTTATCGCCGGACAGTGTGGTCAACTCGTCGGCTTTCTCGGTGTTGATATCACACGAATAAATTCTCGCGTTATTGTCCTTGCCGGCATGTGCGAGCGATATGGTCGAAACTCCGCAGCCGGTCTCAACAAAGACCATAAGGAGGGGCGGATAAGTCTAAGTTGGAGAGAATCAGTTCTTCGATGAGTTCGCCGTGAGTCTTTCTTCGTATGGCACGATCAATGATCGATTTGCGAAACTTATTATAAAGCCCCATGTGAACTTTCCTCTGCGTTGGGATCTGGCAGTCACTTTACATCTGATCGGACGTGTTATTGCGCTTGAAGCGGGTTCAAGGAATGCGAATGTACAGTCCAATGCTCAGATTATTTGCTTCTCATGGCATCCTTCGTTTGGATGCTATGGTGAATCGTTTGAGGTTATAGCACCTTGCTTATTCTATGAGCAACTACATCCACTAGAAGTTGCTCTCGCGGTGTATGGTAGCCGATATATGGGAAGTGCCATAGAAGGTGTGTGCCCTCAGCCCCTGAAGGTTCGGGGCCGAGGGAGTGCTAGCTATTATGTGTCGCGTCAATACTTGCCCGCATAGTCCCAGGTCGCGCGACCGTCATAGAGCGTGAAGGCCATGCCATTGAGGGTTCTGCCTTCCAGGCCGACGGCGCTGGCCGGCACTTCCAGGCGCACCCAGCCGCCCGCGGCCGGCAATGGCCCCATGTAATGCCGGCTTTCAGTTCCATCCGTGCCCCAGTTGATACGGTTCGCACCCCAATAAGCGCGATGGTTCCAACTGGCACCCTCACGCCATTCGAGCATGACTTCGGTCGGTGGATTAGCCGGATCAAGATACACATATGCAAACAACGTTTCCCCGGCATTCACGGCAAGCCGGTTCGTGGCGCTGTAGAACATGTGCTGGTGTGTGCCGGCCACTAGGGCCGACTGATGCGCCAGGCCTCCGTGGAAGGGGATTGGGTTGCTGTTGATGAAATTCCAAGCCCCGGACGCAATGGCGCCGGCCGGTATCGCGTCATCCACCCACACGGTATCGAGCGCGGAAGCGGGCGGCGGCGGTGGCGGCGGATCGAACAACGGGCTGCTTTTGCCGGCATAATCCCAGGTGGCGCGGCCGTCATAGAGCGTGAAGGCCATGCCGTTGAGTACGCGGCCTTCCAGTCCGATGGCGCTGGCCGGCACTTCCAGGCGTACCCAGCCGCCCGCAGCCGGCAACGGTCCCATATAACGCCGGCTTTCGGTGCCATCCGTACCCCAATTGATGCTGTTGGTTCCCCAATAGGCACGATGATTCCAATTTGCACCTTCGCGCCATTGCAGCATGATTTCGCTCGGCGGGTTGGCCGGGTCGAGGTACACATAGGCAAACAGGGTGTCGCCGGCGTTGACGGCAAGCCGGTTCGTGGCGTTGTAGAACGAATGCTGGTGGGTGCCGACTGCCAATGTGGATTGGTGCGCGACAGCCCCGGCATATTTGGTGGGATTAGCGCTGATGAAATCCCAGGCGCCAACTGCCACGCCGCCCGTGGGTATCGCATCGTCTACCCAGACCGTGTCGACCGAGGAGACATTAGTTTGATAAACCTCCACTTCCTTCCCGGATGTTTCCAGCACGAATAGCTTGCCCGCATCGTAGGTCACCGCTTGGGGGGCGGCGAAGCGTTCGGCTGTGAATCCGTAAGTGCCGTGCTGCATGATGTAGCCACCGGAGGAATTGAATACCTGCACCCGGTTGTTCCCGGTGTCGGCCACATAGATATTGCCATAGGGGTCGAGGGTTAGGCTGCTGTAATACGCGAAATTGAATTGCCCAGGCCCGGTTCCCTGTGAGCCGAACTGCATCAGGAAGGTGCCATCCAGGGTGAATTTCTGAATACGGTGGTTACCGGCATCAACGACGAGGATACAGCCTTCATTCACATTGATGGCCATGCCGGCGGGGCTTCTTAACTGCCCAGGCGCGGACCCGAGCGTACCCCACTGGGACAACACGGTCCCATTGGAATCGAAACGGATGATCTTGTTTTTGCGGCTGACGGCAACATAGACCTCGTTCGCGACTTTGTTGACTGTAACGCCACCCATTTCGGCATTGAAATCGGGATGCGCAAAGCCGCTGAGGAAATTGCCGTTGCTGTCGAAGCGGCGGACGAATCTGTCGTCCCCCCAGGTGGGGTCATCCGGATAGACGATGCCTTCATTCAATGCCCAATAGTTGCCGGCGGCGTCTACCGATATGGCGGCCGGGAAAGTCACCGCAGTGGCATCGCGGTGGACTAACGGCCAGTTGCCGTATTGGCCCAGAAACAGTCCGTCATAGGAGAATTTCTTGATCAGGTGACTGTTGTTGTCAGCGACATATAGCACTTGGTTGACGGGATCGGCCACGATGCCTCGGGGATTGTTCAAGAACAAACCATCCCGTTCGTGATAACCCCAGCGTTCAATGAAATTGCCGTCCGCGTCGAAGTGGTCAATACGGTTCGCATAGGCCGCGGCGGTATAGATGTGACCGGTGGTGTGGTTGACAGCGATGGCACGAGGATGCGCCGGACCGTCGATATCGTTTTCCGGCCCCTTGAACATCTGAAGGAAGTTGCCGTTCGAGTCGTATTTGTGTACGCGCTCCATATCTGTTACAGCCACAAAGGCATTGCCGGCCGCATCAACCGCCATGCCACGGGGCCAGCGCAGATTGGGCACTGCACTGCCCAAATCGCCGAAGGAGATTTGCAGATTGCCATTCAGATCGTATTTGTGAACGAAGGGCCAGGTTCCTGTGTTGGCTATCCACACATATGTTCCGGTCGGGTCGATATCGATCCCATAAGGCGTATGCAGCGCAGAATGCCTGGTCCAAGCATTGACGAATGCGCCGCTACTGGTGAACTCCTGTACGCGCAGGTTGCCCGAGTCGAGCACAAAGACATTGCGTGTGATCGGGTGGACCGCGACATCTCGAGGGGTCTCGAACTGGCCGGCAGCGGTACCACGACCGCCAAAAATCACCAACTGATTACCCAGGTGGTCGAATTTGTAGACGCGATGATCGGTGCCGACCGCATAGACGGTGTGGTCAACCGTGTCCACGGTCAATCCGTTGGTGCCGAACGACCACTGGTTGAGGAAAACGCCATCCGCCGTGAAGCGCTTGATCAAGGCGTTTCCTGAGTCGCCGACAAATACGTCCCCGTTCGAGGAATCGACAGCGATGGCCGAGGGGTAGTACAGCGCATCACCGTACTTGGAGAATGCCTGACCAAAGCGCGATTGATACTGTAAGCTAACGCCAGCCA
>JACREG010000070.1 GCA_016218375.1 Gammaproteobacteria bacterium
CGTGCATTTGTACACGCCCGGCAAGGGCAGCGTGCGCCAGGACGTCACGGTCATCAAAGGCATCGACAATCCGCTGCTCAATGACGTGTTGGGCGATCATGTGGCCGAACTGCGCGACGAGATCGAGCTGGTGCGCGGCGCCAGCCACGCGTTCGATGTGCAAGCCTATCTTGCCGGCAAGCAGTCGCCGGTGTTTTTCGGCTCGGCCATCAACAATTTCGGCATTCAGGAACTGCTGGATTATTTCACCGAATACGCCCCGCCGCCGCTCGCGCGCCAGACGCTGACGCGCAGCGTCGAACCGACTGAAGAAAAATTCACCGGCTTCGTGTTCAAGATCCAGGCGAACATGGACCCGCAGCACCGCGACCGCATCGCCTTTATGCGTGTGTGTTCCGGCAGCTATCAGAAAGGCATGCGCATGCGTCATGTGCGCATTGCCCGCGACGTGCAGATTTCCAACGCGCTGACCTTCCTCGCCTCCGAGCGCGGCCATGTTGAAGAGGCCTGGCCCGGCGACATCATCGGCCTGCACAACCACGGCACGATACGTATCGGCGACACCTTCACCCAAGGCGAAGACCTGAAGTACACCGGCATTCCGAGTTTCGCGCCGGAATTGTTCCGCCGCGCCATCTTGCGCGACCCGCTGCGCATGAAGGCACTGCAGAAGGGTCTGGAACAGTTATGCGAAGAGGGCGCGACGCAGTTGTTCCGGCCGCTGAAGAACAACGACATGATCCTGGGCGCGGTGGGTATTCTGCAATTCGATGTGGTCGCGCATCGCTTGCGCGACGAATACAATGTCGAGTGCGTCTTCGAGAATGTCGCCGTCGCCACGGCACGCTGGGTGGAGTGCGCCGAGCCGAAGGCGATGGAAAGATTCCGCGAAAAGGCCTATGAAAATCTGGCCATCGACCAGGGTGGCGATCTGGTCTACATCGCGCCGACCCGCGTCAACCTCGACATGGCCATGGAGCGTTATCCGGACGTGCGCTTCTTCGCCACCCGCGAACATTGAGCCTTACGCGAATTTATACCCCTTCGGTACGACCACCACGCCGTCCTCCGAGACGGTGAAACGCAGCCGATCCTTCTCGATGTCGAAGCCGATGCGTTCGCCCGCGGGCACTTCGACATGCTTGTCGATAATGCAGCGCCTGATCCGCGTGCCATCGCCGATGTGCACGCTGTTGAAGACGATCGAGTCGTGCACTTCCGCTTCGTCGCCGATATACACGTTCGGAAACAGGATCGAGTGCTGCACGCTGCCGCCGGCGATGACTGTTCCGCCGGCGACGATGGAGTTGATGAAAATGCCTTCATTGCCGGACGTGCCCGGCACGGTGCGGGCCGGCGCGCTCTGCGCCTGATAGGTACGGATGGTCCAGTCATCCTGATAGAGATTCAGCGGCGGCACCGGTTCCAGCAGATCCATATTCGCCTGATAAAAGGCATCGAGAGTGCCGACATCGCGCCAATAGCGGTCCGGCGTCACGCGCCCGGTCTCGCCGCCGAAGGGATACGCGAAGACGCGTTGCTCGCCGATGAGTCTCGGCAGGATATCCTTGCCGAAATCGTGTTCGGAATCGTTGCGCGCATCATCGGCACGCAGCGTGTCGAGCATCAACTCCATGGAAAAGACATAGATGCCCATGCTCGCCAGTGCATGCTTGGGATCGTCCGGCAGGGTGGCCGGCTGAGCGGGCTTTTCCTGGAAATCGACAACCCGCTGTTCCGCGTCCACGCGCATTACGCCGAAGGCCTTGGCCTCGTCGATGGGCACCTGCATGCAGGCGACGGTCACGGCGGCTTGATTCGCGCGGTGCGCCGCCAGCATGGCGGCATAGTCCATACGGTAGATGTGATCCCCGGACAGCACCAGAACGTAATCCGCCTCGCTGCGCTCCAGCAGATAGAGGTTGTGATAAATCGCATCGGCCGTGCCGCTGTACCAGCGTTCGCCCACGCGCATCTGCGGAGGCACCGGCGTGATGTACTCGCCCAGTTCGGGATTGAAAATCGACCAACCGTCGCGCAGGTGTTTCTGCAACGAATGCGATTTGTACTGGGTCAGCACCAGCACACGGCGTAGACCCGAATGCAGGCAGTTGGCCAGGGTGAAATCGATGATGCGGTACTTGCCGCCGAACGGCACGGCAGGCTTGGCGCGGTGTTCGGTCAAGGGGGCCAGCCGCGAACCGACGCCGCCGGCGAGAATGATGGTCAGGGTTTTGTCGAGCATGACGACGGCGACTCCTCAGGCTGCATGCCGTGGGCGGTGTAGGGTACAGGTTGGTGCGTGTTTGCGCATCCAACGGGCCTGACGGCATGTTGTGCAAGCACTATGCCGGTGCGGCGCGCTGGGGCAGGTGTCGCGCAATATTTCTGCCGATCCGCGCACGGGTCATGGCTATGCAGGCAGGGCATTGCCGCGTCGCGGTGCCGCCCTTGTGTCTGTGCTGCACCAGGACGGCGCGTTCTATCCGAGGGCCTCACCAAGTCAGTGCGCCGCGCTTCCCGATGTCGAGTCGGGGTGTCGAGTCGAGGTGCGACGATGTCATAGGCATCTGCCTGTTGTCGTTAAAGAAAAAGTTTCGCTACACAGCCGATACGCAGCTGGCACGCCGCTTGCTCATGCCTATGCATAGAGGTTGTCTTGCAGGGTCGTTATGAAGCTCCGTGTGTTACTGATTGACGATGATCGTGACCGCCGGGCGTTGTTAGAGGAAGCGCTGGGCACTGCGGGTTATAGCGTCGTGATCGGTGCTGCACAGGAAGGCGATCTACTGGGCGAAGTGCGCAGGGTGCAGCCGGATGTGATCGTCATCGATGTCGATTCGCCCGACCGCGACACGCTGGAGAATATGTGTTGCATCGCCCGCGATGTGCCGCGTCCCGTCGTGATGTTCACCCACGACGAGGATACGGAGAAAATGCGCACCGCGATCCGTGCCGGGGTCAGCGCCTATGTCGTCGGCGGCGTGTCCGGCGAACGGGTCCGGCCGATTGTCGAAGTGGCGGTCATGCGCTTCGAACAGCATCAAGCGCTGCGCGAGGAATTGCAGCAGGCCAAGGTCACGCTGGCCGACCGCAAAGTGATCGAGCGCGCCAAGGGCATTCTGATGCGGCAACGCGGCTGTGGTGAGGATGCGGCCTATCAGACCTTGCGCAAGGCGGCCATGGAGCGCAACCGCAAGCTGGTCGAGGTGGCACAGAGCGTCATCGATGCGGCGGAACTGCTCGGCTGACATTGGGTTTGATATAGACACTGAGTACCACGGGCGCGTGACGCGGATGGCGTGACCGTCCGGAGCATGATGGCCAACCCAATGGCGGGTATGGCTGTTTGATACACAGAATCGGCAGGGCAGTGGTGCCCCGCCATGTGGACAACGGCGTCCATCCCAACACGGTCACAGGTGTTGGGATGGACGCTTTTTTTTGCCCGGCCTATACAGTCTGGTAGCGAACGATAGGGGATCGCATGAACAAAGATTTCTGGAAAGCAGGCCACACGCCCACCTTGTTGTCGGCGTTTTTCTATTTCGACCTGTCATTCATGGTGTGGGTCATGCTGGGGCCGTTGGGCGTGCAGATCGCCCGCGATCTCGGCCTCGACGATGCGCAGAAGGGCATGATGGTGGCGCTGCCGGTACTGGCCGGCGCGGTACTGCGCATCTTCATGGGCGTGCTTGTCGATCATCTCAAACCGAAGCGGGCCGGTGCCATCGGCCAGATCGTCGTTATGGGCGGGTTGGCCTGGGCGTGGTTGGCCGGTATCCAGAGCTACACGCAGGTGCTTGTGCTGGGTTCGTTGCTCGGTTTTGCGGGCGCCGCCTTTGCCGTGGCCTTGCCCTTGGCTTCGCGCTGGTATCCGCCGCAACATCAGGGCACGGCGCTGGGTATCGCCGGCGCGGGCAATTCCGGTACCGCGCTGGCCGCGCTGTTCGCGCCCACGTTGGCGGTCTGGTACGGCTGGAACAGTGTTTTCGGCTTGGCGCTGATTCCGCTCGGCGTTGCCTTCGTGGTGTACATGGTCTTCGCCAAAGACAGTCCGGACTGTCCTCCCGCCAAATCCATTGCGCAGTATCTGCATGTGCTGAAGGATCGGGATGCCTGGTGGTTCATGTTCTTCTATAGCGTCACCTTCGGCGGTTTTGTCGGTCTGGCCTCTTCCCTGACCATTTACTTCAACAACCAATACGGCATGGCGCCGGTGCAGGCCGGTTATTTCACGGCCGCCTGCGTGTTCGCCGGTTCGCTGGTACGGCCGATCGGCGGCATGGTCGCCGATCGCATGGGCGGTATCCGCACGCTGCTGCTCATGTATGTGCTGGCGGCGCTGTTCCTGGTCGTCGCCAGCTTCGGTATGCCCACGGCGCTACAGGCGCTGACGGTATTCCTGCTGGCCATGATGTCGCTGGGCATAGGCAATGGCGCGGTGTTCCAATTGGTGCCGCAACGCTTCCGCAAGGAAATCGGTGTGATGACCGGACTGGTCGGCATGGCGGGCGGCGTGGGCGGATTCTATCTGGCCTCCAGCCTGGGCTACCTGAAGAAGACCACGGGCGACTATCAGGTGGGACTGCTCATTTTTGCCGGGCTGGCGCTGGTGGCATTGGTAGGACTCGGCAGCGTGAAAACGCGCTGGCGCACCACCTGGGGCGCGGCGCACCTGACCACAGCGCGCATCTGAAACAGCGGATGGGTCTATTGCACCGTGTCGGTCTGCGGTAGATTGCCTGCATGCCTCTCGAAACCGCCATCGGCACCTGTTCACTGACCGGCCCGCGCGAGCGCAACGAGGATTTCTGCGGCGTTGCCACGCCGGTCGGCGCGGAGCTTTCCGGTAAAGGCATCCTCGCCGCCGTGGCCGACGGCCTGGGCGGACATGCCAACGGCCGCGAGGCCTCCGAGTCGATGGTGCGTGGTCTGCTGGCCGATTATTACGCCACGCCGGATACCTGGAGCGTCATGCAGTCGCTCGAACGGGTGCTCTCGACGCTCAATCGCTGGTTGTTGGGATATGCGGCGAAGCGCCCGGAAAATCAGGGCATGGCGACCACGCTGTCGACTTTGGTGCTGCGCGGGCGTCGTTACATCACCGCGCACGTCGGCGATTCGCGCATCTATCTCCTGCGCGACGGCGTGCTCCGGCAACTCACCGACGATCATGTCTGGGATCATCCCGAGTTGCGCCATGTACTGCGCCGTGCGATGGGTCTGGATCAATATCTCGCCGTGGATTATGGCGAAGGCGATCTGTGCGCGGGCGATTGTTTTCTGTTGGTCAGCGATGGTGTGTGGGGTGTCCTGGACGACGACACGCTCAGACATGAACTGCTGGCGCAGAGCCATGCCGAGGCGGCCGCCAGTGCGATCGTATCGGGCGCCCTGAGCCGGGGCAGTCAGGATAACGCCACCGCCGTGGTGGTGCAGGTGCATGCCCTTCCGGAAGACAATTTCCAGGACAACTTTTCCAGTGCCCGCCAGTTGCCGCTGCCGCCCGTGCTCAAACCCGGGCAGCACATCGACGGCCTGGAGGTGGAGGCCCTGCTGCACGCCTCGCGCGTCACCTTGCTATATCGGGTGCGGGATAGCCAAAGCGGCGCCCAATGGGTGTTGAAGACGCTGCGTCCGGAAATGGACGATGCCGAATCCGTCGCTGCCCTGATGCACGAGGAATGGTTGGCCGGACGGGTGACCGTGGGGCCGTTTCCCCAGATCGTTCACTACCCGCCGCGCGCGCATCTGTATTACCTGATGAGTTGGCACGAAGGAGCGACGCTCAAGGCGCTGATGAATGGCGGCCATCGTTTCGGCGTGGCGGAAATCACCGACATCGGTATCCATTTGCTGAAGGGCTTGGGTGCGCTGCACCGGTTGGCCATCGTGCACCGCGATATCAAACCCGACAATCTGCATCAGGGTAATGATGGAAAGTTGCGGATTCTGGATCTGGGCGTGGCCGCCTCCGATGGCGCGGCCTTCCGTGAAATCAACAATCCGGGTACACCGTCGTTCATGGCGCCGGAACTGTTCTCGGGCAGTGTATGCAGCGTGTCCAGCGATCTCTATGCCGTGGGCGCGACGCTGTATCACTTGCTGACGGGCAAGTATCCCTACGGCGAAGTGGAGCCGTTCCAGCATCCACGTTTTGGCGAGCCGGTTCTGCCCACCCGCTACCGGCCGGATGTGCCGGCCTGGCTGGAAGCGATCCTGCTCAAGGCCTGCGCGAAAGAGCCCGCGCAGCGCTTCGAAACCGCCGAGGAATTCCTCTTGGCGCTGGAGCGCGGCGAGACGCGTCCTCTGAACATGCCGCGTCGCCAGCCGCTGTTGTTGCGCAATGTGGTCACGACCTTGAAAGTGTTGTTGGTCGTGTCGCTGCTCGCCAATCTGGTTCTGCTATTTCTGCTGCTCCACTGATATCCCGCCGAACACTGCGCGTGCGCTAACGCCCGCGCATACAGCGTTCAAATCTGCACCAACACAGTATCGAATCGCTGCACAGTTTCACCGCTATGGTGCGAGTTCCACATTCGCGCAGGCGCTGGCTCGCGGCGTGAATGTTCGCATCTCGTTGTCGAATCAAGATAAAAACCGATCTTCTTGCAACTGGCACATGCCTTGCAATGACCGTAAACAACAGAGCAAACAACCGACAGGCTAACGGCGGCCTGTCGATCGGACAACGGCGTCCATTCCTTCACGCACAAGCGTGGTGGCATGGACGTTTTTTTTTGGCGAACGGGAGAACACTGTAATGAAACGTATCGAGGAGACAGTACATGTCGACGCCGTCGAATGTGATGACCAGTCGCGGCGCCGCTTCATCAGGAACATCGCCTTGGCCGGTGCGGGTGCGGCGGGCATGGGCATGATGCCGGGGCTGCGCAGTTCGGCCTGGGCGGCCGGTTCCGATGCACCGGAAAAGACCGATCTCACCATCGGCTTCATTCCGCTTACCGACTGCGCCAGCGTGGTCATGGCCGGTGAGCTGGGCTTGTTCAAGAAATACGGACTCAACGTCACTATTAGCAAAGAGGCCTCCTGGGCCGCAGTGCGCGACAAACTGGTGCTGGGCGAACTGGATGCCGCGCATGTGCTCTACGGCATGCTCTACGGCGTGACACTTGGCATCGCCGGCCAGAAGAAGGACATGGCCGTGCTCATGGGCATCAATCACAACGGTCAGGCCATCACGTTGTCGAATCAGCTCAAGGACAAAGGTGTCACCGACGGCGCGGCGTTGAAGAAACTGGTCGATGCCAAGGAACGCGAATACACCTTTGCTCAGACCTTCCCGACCAGCACGCATGCGATGTGGCTGTACTACTGGCTGGGCGCGCACGGCATCAATCCCTTCGGCGACGTGAAGACCATCACCGTGCCGCCGCCGCAGATGGTCGCCAATATGCGCGTCGGCAACATGGATGGCTTCTGTGTCGGCGAGCCGTGGAACGCGCGTGCGATTGCCGACGGCATTGGCTTCACCGCCACCACCTCCCAAGGCATCTGGAAGGATCATCCGGAGAAGGTGCTCGGCACGACGTTGGAATTCACGCAAAAATATCCCAACACCACCCGCGCCATGATGATGGCCGTGCTGGAGGCGTCGCAGTTCATCGACGATATGAAGAACCGCGAAAAGGTCGCCAAGATCATCGCCTCGAAATCCTACGTCAATGCACCGGAATCGGTGGTGCTTGGCCGCATGCTCGGCCACTACGACAACGGTATGGGCAAGACCTGGGACGATCCTGACTATATGAAGTTCAGCAACGGCGGCGAGGTGAATTTCCCGTATCTGTCGCACGGCGTGTGGTTCATGACCCAATTCAAGCGTTGGGGGTTGCTCAAGGACGATGTCGATTATCTGGCCGTCGCCAAGCAGGTCAATCAGACCGCGCTCTACAGCGAAGTTGCCGGCGCGCTCAAGGTTCCGGTGCCATCGAGTTCAATGAAGGTCGAAACCCTGTTCGACGGTGTCACCTTCGATGCGACCAAGGCGGCCGAGTACGCGGCCGGTTTCAAGGTACGAGTGTGATGGCGTAACCGTTCTTGCCTCGATCCTCTCCTATGTGGAGAGGGTTGGGGTGAGGGATGTACACGTCAACCTAATGGTTCAAGTTCAAAGCGTGGAGAGGATGTATGACATCCATCGTCAATTTCAAACCTAAAGCGGAGGCTGTGGCGATGCCGCTGCAGGCGTCCGAACCCTTGTCTGCTGTAGAGCCCCCGGAGGCAAACATGTCAGTTCCTGCGCCGACGGTGGAGACGGGCACGACGCGCGGTGTCGAATGGCTGCGTACCCTCTCGAATTGGCTGGGGCAGTGCTTGCCGCCGTTGCTCGGTTTCGTCGGGCTGGTCGCGGTATGGGCGCTGGCGGCACAACACGCCGCCAACCTGCCCGGGCCGGTCAAAACCTGGGATGCGGCGTTGGTGCTGTTCGCCGATCCGTTCTACGTCAACGGGCCGAACGACGTCGGCGTGGGTTGGTTGTTGCTGAACTCGCTGGAACGTGTCGCCCTCGGTTTCGGTTTGGCGGTGGCGGTGGGCGTGCCGCTGGGTTTCATGATCGGCCGCTTCGCATTTCTCGATCGTGCCACCGGCGCGCTGATCAGCCTGCTGCGGCCGGTGTCGCCGCTGGCCTGGCTGCCGATCGGTCTGGCGGTGTTCAAGGCCGCGCACCCGTCGGCGATCTTCGTGATCTTCATCACCAGCATCTGGCCGATGGTCATCAACACCGCGTTGGGCGTGACCAGCGTGCCCAAGGACTATCTCAACGTGGCGCGCGTGTTGCGTTTGTCGGAGTGGAAGGTGTTCACCAAGATTCTGTTCCCGGCCTCGCTGCCTTACATGATGACCGGCATGCGTCTGGGACTCGGCATCGCCTGGCTGGTGATCGTCGCCGCGGAAATGCTCACCGGCGGTGTCGGCATCGGCTTCTGGATCTGGGACGAATGGAACAATCTCAATATGGAACACATCATCATCGCCATTTTCATCATCGGTTTCGTCGGCTTGTTGCTGGAACAGGGCATGACCCTGATCGCCAACCGCTTCGACTACCGCAACGCTCAATAGAGATCGGGAGAAGCCATCATGAACGCGTTAGTGGATATCAGTCATGTCAATATGTGCTTCGATACCAAGGGACAGTCTTTCCACGCCCTGGATAACATTACCTTGCAGATCGAGGAGGGCGAGTTCATCAGCCTGATCGGGCATTCAGGCTGCGGCAAATCGACGGTGCTCAAGCTGGTAGCGTGCCTGCTGTCGCCGACACGCGGCGCGGTGCTGTACAAAGACCGCGAGATCGCCGGCCCCGGACCGGAGCGCGCCGTGGTGTTCCAGAACCACTCGCTGCTGCCCTGGCTCACGGTATTCGACAACGTCTATCTGGCCGTGGAGCGCGTGTTCAGCCACCTGGAGGGCAAGGCGAAGCTGATGGCGCGCACCCATGAAGTCATCGAGCTCGTGGGTCTGGCGCACGCTCATACCAAATATCCCAATGAACTGTCCGGCGGTATGAAACAGCGTGTCGGTATCGCCCGCGCGCTGGCCATGCAACCGCAGGTGCTGTTGCTCGACGAACCCTTCGGCGCGCTGGATGCGCTGACGCGCACGCATTTGCAGGACGAGCTGATGCGCATCACCCGCGACAGCGGCAACACCGTGGTGATGGTGACGCACGATGTCGACGAGGCCGTGCTGCTGTCCGATCGCATCGTCATGATGACCAATGGCCCGGCGGCGACGGTCGGCGAAATCCTCAGCGTCGATCTGCCGCGGCCGCGCCACCGCCTGGAGCTGATGGAAGATCCGCGCTATGTGCATCTGCGCAGCGAGGTGTTGCGGTTCCTGCATCAGCGGCATGCCAAGGCGGCGTGATAGCCGCACTGGTTGGAGGCAATGCATGCACTTTTTTGGACAAAGCCGGGCGGCGACACACCAGAATGGTGCGCGGGCCTGTAGGGATAGTGGGTGATTCGTGCGTATCTCATTGAATATGCCTCCCGTTATGACGGAGGTATGGCTGGCATCAGTTTTGCTCTAGGGATAAGCATGATTCCCAATAGGTCCGGGAACAGCTCCGGGCAACAGACCGGTCTGGATTCGGATTGAACGGTGTCCTCCCCAAAGGCGGGTGAGC
>JACREG010000074.1 GCA_016218375.1 Gammaproteobacteria bacterium
GAAGAAGGTGACGGACATCGTCGCCGAGATTGCGGCGGCGAGTCAGGAACAGTCGGCGGGCATCGAGCAGGTGAACAAGGCGATCACGCAGATGGACGAGGTGACGCAGCAGAACGCGGCGCTGGTGGAAGAAGCGGCGGCAGCCTCGCGCTCCGCGGAGGAGCAAGGCCAGAAGCTGGTGGAACTGATGCGCTTCTTCCGCTTGGGGAACGACGATACCGCTATCCGGAAAGCGCCCAAGCGTGCCGCCGTCCCACGCGCAGAACCTTCGGCCGCGGATCGTTCCAAGATTCAGGCCGCGATGCGGCGGACGCAGGGCCGTCAGCAGGTTGCGATGGCCAGCGCCGGTGGTGGCGAGTGGGAGGAATTCTAAGCCGCGCAATCCCGCGTTGCCCCATTTTCAACGGGGCAGCGCATGAGTGATGCAGCCGCCATGACCGCCGACGAACGTGAGTTCCAGTTCACTGACCGCGATTTTGCGTTTCTGCGCCAGATCGCCTATGAGCATACCGGCATCACGCTCGGCGACACCAAGCGGCAGATGGTCTATGGCCGGTTGGCGCGGCGTATCCGTCAGCTCGGTCTGGACAGTTTCGCCGCCTATTGTCAGCGGATCGAGAACGATCTGGACAGCGAGTTGGGCGAGCTGGTCAATGCCATTACCACCAACCTGACGTCGTTCTTCCGCGAGAACCATCATTTCGAACATCTGACCGATACCGCGTTGCCCGAGATCGTGGCGCACAACGCCGGCGCACGCCGTCTGCGCGTCTGGTCGGCGGGTTGTTCCACCGGCGAGGAGCCGTATTCGATCGCCATGACACTGGCGGAATCGGGACAGCTCTCCGGTTGGGACGCACGCATCCTGGCGACGGACATCGACACCAATGTGGTGGCCAAGGCACGTTCCGGCGTGTACGGCGACGAGCGCATTCAAGACATCGCGCCGCAACGTCTGCGTCGCTGGTTTCAACGCGGCGGCGGCGCGAACGCCGGCAAGGCGCGCGTGGCGCAGCCGTTGCGCGACATGATTTCGTTCCGGCAATTGAATCTGCTCGGCCCCTGGCCGATGCAGGGACCGTTCGACGTCATCTTCTGCCGCAATGTGGTGATCTATTTCGACAAGGAAACACAGCGCAAGTTGTTTGCGCGCTATGCCGATCTGCTGGCACCGCACGGCTATCTGTATATCGGTCACTCCGAAACACTGTTCAAGATCAGCGAACAGTTTCGCTTGATCGGCGGCACCATCTACAAGAAGGTCTGACATGACGGGCACACGCATAGTTCGTGAGGACGATCGCCCGCTGCCGCGCGCCCTGCCGGGCTTCGCCGGAATCACGCGCTATTGGGACGATGTGCACGGTATGTATGCGGCCAAGCTGCTGCCCGGCGAGTTCTATGTCACCGCCGAGCGCGAGACCATCGTCACCGTGCTTGGCTCCTGCGTGTCGGCCTGCGTGCGCGATCCGGTGTTCGGCATCGGCGGCATGAATCACTTCATGTTGCCGACCAGCCAGGGCGCGGGCAGTTGGGAGGCCAGCGGTCTCGGCGCCTCGACGCGCTACGGCAGCCACGCCATGGAGCGGTTGATCAACGAAATACTCAAGCATGGCGGCAATCGCAACAACCTCGAAGTCAAACTGACCGGCGGCGGACGCATCCTGGCGCAGATGACCGACATCGGCCGCAAGAATATCGCCTTCGTCGAAGAGTATGTGAAAACCGAATGCCTGAAGGTGCTGTCGCACGATCTCGGCGACATCTATCCGCGCAAGGTCTATTACACGCCGACGACCGGCAAGATGCTGGTCAAGAAGCTGCGCTCGCTGCACAACAATACGATTGTCGAGCGCGAGTCGCGCTACATGCATGAAATCGAGACCGCGCCGGTACAGGGCGATGTCGAGCTGTTCTGAGACGCACATGCACAAGATCAAGGTTCTGATCGTCGACGACTCCGCGCTGATCCGCAAAATGCTGACGGAGATCCTCGGCGGCGACCCGGACATCGAAGTGGTGGGCGCCGCGGCGGACCCGTATGCCGCCCGCGATAAGATCAAGAAACTGAACCCCGACGTGTTGACCCTGGACGTCGAAATGCCGCGCATGGATGGCATTACCTTCCTCGGCAATCTGATGCGCCTGCGGCCGATGCCGGTGGTGATGATTTCCTCGCTGACCGAGCAGGGCGCTGAGATCACCTTGCGGGCGCTGGAACTCGGCGCGGTGGATTTCGTCGCCAAGCCCAAGCTCGATGTCGCGCAGGGTATGCAGGACTACGCCGAGGACATCCGCGCCAAGGTGAGAATGGCGGCGCAGGTGCCCGCCTCGGCCTTGGAGTGCCGCGTACGCGCGCCGGTTGCACCGGTCGCGCCCAAGCTGAGCGCCGATGCCGTGCTTGGTGCGGCGCCCGGTGCGGCGCACCCTCCGCTGCCGCTCAAGACCACGGAGAAACTCGTCGCCATCGGCGCATCGACCGGCGGCACCGAGGCGATCAAGGCGGTGTTGTGTCTATTGCCGGCGGATGCGCCCGGTATCGTCATCACCCAACATATTCCCGCGGCGTTCAGCGGACCGTTCGCCGCGCGCATGGACAGCCTGTGTGCCCTGTCGGTGTGCGAGGCCAGCGACGGACAGCAGATCCTGCCGGGGCATGTCTATATCGCGCCGGGCGGTCGGCATCTGCTCGTCGCGCGCAGCGGTGCGCGCTATGTCTGCAAACTCAGCGACGGCCCGCCGGTCAATCGCCACCGCCCCAGCGTGGATGTGCTGTTCCGCTCCGTGGCGCAATCGGCAGGCGCCAATGCCGTGGGCGTGATACTGACGGGCATGGGCGACGACGGCGCGGCGGGCTTGCTGGAAATGTTGCAGGCCGGGGCGAGCACATTCGCGCAGGACGAGGCCAGCAGCGTGGTCTGGGGCATGCCCGGCCGGGCCTGGCAGTTGGGCGCCGCGCAACACCTGTTGCCGCTGCGCGAGATAGCCGCCGGAATACTCGCCCGGGTCGCAGAACGGCGCTAGGTACGGTGTTCGGCATGGCGTTCGGCAACCAGGGGGGGCGTCACGTTGGTGTCCCCTGTAATCCCCTCGATCGCTGCCCTTCATCACTGTTCCAGGTCGGCTATCAAGGCACTCCTGCGCAGACTGCCGCCAGAGTTTTCTCCTTGCCGAGCGATGTCATGCAGCATATCTTGACCGGGTTTATCGATGGCATTGACTGTAAAGGAAGCGGCGTATGCGAATTCTGATCGTCGTCGACACTCAGTTGTACCAGCAGCTCTTTCAGACCGTGCTGAGCGATTTGCACATCCAGGCCGACTATGTTGCGGATGGTTGGTCGGCCCTGCGCGCACTCCAGCAGGGCAGCTACGATATGCTCTGCCTGGGATTGCACCTGCCGGACATGAACGGTCTGGATGTCTGTCGGCAATTGCGCGCCGAAGCGGCCACGGCCTTGTTGCCGATTGTCTTGCTGACCTCCGACGACAAAGAAACCACGCTCAAAGAAAGTTTGGAAGCGGGTATCACCGAGGTTTTGCGAAAGAGCAACTTCGCGGAGCTGAGCCGCGCCTTCAGGCAGTTGCTCGGCGGCATGCGCATGCAGGTGAAGGGCCGCGTGTTGTACGTCGAAGACAGTCAGATGGCGTCCACGGTGACCTTACACCTGCTGGAAAAAATGGGCCTGCTGATCGATCATTTCATCAGTGCCGACGTGGCCTGGGACCAATTCCAGACACAGGACTACGATCTGGTCATCACCGATATCCTGGTCGAAGGCACGCTGAGCGGTGTCGGGTTGCTGCGGCAGATCCGCGGCCTTGAAGACGAACGCAATCGCATACCGGTGCTGGCCATCTCCGGATTGGACGATACCGCGCGACGTATCGAAATCCTGCGTCAAGGTGCTAACGATTACATCGCCAAGCCGGTGGTCGAGGAAGAATTGCGCGCGCGCGTCACCAACCTCATCACTGCCAAGCAGTTGTTCGATACCGTGCGCGAGCAACAGCGGAAGCTGGAAGAATTCGCCGTCACCGATCAACTGACCGGACTGTATAACCGCCATTTTCTGTATGAGGCGGCCCAGCAGGCCGTCGCCAATGCCAGCCGCCATCGATACCCGCTGAGTCTCCTGCTGCTCGATCTGGATCACTTCAAGCTCATCAACGACCGGCATGGCCACGATGTCGGCGACAAGGTGCTGTGCGAGGTGGGCGCGCTGTTGCGCAAGAGTTGCCGCGACGGCGATGTCGCGGCCCGCTTCGGTGGCGAGGAGTTCGTGCTGTTGCTGGTGCAATGCCCGCTGGCCGATGCCCGGATCAAGGCCGAGCGGTTGTGCGCCGAGGTCGATGCGGCATCGCCGGCCGGCCACAAGGTTACCGCCAGTATCGGTGTGGCCAGCTTGCCGCTCGGCCAGCAGGCCAATTTCGAGCAGTTATTCAAACAGGCCGATCTGGCCGTCTATGCCGCCAAGCGCAGCGGCCGTAATCGGGTCGTCCTGGCCGACCCGCCCATGCCTGTCCCCCAGACTTCCCTCTAACGCCCCTCTAACTCCCCGGGGCTGACGCCGTAGTACCCTGGCCGAATCCCCGATCATGTCCCGACGGGCCTGCATGCAGGGCCCGAATCGGCTATTATGGCCGCCTTTCGCACTCCGCCCCGAAGTCTGTGGGGACGGGGGGTCCGTTCAGCGTCGGCCCGTTTCGACTGGGCCGCATACAGGGGTTTTGGGATGTTCAGCAAAGACATGGCCATCGCCGGCTTCGATCCGGAATTGTGGGCCGCCATCCAGGGCGAGCAGCAGCGCCAGGAAGAGCACATCGAACTGATTGCCTCGGAAAACTACGCGAGTCCGCGGGTGATGGCGGCGCAGGGTTCAGTGCTGACCAATAAATATGCCGAGGGTTATCCGGCCAAGCGTTATTACGGTGGCTGCGAATTCGTCGACGTCGCCGAACAGCTCGCCATCGACCGCGCCAAGCAATTGTTCGGCGCCGATTACGCCAATGTGCAGCCGCACTCCGGTTCGCAGGCCAACGCCGCGGTGTATCTCGCCCTGCTCAATCCCGGCGACACCATTCTCGGCATGAGCCTCGCCCACGGCGGCCATCTCACTCACGGCGCCAAGGTGAATTTCTCCGGCAAGCTGTTCAACGCCGTGCAATATGGTTTGAATCCCGACACTGGTCTGGTCGACTACGACGAGATTCAGCGTCTGGCCAACGAGCACAAGCCGAAAATGATCGTCGGCGGCTTCTCCGCCTATTCGCGCACGCTGGACTGGAACAAGTTCCGCGCGATCGCCGATTCGGTCGGCGCGCTGTTGTTCGTCGACATGGCGCATGTCGCCGGTCTGGTCGCCGCCGGCATCTACCCGAGTCCGGTACAGATCGCCGACATCACCACCACCACCACGCACAAGACCCTGCGCGGTCCGCGCGGCGGTCTGATCCTGGCCAAGGCTAATCCCGACATTGAGAAGAAGCTCAACTCGATGGTGTTCCCCGGCACCCAGGGCGGTCCGCTGATGCATGTCATCGCCGCCAAGGCGGTCGCGTTCAAAGAGGCGCTCGCGCCCGAGTTCAAGGACTATCAGAAGCAGGTGCTGGCCAATGCCCGCGCCATGGCCGCCGTGATGATGGAGCGCGGTTACAATATCGTCTCCAAGGGTACCGACGATCATCTGTTCCTGGTCGACTTCATTGCCAAGGGCATCACCGGCAAGGCCGCCGATGCGGCGCTCGGCAATGCCTACATCACCGTGAACAAAAACTCCGTGCCCAACGATCCGCAATCGCCGTTCGTCACCAGCGGCATCCGCATCGGTACGCCGGCCATGACCACGCGTGGCTTCAAGGAAGCCGAGGCGAAGACGCTGGCCGGTTGGATCTGCGACATCCTCGACGACGTGGAAAATGTCGCCGTGCAAGAACGCGTGCGCGCGCAGGTGCTGGAACTGTGCAAGCGGTTTCCGGTGTATGAGCGGTAACGCCTGATTGTATGTACTGCCCCTTCTGCGGCGCTGAAGACACCAAGGTCATCGACTCGCGCTTGACCGGTGAGGGCGCGCAGGTGCGCCGGCGGCGCGAGTGTCTGAGTTGCGGCGAACGCTTCACGACCTTCGAAGTCGCCGAACTGGTGATGCCGCGCATCGTCAAACGCGACGGCACCCGCGATCCGTTCAACGAGGCCAAGTTGCGGCGCGGTATCGTCCGCGCGCTGGAAAAACGCCCGGTCGCGACGGAACGCATCGAGGACGCGATCAATCACATCCAGCAGCGCATGCGCGCCAGCGGCGAGCGTGAAATCCCGTCGGGGCAGTTGGGCGAGTGGGTGATGGACGAATTGCGCAAGCTCGATCAAGTCGCCTATGTGCGCTTCGCCTCGGTGTATCGCAGCTTCCAGGATGTGAACGCCTTCCGCGAGGAGATCGAACGTCTGGAGAAGGAACCGACGCCGGAAGAAGAGCGCGATCAGATTCCGTTGCTGGAGGATGGGAAATAATAGCTTGCGTAGGATGGGTGGAGGCGTTGTTTGCCGTAACCCATCGGTGTTCCGCTGTGATGGGTTGCGCTGCGCTTCACCCATCCTACGGGGATGAAGGGATTGAGTGATGTTCACCAGCGATGACCACCGCTACATGGCACGCGCCCTGCAACTCGCTGAGCGCGGCTTGTACAGCACCGATCCGAATCCGCGCGTGGGTTGTGTACTGGTGCGCGACGGTGTGATCGTCGGCGAGGGTTGGCACGCACGCGCCGGCGAGCCGCATGCGGAGATTCACGCGCTGCGCGCAGCCGGTGAACGCGCGCGCGGCGCGACCGTCTATGTGACGCTGGAACCGTGTTGTCATCACGGGCGCACGCCGCCGTGCAGCGAGGCCTTGATCGCCGCCGGCGTGGCGCGCGTGGTGGTGGCCATGCAAGATCCGAATCCGCGCGTCGCGGGCGGCGGGTTGGCACAGGTGCAGGCGGCCGGTATCGCCATCGACAGCGGCGTGCTCGCGGCGGAAGCGGAGGCGCTCAATCCCGGCTTCGTCAGTCGCATGCGCCGCGGCCGGCCGTATGTGCGCTGCAAGTTGGCGATGAGTCTGGACGGGCGTACCGCGATGGCCAGCGGCGAGTCGCAATGGATCACCGGCGCGCACGCGCGCGCCGATGTACAGCGACTGCGGGCGCGCAGCAGCGCGATCGTGACCGGTGTCGGCACGCTGCTGACGGACGATCCGTCGTTGACGGTACGTTTGGACGAACGGTCGGCCGAAGAATTTCGCCAACCCTTGCGTGTGATATTGGATACGCAACTGCGCATGCCGGCGACGGCGAAGCTGTTGGCGCAGCCGGGACAGACGCTGGTGTTGACGGCGAGCGATGCGGCAGCGCCGCGCGTAGCACTGGAACAGGCCGGTGCGGAAGTCGTGCAAATGCCGGCGGGCGCAGGCGGTATCGATCTCGCTGCGGCGATGCAGACCTTGGCTGCACGCGAAATCAACGAGGTATTGGTGGAATGCGGCGCGGTGCTGGCCGGTGGTTTTTTGCAGGCCGGATTGATCGACGAGTTGATCGTGTATGTCGCGCCGGTGTTGCTCGGCGATGGCGCGCGCGGTCTGTTCCATCTGCCGGGACTGGAACGTATGGACCAGAAGCGTGCGTTGGAGATTCGCGATATCCGCAAAGTCGGCGGCGATTGGCGCATCACGGCAGTGCCTTGTAGCCCGGATGGAGCGTAGCGGAATCCGGGAGTAGCCCCTGGATTCCGCCTGCGGCTGCATCCAGGCTACGTCGTTACATGTCGCGTTGGAAACGGTCAACTGAAGATTATGTTCACAGGCATCATTCAAGCAGTCGGTGAGATCGCGGCCCTGGAACTGAAAGGGGAGCCACAAGGTGGCGACCTGCGTCTGCGCGTGCGCACCGGCAAGCTCGATCTCGGCGATGTGTGCTTGGGCGATAGCATCGCCGTGAGCGGCGTGTGTCTGACCGCTGTCGCGTTGCCGGGCGATGGGTTTTGGGCCGATGTCTCGGGCGAGACGCTGGCGCACACCGTCATCGGCGACTTCAAGCCCGGCGC
>JACREG010000071.1 GCA_016218375.1 Gammaproteobacteria bacterium
AATGCAGCACAACTGCCAGCAACACCGCCACGGCGCCCAAACGGCCGTTCCCCAACGCGCCAAGTTCGTCGTTGAACAACAGCATCAGACCGCCGAGTCCCAACAAGGCACCGCCGATACGTCCGGGCGTGAACAAACGCTCGCCCAACCACTGCACCGCCAACACACCCGTCACCACCGGCGTCAGTCCGAACAACACCGACACCACGCCCGAAGGAATGTATTGCGCGCCCCAATACGTCGCCGTCATCGAACCGAACATGCCGATCCCGGCGATCACATAAGTGGCCAGCGCGCGACGGTCGCGCGGCATCGGCACGCTGAACAAGCCCATGAGCGCGAGACAGCACACGGCGCCCAGCAACATGCGCGCGCTGACGCCGAACAGAAATCCGCCGCCCTCGGCGCTCCATTTGATCGCCAGCGGCGTCGTCGACCAGATCAGGATCACGCCTAAAAAGGCGGCCGGCACGGACATGACTGCTTCCTCTCGATGAAACCCGCATAAACAAAAAGGCCACAGATTGCGGGAATCTGTGGCCTGTGGAATCACGTGCTGCGTATTAAAAAATCAGTCGGCGTTCGAATTCCCCAGGCGCACAGGCAGGTGTCGCAGCCAGACGGCGCGTACCTGTTGCGGCAAACATTTAGCGATAGGGAAGGTAAACATGGCTTGAGTCTGCACCGACGTTAACACCCGTGTCAACCGGAAAACGCGCACATTGCCGTGGAGGGTTCGCGGCCACAGGCCGCTCCTACAACTCAAATCTCTATGGCGTCGAAGTCGCGCACCTGGCGGTGCCGTGCGTTCTTATCCAATTCGCCGTCGCGCACCAGATGGATCGTCCGCATGCCGGCCGCTTGCGCTGCGTCCAGTTCTTCCACGATATCGGACAGAAACAGAATCTCGCCGGCCGGCAGTCCGATATCGGCGACGATGGCACGATAGGCATCCGCCTCGCGCTTGCCGCCGATATGCGTGTCGTAATAACCGGAAAACAGCGGCGTCAGATCGCCGGCCTCGCTGTGACCGAACAGCAGTTTCTGCGCATACACCGAACCGGAGGAATACACATACAGTTTGATGCCGCGCGCAGACCAGGCGCGCAACTGCGCAGCGGCATCGGCGTAGATATGCCCTTTGAAATCGCCGTTGCGATAACCGGCTTCCCAGATCAGTCCTTGCAGGGACTTCAGCGGCGTGATCTTGCGGTCTTCGTCGATCCAGCGCTCCAGTTGCGCAACGATGTCCGCGTCATTCCCCGCATAGATCAGGCCTCCACCGGCCTCGCGCTTGGCATCGTCCAATAGGACACGCACTTCGGGCTGCTGCGCATGGGCCGCGACATAACGCGCGAGATGCTGGCGCGCATAAGGAAACAGCACGTCTTTCACAAATGACAGCGAACTTGTCGTGCCCTCGATGTCGGTAACGACAGCGAGAACCATTAACAGAACTGCGTGCCGAACTTCGGATAATCGCCGGCGATGGCATCGCCTGTGTATTGCGCCACCCACCCTTCGGACGTGGTGAACAGACGAATACACTTGAAGTGCGGATTCTCGCCCATGTCGAACCAGTGCGGCGTATTGGCCGGCACACTGATGAGATCGCCCTTCTCGCACAGCACGCCGTACACCTTGCCGCCGGTATGGATATAAAACAGCCCCTGGCCGTCGACGAAGAAGCGCACCTCGAAATCGCTGTGGACATGCTCGTCGAGGAACTTGGCGCGCAGCGCGGCCTTGTCCGGATGGTTTGGATTGAGACTCACCACATCCACCGACTTGAAACCGTATTCGTTCATCAGCGCATCGACCTGGGTCCGATACGCCCCGAGGATGTCGTCCTGGCTGGCATCGTCGCTCAGGGCACGCGCCGCCTGCCAACGCTCGAAGCGCACGCCCAGGGCGCCCAGGCGGCGGCCGATCTCGGCGCCGTCGGTCAGCACTTCGGTGGGATGGCGGTCGTGTTCGGTGAAGATGGTCAGTGTACTCATGCGTTGCACGGCCCCCGTTCGCGTAATTCGCATTCAAACAGAAAGTCGAAGGCCTCGATATGGCGCAGCGTCTCCGCCATATCGCGCCCCCAGGCATACAGGCCGTGTCCGGCAATCAGATAACCGTGGATCGGCTCGTTCGCGTCCAACCAGGCATCGACCTTTGCCGCCAGACGCGGAATATCCTGATCGTTGGCGAACACCGGCACGCGCAGGGAGGTTTCATGCGTCGTATTGCCGTGAAAGGCCTTGAGCAGTTCGTAACCCGCCAGCACCAGATCGTGCGCGCCGCCGCGCTGCACCGCGCGCGAAATCAGCGTCGCGTTCACCGAATGCACATGCAGCACCGCACCGACTTCGGGATAACGCCGGTACAGTTGCGTGTGCAACAGCGTTTCGGCCGACGGCCGTTGATCACTGCCGACCGCGCGTCCCTGCATGTCCGCGCGCATGATACCGGCCTCGTCGAGTTTGCCCTTGTGCCGACCGGATACCGTCAACGCGATTTCCGCCGCGGTCAGCCGCGCGGAAAAATTCCCGCTGGTCGCCGGCACCCAACCGCGCGCGTGCAGTTCGCGACCGGCTTCGATCAGAGCGCGCACCTGCTGCTGCCAGAGGCTGTCATCGACGGGGGCGGAGAGCATCGCGGATACCTGCTGTGTATGAGGCGCAGATTGTAGGGCCAGGCTCCGGGAGGAACAACTGAGCACACGCGACTGACTCGGCAGCCCAAAACTTGAATACCGTTGAGCGCCTCCTTGCCGTTGGGGGATTGCCAAGGGGGAGTAGCGGAGCTCTCCCCCTTGGCAGTTAGCCCGCGCAGAACTTGTTCGAGCAGGGCGGAATAATCATCCCGGCCATAACCACGCCGCGCCGCGCACGCCGCTGGAATCGCCGTGCTTGGGCGCAACCAGGCGCGTATCCACGCGATCGGAAAACACATAGGCGCCCCAGCGGCGCGGGATTTCGTGATACAGGGTCGGAATCTTGCCCATACCGCCGCCGAGCACGATCACGTCCGGGTCGAGGATGTTGATGATGTGCGCGAGCGATCGGGCCATGCGGTCGTAATAGCGTTCCAGCGCGGCGCGGCTGGCGACCTCGCCATGCTCGGCGCGCGCGACGATACTCTCCGCGCTCAAGGTCTCGCCGGTGTGCTGTTTGAAATCGCGCGCCATGCCCGTGCCGGACAGATAGGTCTCGATGCAACCCTGCCTGCCGCAGTAACAATCCGGCCCCGGCAATTCGTTGGCATGCGGCCAGGGCAGCGGGTTATGTCCCCACTCGCCGGCAATCGCATTCGGGCCGGTCAACACTTGGCGATCCACCACAATGCCCGCGCCGGTACCGGTGCCGACAATGACGCCGAACACCACGCTCGCCCCGGCCGCCGCACCGTCCACCGCCTCGGACAGCGCGAAACAATTGGCATCGTTGCCGATGCGCAGGGTGCGTCCGAGCCGCGCTTGCAGATCCGTCAACAAGGGCTGGCCGTTGAGACAGACGGAATTGGAATTCTTCAGCAGCCCCGTCGCGCGCGAAATCGCCCCCGGCGTACCGATACCGACCGACAGGCCTGTGCGTCCCAAGCGCGTCTCGGCCGCCTCGACCAGACCCGCAACCGCCGCGACGATCGCGGCATAATCGCCCTGCGGCGTCGCCACCCGCTCGCGCAGCAACACCGTGCCGTCTTCTTCCAGGGCAATGATCTCGATCTTGGTGCCACCCAGATCCACACCGAGGCGCATGACTTTTCCTCCGTCGCGATGCGCGTATTATCTACCCTCCCGACCTGCATAAGGGTACACCATGTCCGCCTCACCGCTGGTCTCGGCGGCCGAACTCGCCGAGCATCTCGACGACCCCGACTGGCGCATCATCGACTGCCGCTTCGATCTGAAGCAGCCCGACGCCGGCGAAGCCGCCTATCGCGAAGGCCATATCCCCGGCGCGCTGTACGCGCACCTCGACCGTGACCTGTCCGGCCCGATCACCCCCGCCAGCGGCCGCCATCCGCTGCCCGATCCGCATACCCTGTGCGCCACCTTTTCCCGCTGGGGCATCGATGCCGACACTCAAGTCATCTGCTACGACACCCACGCCAACGCCTATGCCGGGCGATTGTGGTGGTTGTTGCGCTGGCTCGGTCACGAACGCCTCGCCGTGCTCGACGGCGGCATGAAAGCGTGGGAGAGCAGCAACTATGCGTTCGACACAACAGTGCCTCAGATTGCAGCAACGGTATTCCGCGGCAACCCACGCAACGACATGCTCGTCACCACGCACGAGATCGCGGCACAGCTCGATAGCCATACACATTGCCTGATCGACGTGCGCACAGCGGAACGCTTCGCCGGCGAGAAAGAACTCCTCGACCCCGTCGCCGGCCACATCCCCGGCGCGCGCAACCTGCCCTACCAATCCAACCTGGATGCCGGCGATTGTTATCTGCCGCCGGAAGCGTTGAAGAAAATGTATCGCCGCGTGCTCGACGACATCGCACCCGATCACTGCATCGTCATGTGCGGCTCCGGCGTCACCGCCTGTCAGAGTTTGATTGCGCTGGAGCTCGCGGGGATGAGCGGCGCGAAACTGTATGCCGGTTCGTGGAGTGAATGGATTCGCGATTCGGCGCGAACGGTGGCGGTGGGCGGGAAATGAGGCCTTATTCAAAATACGGAATGTCCAAGAAGCGCCAGCAAGGCGGCCAAGCCCCATTCGGTTTTATCGGCTTCGCATGCCGGCACAGATCGCCGACACGACTTGCCACCTTCTGCAATAATCAATGGCTTGCGACTTGACCAAACCAAACCAGTTCCAGCGCGTTGCCTGCATAGCAGCCCTTAACAGTGCCCTCTTATCCGCCTGCGCGATTAACAATCACGGTTTTATCGCCGCGAAAATAACGGAAGGCGATGGTGCCATCGTGTACGAAACACATGCCCCGGGCCTGCATATTCGCACCACTGCGGAAGATTCTGGCGTAAGCTTCGGTTACTCGAAACGCACGTGCATTCTGGAGAAGAACAACGACAGCCCAATCCCCGGCTGGCACTACGTTAACATCCCCGAGAAACACGGCGACTGCCATGCCACGGACAGATCGACCATTGGCATCGAACTGCGTCTCGGCGCACCGGAATTGTCATTATCCATCGGCGGCCGGTTCACTACCCAGATGGGTTACGCGGCCGAGTCCGACGACAAGGACATGTATTTATTTTTCGATTCGACCAAGCCGGAAAAAACAAAACTGCGTTTATACCCCACCAGGAGAGACCCATGACACCCGGAAACATACTCGCCTTCTCGGCACTATTGAGCCTGACCGGCTGCGCGACGCCAAACCACATGTTCGTCGCATCCGACAGCTCGATCGGCGTGAGTGGCAGCATAAACTCGACCCGCACCTCGGGCAAAGTGGTAATTGGCTATGACCGAAAATTTGTCGCCTACGTCCCGCAAAAATCAGATGATGCCGACGTCATGTCCGCATTCAACTGCACTGAACTTAAAATCACCGGCATCACCGTTGAGAAGTTTTACGAACGACTGGCGACCGGAGAGGCCGCCGCATCGTTGGTGACACACCTGCCAGCCTCCGGGAAAGACAACGAATGCATTTACGCCCGATAAGCATAAGGACCATGGACAAACACATGAATACCACGCCCAACACCATCAAGACCATCACCCGATCCCTCGCCGCCATGACCTGTTCCCTCTTATTGGGCGCTTGCAGCAAAGCCCTGATTTACTCAGAAGGCACCAACGTCAGCATCGCGACCGTAAAGGTGAACGACGACGCCGCAAAACCCCTCTCCGTCAACTTTGGCCTTGAGCGCGGCGTTGCCACCATCGCTCCTCCCAAGAAAACCAACGGCGAGGCCGTCAATATGATCTCGGGCTTCAAACTGGAAAAAACAGGTGACGACATATCCGGAACCCTAACCATTAAAACCCAATTCGCCTCCGGCGGGGCAGGACTGGGCCTGGCGACACAGAACCCACAAGCCGCCGCACAGATCATGAATGTCACCAGCGTTGCACCCGACAGCGCCGACCTACGCTTGCGCAAAATCTACGCGGCCGAATTCATAAGAAAGTCCAACAATGCAACCGCTCTGAAAGCTGTCGCCGAACGCATGAACGTCAAGAATAATCGGCCAGACATCGTGCTATCGATCACAGACGCCTTGAACAATGCGGACGCCAATCTTTTCAACACCTACGCCAGCATAATCAAAGAAGAACTCGGGAGCCCCTTCTGATGGACACAACCTCCACATTTCCCATCGACATCAATATCGGCCTTGATGATCTGCGCAAAATCATCGAAGACAAAGAGACCTATGGCGGGCTCCTGGTGGCGATCAGCCCATATCAAGCCAGCAACACCTGGATCACCTACGCAAACACAACCCCACCAGGGAAAACCATCCTTCTAAAGGAAATCAATCCCGGCAACGCGCCGCCACATATCGCCGAACATACGCTAATATGCATCGGCGATTGTTTTATAGAGGGCACGGCAAAACGCATTGCCGCGTATCGTGCAAACTAAGTGGCGGCAACATTCGACACGCCAACCGGGCACAAGGAGGGAATATGGGACAATACAAACTCGGCAACAAATCCCTGAAAGAATTGACAGGCGTCCATCAAGATCTGGTGGCGGTGGTGAGCCGCACTATCGAACTAACCGTGCAGGACTTCGCGGTCCACGACGGCATACGCACCCTGGAAGAACAGCGGCGTCTGGTGGCCAGCGGCGCCTCCCAAACCCTCGACTCCAGACACATCACTGGACACGCCGTGGATCTTGTCCCCTACATCAACAACAAACTACGCTGGGAATGGGAACTCATCTACAAGATAGCCGATGCCGTGCGCGCGGCGGCAAAGGAACTTGGCACGCCCATCCGCTGGGGCGGCGCCTGGGATCTAACACTGACCGACACAGACGATGCCACGGAAGACCTGGTCGCAGACTACAGCGCCCGGCGACGTCAGGCCGGAAAGAAAGCATTTATAGACGGACCGCACTTCGAACTTCCCAAAATGCTGTACCCATAAATCGAGATACGGGGGAAGGAGGAATAACGGCACGATAACCGCGAAGGAAACACCTCGATCGATGCCGCAAGCCTATTCTCCTTCCCTCGGATTGCTACCGACAACCCTCTCGGCTTTGCTCGAACCACACAAGGAATGCGTATCGATCCGGGAGCCGAACTGCCCTCACCCATCCAATACCCCCACGCCGCCATGCCTACAGCGTGGACGACTACTACCGCATGGCCGAAACCGGCATCCTGCGTGCGGGAGACCGAACGAATTGATCGAGGGAGGATCATCGACATAGCACCCATCGACAGTCGGCATGCAGCCGCCGTTGTAGGGGGCAGTCGTGACTTTTGATGAGGACATCGATCCGGAGTATGTTCCAGTCATGAACGCAAAACTCCATGAACTACCGTTGGCAGAGCGTATCCGCCTAGTCGAAGACCTGTGGGACAGCATTGCCTCGGATCAGAAGGCATTGCCGCTCACCCCCGAGCAGCAGGCCGAATTGGATCGGCGCTTGGACGCGTACGCGAATGACGGCGACCCTGGGCGCTTGGCTGAAGACGTCATCGCGGACATACGCACGCGATTATGAAGCTGACCATCCGACTCAAGGACGAGGCGGATCTAGACCTTTCCACCCTCCGCTCCATAAGCAAAGAACCGCTGCGCTACCCGCTTGTCCGGAGAAATACCCGCCGCGCTTTAATCCGGCGATTTCCCTTTGGCGTGTATTTCCGTATCGAGGAGACACACATCGTTGTCGTGGCAGTCATACATGGGAGTCGGCATCCGCGCCGCTGGCAAAACTGCACGTAAATTTGGGATTACGCCATCCGCACCACCGTCCTTCCCTGCACATGCCCCGCCAGCATCTCCGCGCAGAACGCCGGTCGCTGGCAAGCCCGTATTAGAGAAAACCCTGCAAAGTCTGAAGGCCACGACAGAGGAATTGGCAGGCGGGTGTCGGTACACGCGTACGCGACACCGAAGTCCGCCTGCCAATCTGCTCCGCTAAATAAGGCTTGACTTTACTGACCGGTCAACTAGAATCGCCCGCATGACCAGTCCAGCCGATACCCAACAACGCATTATCGATGCCGCGAGCGAACTCATGCATTCGCGCAGCTATGCGGATGTCGGAGTCGCGGCGATTTGCGAGCAGGCCGGCGTCCAAAAAGGCAGTTTCTACCATTTTTTCCCGAGTAAGCAGGATTTGACGCTCGCGGTGCTGGACGGCTTTTCCCTCAGAATGAAAGAAGCCCTGATCGACAAGGCCTTCGCCGACGATATTCCCCCGCTGGCACGGCTCGATCGGCTGGCCGATCTGCTCTACCGATTTCAGGCGCAATTGCATCAGCAGACCGGCCGGGTACTGGGTTGTCCCTTCGGCAACCTGGCCACCGAACTGGCGACCCAGGATGAACCGATCCGCAAGAAGGTCGATCTCATCTTTGCCCATCTGCAAACCCACATCGGCCAAGTGTTGCAGGCCAGTGTGGAGACCGGCGCCCTGAGCGACATCGATGTCGACGCCACGGCACAGGCTATGCTCGCCTATTCCGAAGGCGTCATGATGCTGGCCAAAACACGCAACGACCCGGCCATCCTGCGCGATTTGCTGCCCGCGATGGCGCACATCCGTATTCCCGCCCGCTGAGGATTTTTCGTGTGTACATCCCGAACGGACTTACTGCTTTTCAAGAGTTGACTGACCGGTCGACTATAACCCGCAAGCCCTCATGACAGGAGATCACCGCATGCAAACCCAATCGGCAACCCTGCAACAACCTCTCATCATGCCCGTCATCCCGACCGGCGATGAAGATCGCGTCACAGGCGTGCTTGAGACAATCAAACAACGTCTGGGATTCATTCCCGATGGCCTGCGCCTGTATACGCTGAGTCCGCCCTTGCTGGAAAATTTCGTCGGCAGCATTGCGTATTTCAATGGCGGATCGCGCTTACGCCCCGAGCTGATGGCCATGATCCGCTATCTCGTCTCATGGCATTCGCAATGCCAGTTCTGCATCGACATGAACGAGGGCTTCCTCACTCACATGGGCCTGCAACTGGATGACATCCGGGCCGCCCGCGCCAACCTGGAAGTAGCGCCGTTACCGGAAAATGAAATGTCCTTGCTGAGGATCGCGATCAAGGCCGTCGACCAGCCGGAGCATGTGAGCCAAGCCGATCTGGAACAGGCATGGGCACAGGGCTGGCACGACCGGGATATCTTCGATGCAGTTGTCCAAGCCGCCAACAATCGCGCCTTCAACTTGGTGCTGCGCACTTTCAACATACAACACCAGGGTGCATTCGGCTGACGTAAAACGGCGCGGGGCCGGGTGCATCTGTACCCGGCCCCGCTCGCCATATCATGTATACATCCCGGACAATCCATTCGGGTAAACCGCCGGCTACCCTAGCGCCCAGCTGATCGTGCGTCGATCTTACGTGCTGCGCTACGTCACCCGCACCACCGTCCTGCCATGCACATGCCCCGCCAGCATCTCCGCGCAGAACGCCGGCAGTTCACCGAGCGTAATCTCGCCCGCGCAAATGCTGTCGAGCTGCGCGCTATCGAGATCCTGCGCCAGTCGTGACCAGATGCGTTCGCGCACATCGCGTGGTGCATCGACGGAGTTGATGCCGAGCAGGTTCACGCCACGCAGGATGAAGGGTATCACCGAGGTGCTGAACTCGGTGCCGCTGGCCATGCCGATGACGGCGACGTTGCCGTGTGGGCGCACGCAGCGGATCGCCCAGCCGAGGTAGTCGCCGCCGAGGGTGTCGATGACGCCGCCGAAACGCGCGGCTTCCAGGGCACGTTGGCCCATCGCGAGTCCTTCGCGCAGGATAATCTTTTGCGCACCGAGTTTTTCCAGGTAATCGATACTCGCCGGTTTCACGGTCAGCGCGGCGATCTCGTAGCCATGCCGCGCGCACAAGGCGGTGGCGAAACTGCCGACACCGCCGCTCGCGCCGGTAATCAGAATCGGGCCGAGCTCGGGGGTTTGACCGTTGTGTTCCATACGCGTGAGCGCGAGCGCGGCGGTGAAGCCGGCGGTGCCGACGATCATCGCCTGGCGTGTGGACAAACCTGCGGGCAAGGGGATCGCCATCGCAGCAGGCACGCGCAGGTACGGCGCGAAGCCGCCGTCGCGCGCCTCGCCGATGCCGCCGCCGGTGACCACCACCGGTGTACCCACCGGCAGACTAGAATCGGTCGACACCTCCACCCGCCCCGCTGCATCGACGCCGCCGACCAGCGGCGAATGGCGCAGGATTTTGCCGCGCCCGGTGACGGCCAGTGCGTCCTTGTAGTTCACGGCGGACCATTCGACGCGCACGGTTATCTCGCCGGGCGTGAGCTGGTCGAGGGTGAGCGCTTCCAGGCCGGCGCGATGACCGGACGCATCCTGATGAATTCGGAAGGCGTTGAAGGTAGTCATGACTTTTCTCTCACCGGGTAGCAAACGGCGCGGATGACAGGAACGCCGCACAGTTGCGATAATAGCGCGGTCATTCCTCGCGGTCGTAGCCAGTATGTCCAGCCCTGCAAGTCCCGTCCAGCGCCGCCCCAGCGTGCCCGTCCAAGTCGGATATGGGGCAGGTTCCGTCAGCGTCGGCGGCGATCACCCGGTGGTCGTGCAATCCATGACCAACACCGACACCGCCGACGCGGTCGGCACCGCGATACAGATCGCGCAATTGGCCAAGGCCGGTTCGGAACTGGTGCGCATCACGGTCAACAGCGAAGAGGCCGCCGCCGCGGTGGCGGAGATCCGCGCGCGACTCGACGACATGGGCGTGAACGTGCCGCTGATCGGCGACTTTCATTTCAACGGCCATCGGTTGCTGACCAAACACCCGGCCTGCGCGCAGGCGCTCGCCAAGTACCGCATCAATCCTGGCAACGTCGGCCGCGGCAAGAAGAAGGACGAGCAGTTCGCGACGTTGATCGGCTTTGCACGCGATCACACCAAACCCGTGCGTATCGGCGTGAACTGGGGCAGCCTCGATCAGGAACTCGTCGTGCGCCTGATGGACGAGAATGCACGTCGCGCCGAACCGCTGGACACGGCTATCGTCACACGCGAGGCATTGATCGTCTCGGCGTTGGAAAGTGCGCAACGCGCCGAAGAACTCGGTCTGCGCCACGATCAAATTATTTTGTCGGTGAAGATGAGCGGCGTGCAGGACTTGATCGCGGTGTATCGCGCGCTCGCCGCGCGCTGCGATTATCCGCTGCACTTGGGACTGACCGAAGCCGGCATGGGCAGCAAAGGCATCGTCGCCTCGACCGCCGCGCTCGCAGTGCTGTTGCAGGAAGGCATCGGCGACACGATTCGGATTTCACTCACGCCCGAACCCGGCGGCGACCGCACCCAGGAAGTCGTCGTCGCGCAGGAGATTCTGCAATCCATGGGCCTGCGCGCGTTCACACCACAGGTTGTCGCCTGTCCCGGCTGCGGCCGCACCACCAGCACCACCTTCCAGCAGCTCGCGCAGGACATCCAAAGCTATCTGCGCCAGCAGATGCCGATATGGCGCGCGCAATATCCCGGCGTGGAAAATCTCACCGTCGCAGTGATGGGCTGCGTGGTCAACGGCCCCGGCGAAAGCAAACACGCCAACATCGGCATCAGCCTGCCCGGCACCGGCGAAGTCCCGGTCGCGCCAGTGTATGTGGATGGCGAGAAGACCGTGACCTTGAAGGGCGAACAAATCGCGGTGGAGTTTCAGCAGATCGTCGATGCGTATGTGGTGCGGCGGTTTGGCGGGCACGCCTGAATCCGGGTGTGAATTATGTAGGGTTTCGCTACCGCTCACCCAGGCTACTCCCGCTTTATTTCAGCCCCGCGCAAATCCTTTCAACACCTTCCAATACCCGCGGCGTCGCGCGGTGGATGTAATCACCGGGGACGCCGATGTAGCGTGTGCTCGCCGGTAAACCGTGGCCTTGCCAGAACGCCTGCACCGCGGCGACCGATTCGCCGGGATACAAGGCGAACACCACCGCCTCCGGGCGCGTGGCGAGTACGGCTTCGATATCGACGCGCGGGGTGAGTGTGGGCACATCGGCGAACGGATTCACGCCGCCGCACAAGGTCAATACATCGTTAATCAGATGCTCGCGGTTGACGGTCAGCAACGGCTGCTGCGCCAGTTGATAGAACAGTGTGCGGCGCGGATTGCCCGCGTAGCGCGTACGCAATGCCGCGAGCCGCTGCTCATACGCGCGCGCGGCGCGCTCGGCCTGCGCCGTTGTCCCGGCAATCGCGCCAAACACGCGCAACTGCGCGCCGATGTCATTCAATCGACGCGGTTCCGAGAGATACATGGGTATACCCAGGTGACGTAGCGATTCGATCTCGCGCGCCGGCGTGCCGCTGCCCCAGGCGATAATCAAATCGGGCTGCGCTTGCAGCACACGTTCGTGGTCGATGCGTTCGGCGTTGCCGATGCGCGGCAGCCGCAGGGCCGCCCGCGGATAATCGCTGTAGTCCCCCACAGCGACGATGCGATCGCCCGCGCCGACGGCGTACAACAGTTCGGTGATGTGCGGCGTGAGACTGACGATGCGCTGCGGCGGCGCGGCGAGGTGAATGACGTTGCCGAGATCGTCGGTGAAGACCTGTTCGGCCAACAGCGGCGCGGACAGCAACCACGCCGCCAGCAGCAAAACCATTTTCACAGCCGGCATCCGGCGTGACTCACCAGCATCGGTGGTCGTTCGCCGTCGAGCTTGATGCGGGTGATAGCAGCATAGGCGACGTCGATGCGGTAGATCGCCTCCAATGGCGCGTTCAACACCTGCGCGACGACGGCGCGCATCACGCCGGCGTGACACACCACCAACACACGCCGACCGGCATAGACGTTGGCCAGGGCATGAAAACCCTCGGCCACCCGCGCGCGAAACGCCTCCAGCGGTTCGGCGCCGGACGGACGCGCATTGACAGGATCGTGATAGAAGCGCGCGATCTGTTCCGGATCTTCGGCACGCAGTTGTTCTGCGGTACGCCCTTCCCAGACGCCGAAACCGATTTCCATCAAGCGCGCATCCACCGCCAGCGGTAACGCATGACGCGCGGCGAGCGCGGCGGCGAAGGCGTGACACCGCGCCAAGGGCGAGGTGACGATCTGCTGCCAGGGCGCCTGCTCGCCGACGGCTTCCCACATCTGCCGCCAGCCGGTGTCGCTCAGCGGATCGTCGATCTGGCCGCGATAACGCTTGCCGCCTTCGGGTTCGCCGTGGCGGATCAGATCGATGTACGTGGAACTGCGGTTCAAAGGAAACTAACCCGCCCAACCCGCCAGGGTCAGCAGCGCAATGACGAACACCCACAACACCAAGGTGCGCCACACCAGGCTCAGCGTGGATTGCAGCACTTGATCCCAGGTGAGGTTGTCGCGGCTGTCTTCGTCGAGATCGAGCGCGCCGGTGCCGGTGGCGATGAGGATATCGGCTGCGGACGCGTGCCAATGCTCGCCACCGCCCGCGCCCGAGGTGCGCCAGCGCAGCACCGCCGCCTCGAAATCGCCGGACAAGGCATAGCCGAACGCGGTCAAGCGCGCCGGCAGCCAATCGAGCCACTCGGCGATACGCCGCGCGGCCCAGGTGAATTCGTCCCCGGCCTGTACCGGTGTCTGTGCCGTTGTTTGCATCGGGTCACGGCACAGTTCAGCGACGGCGCGATACAGCACCGCGCCCGCCGGCCCGAGGATGGCGAACCAGAACAACACACAGAAGATGCGCACATTGGCCTGGGTCAGCACCGCGCCGGTGACGGCGCGCGCCTGCGCGTCGAGATCCTCCGGTGGCTCGCCACCGAGCAGACCGCGCGCAAGACGCGTCGCCAGTTCCGCGTTATCCGCCGTCAACGCGGCGCGGTACTCGGCCAACTCCAGCCCCAGATCGCGCGGCCCGAGACAGAACACCAACACGGCGACGGCGAACAGCAGACTGAGCAAGCCGAACAGCGCACCGCACAACCACGTTTGTACCAACACGGTCGCCAACAACGGCGGCGCCAGCAGCGCCAACACTCCCAGGTATCCCTGCCAGGAACTGCCGCGCAGGCGTTCGCGCATCCAGACGACGTAATCGTGATAGCGCTCATAACGCCGCAGGTGCTGGATGTGCTCCAACAGGCGTTCCAGCAGCAGGCTGGCGAGGATGGCGATGAGCGTCATGGGGATAGGTTTGCTCGGGAGACGATGCGGGCAACGTACCCGCTACGCTTTCAGCCTGTCAAGGAATCCGGCGCGGGCGGCAACAAACCGGCCAGCTTGTCCCAGTCGAAGGCAGGGCCGGGATCGGTCTTGCGCCCGGGCGCGATATCGGCGTGTCCGACGATGGCGTCCGCGGCAATCGCGGGATACCGCACCCGCAACGCCGCGATCAGCGCGGCGAGGCTGCGGTATTGCGCCTCGGTATAGGGCAGGTCGTCGGTGCCTTCGAGTTCGATGCCGATGGAGAAATCGTTGCAGGCGTTGCGCCCGCAATACGCACTCTGCCCGGCGTGCCAGGCGCGCTTGCTAAACGGCACGAACTGGACGATCTGGCCGTCGCGGCGGATCACCGCATGCGCCGACACCTTGAGGCCGGCGATCTCGCGGAAATACGGATGCGCCTCGGGATCGAGGCGGTTGAGGAACAGATCGGCGATCCACGGGCCGCCGAACTCACCCGGCGGCAGGCTGATGCCATGCACCACGACCAACGCGATCTCGCCGTCGGTCGTGCGTTCGTCCCAGTTCGGCGAGGGACAGTGCTCCACGTCGAGCAGCCAATCGCCTCGTGCATCGATGTCCAAACCGATTCTCCGTTGACTATCCGTAGCCCGGATGGAGCGTAGCGGAATCCGGGATGGCATACATGAGTTCCCGGATTCCGCTGCGCTCCATCCGGGCTACGTAATGTTTCATGGCGCCTCCTCGGCGGGCAAGGCCAAGGCAGCGGCGATGGTCGCGCGCAACTTCGGCAGGCTCGCCTCGCACACGAGCGGGCGGTGATACTCGCCGTCGACGAACAGAAACAACGCCGGCAGATGAAACAGCTCGAACTCGCGCGCCAGCGCCTGATCGTGACCGGCATCGACCTCGAACACCGGCAGGCCGTCGGCCGCCGCCGCGAACTCGATCAACAGCTGCTTCCAATGCCGGCAGGAGGCGCAGGACGCCGCCGAAAAGAACACCACCGCCGGGCCGGACACCTCCGCGAGCGTGGGGTGGAAACTGAATTGGTCGAGGCGCTGCATGATTCGATCTTGAAGTTGTTAACCCTGCTGTTGATTCCCGTGTGGGATCGCGTAATCATGCCGCATTCTGAATCCCAGGGGGACAGATTTTGAATTCGCCCCCCGCTCATACCCCGGCCCTTGCGCCCATTGGGTATGCCCGCGAACCCTGAACATCTTAAGGAGTCTCCGTGATTCGCAAACTTCTATCAGTGCTGCTGTTGGGTATCACCCTGACCGCCCAGGCGGAAACCCGCTATGTCAGCGACGCGCTGGAAATCGACATGCGCTCGGGCACCAGCAACCAGCACCGTATCCTGCGCATGCTGGAAAGTGGGACCGCGCTGGAAATCCTGGAGGACGACAAGGCCAGCGGTTACAGCCATGTGCGCACCCCCAGCGGCGCCGAGGGCTGGATTTTGTCGCGCTATTTGATGACCACCGCGCCGGCCGGCCAACGCCTGGCCGAGACCGAAAAGAAACTCGCCGAGCTCGAACTCCAGTCGCGCCAGCGCATGGCCAAACTCAGCGAGAGCGACAAGGAGTTCATCAACGTCACCGAGGAACTCACCCGGGTCAAGGACGAGAATCTGAAACTCGCCAAACAACTCGCCGACATTCAACGCACCGCCTCCAGCGCGTTGGCCATCGATGCCGAGAATCAGGAACTCAAGAACAGTCTGATGCAGATGGAACGCGGCCAGGAGACCCTGCGCCAGGAAAACGCGGCCCTGCACGACCGCACCGCCCGCGACTGGTTCATGATCGGCGCCGGCGTGATGATCGTCGGCATCGTCCTCGGTCTGATCCTGCCGCGTATCCGCATGCGCAAGCGGTCGAGTTGGGGAAGTTTGTAATTCCGGACTTCTTTATGTAGCCCGGATGCAGGCCGTAATGCGCTGGGTGTTTCGATGCCGCACCCACCTCCCTCCACGGTACAGCTTTTGCACTACCCTCCTATCAGCATCGACCGTGCCGGCAATCCGGCGCGGCAACCTTTTATGCGGAGACGGAGCGCCGGACATGACCGAGGAACGCCAAGTCAAAGACACCCACCACAAGGCCCTGGACATCAACCTGGACAAGGCTCAGTACGGCACCGTCGCCGAGATCGGCGCCGGCCAGGAGACCGCGCGTTGGTTCTTCCGCGTCGGCGGCGCCGCCGGCACCATCGCCAAGGCCATGTCGGCCTACGACATGAAATTCAGCGACGCCATCTACGGCGCCTCGCCGCGCTATGTCAGCCGCGAACGCCTGCGCGCCATGCTGGAACACGAATACCAGTTGGTGGTGGAACGTCTGGATGTACACCGCGGCGCCGAATCCACCTTCTTCGCCTTTGCCAACACCGTCGCCGCGCGCTGCTTCACGCGCAACGAGGACGGTCAGGGCTGGTTGGGTATCCGTTTCCAGACCACGCCGCGCGGCGAACCTTCGCAGATCGATATCCATGTGCATCTGCGTGGTCAGAAAAGCCTACAGGATCAGGAAACGCTCGGTATTCTCGGCGTGAATCTGATCTACGGCGCGCTGTATCACCACAGCGATCCGGTGCTGCTGATGGAAACTTTGTTGGATGGGCTGTACACCGAATTGGTCGAGATCGACATGATCGACTTCTCGGGCCCGGCCTTCGCCGGCGTCGACAACCGGCTCATGGCGCTGCGACTGGTGCAGAAAGGCTTGGCACCCTCGGCCATGTTCACCGCCGACGGCCGCGTCGTGCATCCCGCCGAGGCCTTGTACAAGAAGGCCGTGCTGATTGAGCGCAGCCGCTTCCGTCCGCCGACCCACCTGAACATGAACATGCTGGAATGCGCGCGCGCCCAGTTCATCGCCGAGCGCGAAGTGCAGGACAAGGAAGTCCTGGTGCTGTCGGAAATGACCCTGCACAACCTGCGCGACGGCGGCGACATCGACGTGCGCGACTTCCTGCATCGCACCGAGATTCTGTGCGCGCTGGGCAAGAACGTGATGATTTCCAACCTCGGCGAATACTACAAGTTGGCGGCGTATCTGTTCCGCTACACCCAACGGCCGATGGGTGTGGTGATGGGCCTGCCCACGCTGCGCGAAGTGTTCGACGAGAAGTACTACAACGATCTCGCCGGCGGCATCCTGGAATCCTTCGGCCGACTGTTCAATTACGATCTGCGGCTGTATGTCAGCCCCTGCCTGAGCAAGGACCGCGAGGCGCAGGTGACGGTGGAGAATTTCCAGCCGCCGGCGCATCTGAAGCATCTATACGCCTATCTTTACGACAATGGCTTCATCAAAGGCCTGCATGGCATCCGCCCCGAACTACTGTCGATTTTCTCGCACGAAATACTGGCCAAGATCCGTGCCGGCCAGAGCGATTGGGAAGACAGCGTACCGCCAGTGGTCGCGAAAATGATCCGCGACAAGCATCTGTTCGGCTGCGGCGATAACTGCTGAAGCCGCTCATCCTGTAGGAGCGGCCTCTGGCCGCGAACGCTGCGTATTGATAAAGACGGTCGCGGCCATCCTCTAAACAGGGCACACGAGGCCGCTCCTGCGCTATGCTGCGGACTACAACAGCAACGTCGCGTTGAAACCGCATGCCCTACGCCCGCCTACAATCCGTCGACTTGTTGCGCGGTCTCGCCATCGCGACGATGATCACCTATCACTTCTGCTACGACCTGACCTACTTCGGTTTCGCGCAGTTCGATTTCTTCACCGATCCGTTCTGGTTGCATGCGCGCACGCTGATCCTGAGCAGCTTCCTGTTGGTCGCCGGCATCAGCCTGACATTGGCGACGCACAACGGCGTGTGCCTACGTCCGTATCTCAAACGCCTGGGCATGATCGCCGGCTGCGCGGCGCTGATCAGTGCGACCAGTTATTTCATGTTCGGTCCGCGCTGGATCTTTTTCGGC
The DNA here is from genome assembly GCA_016218375.1 of Gammaproteobacteria bacterium. GTDB lineage: Bacteria > Pseudomonadota > Gammaproteobacteria > Thiohalobacterales > Thiohalobacteraceae > JAHJQQ01. The sequence goes on from JACREG010000071.1 coordinate 18,217, forward strand.
GTGTTGCATTTCATCGCCGTGGCCAGTGCGCTCGGTCTGTTCTTCGTGCGCCAGCCCCGACTGGCCTTGCTGCTCGGCATCGCGTTACTCGCGCTCGACCGCGTGTTCAGTCACACCTTCTTCGATCAAACCGCGCTGCAATGGCTCGGCCTGATGACCTTCAAACCACCGACCGAGGATTATGTGCCGCTGATTCCGTGGTTCGGCGTGGTCCTGATCGGGATCTTTCTCGGCAACCGCGTCTGGTTGCGCACACCGCCTCCGGCCCTTGCGCACTGGCATGGCACGCAGCCGCTGACGCGACTGTTGAGTCTCGCCGGCCGTCACAGCCTGCTCGTCTATATGCTGCACCAGCCGCTGTTGCTGGGTTTGTTGTGGATGGCAAAACAGGTTGTGTAGACGCCGGTGATCTATACTTGCGCTGCGCCGGCACACCCGGCCAACCACAGGCATACCCAAGGGAGATCGCAATATGGAAAAGTGGCAAGTCATCGCATTACTGTTGTTGGGTCTGGGTCTGTTGCTCGCCTCGGTGCTGACCCGCGCGCGCCTGGGCGATAAGTACGAACTCAAGACCATCGATCTGGTATTGATTATCCTGCCGCTGCTGTTCGTACTGTTGATTACCGGCAAACTTAAAGTGCTGGATGCCTTCGGCGTCAAAGCGGATTTTTCTTCCCTGTTCGCCGATGCCGCGGCCGAGAACATCAAGCAACAGGTGGGCGGCACGACCTCGCCCAGCGTCGACGAAGTCGTCAACATGCTGCAAATGGCCAGCAAGGGCGGCGTGAGCGATATCCCGCGTCTGGTGGAGAACAAAACCCAGGCGCTGATGTTCCGGCTCGGCCAGGGTGGCTACTATGGCCCGGCGATCCGCCAGTATTTCGATGCGCTATACGCCAGCTCCTACCTGCAATACTTGGTGGTCATGGACCCGAACGGCAAGCTGTTCTGTCTCTACGATGCCCTGGATCTGGCCGTGTTCTTCCGCACCCAGGGCGAACAGGCCTACGATGAATTCGCGCGCTGGTTGAACACGCCGAATGCAAATCCGCTCCAATCGCTCAAACGCCTGCCGGGTTTCATCGGCGCGGATCAGGCCGTGGCACGCGATCTCAGCAAACGCGATGTACTCAAACGCATGGATGCGCTACGCGTCGACAGCCTGCCGGTGGTCGACAAAGAGGGCATCTTCGTCGGCACCGTCGAACGCGCGCAATTGACCGCCAGTCTGATCCTGGAAGTGGCGGACAGATTGGAAGGCAAGGAGTAACCGGCCAAGGCTGAGCCAACCGCTGCACCCGCGTCATTCAGGTAGCAACGGTGAAGTAGAAACGACAAAGCGGGCCGCAGCCCGCTTCGTAAAAAGCACACCTATCTTCGCCGGTTCAGTGCCGACGGCGACGCGCCACACCCACAAGACCGATCAAGCCGGAGCCGAACAGCCACATGGCGGCGGGAACGGGCACAGTGGAGGTCGGATATGCATTGGTCCAGTCAAAGCCCGATGTGGAGCTGAGGCTGTAGCCATTCAGTACGGTGCCATTTGCCAGATGCACTTCGCTGATGCCACCCCAGTACCCGGATGATCCAAAGTTGCTGTATGCGCTCGCCTCATCGCCGGGGACGGTGGCCAAGGCCTGAGTGAAAGCATCCAAGCTGGCACTCAACTGAAACGGGGTACCAAACACGAACGGGACGTCGAACGAGAAAGTGCCAGTAAGCCCGCTCGATGATTGAGTGCCTGACACAGTATTGGTTTCGATGATGCCGTTGCGCGAGACGAGTTGTCCCGACGAGGAAAACACCGTCCCGCCGTTGACCCTCACGACCGCCGCTACGGTCGAATTGCCCAGGGCTCCCACGTTATTTATGCCGGAGTAGGACGCCAAACCGCCCGATAAGGAAAACGTGGCGCGAGCAAACGCCGATCCCGTCAACGTGGGGCTGGAAATCGTGAGCTCGTCTATCCAGGTAGCGCCCGCCAAGCCGCGCGTCTGGGTGCCTTGACCGATATATGGCACTGCGCCTGCCGCACCCGCAAATGCGTTCGCGTGTAATGCACCAAACGAGACACTCGCGGAACCTGAAGCTGCCAAATTACCGGCCGGGACGGTAAAGCCCACTGTGCTCGTACTGAAACCCGCGCTGTTTGTTGGCGAACCGTAAATAGCATAATTACCGTTGAAGTCGCCTAGGTTATACAGCACGGAAGAAGACGCGCTAACGGAGGCGGCCTGCACGGGACTTGCGAATATGGGCAGCAAAGCAGCGAGCAGAATCCAGCTGCTGTGATTGTTTTTATGGGGCAGCGCGGATTCGTGTGACCCATGCTTAGTAGCAATGGCCAAGGTTTGCGTGGTTTTCATATTTGCTCCAGGTTGTGTTCTGAAAACGCGTGGTACGCGCCCTGCGCTCGAATTCAATGATGCGTTTATTTTGCGAAGGTGAGTGTTGCATTCGTGGTGCAAAGGCCATGCCGGGAGAACAACACCCTTGTTTCAAATCAGAAATTACGCAGGCGAGGATTCAAGCGGAGAGTGCGCAGGTAAAGATTGCCGACATAAGCGCTGTTAAAGAAGCTCGATATTGCGCCCGTCTGGATACCGGAGACGCACCCTTGGCACGCGCGTTACGCATATAACGCGTTGTATAACGAGTTGTTTATTCGATCGCATCGGGGTTACGCAGTCTACGCACACCCCATCGGGTCAACCGCAAAACGGGGCACCGCCCAGTGACAATAATACCGACAGATCGGTCCAACGCAGGCCGCCTGGGCAAGCATCGGTCGCGCGAAACCACCGCAGCTACTCGTCCGTCACGCACCCGTGCGAGGCGTCTTTGACGTTCTTGATGAACTTGTAGAGCGTGCCGCGGGTGGCCAGATAGGGCGGCATCGTCCACGCCGCGCGGCGCTGTTTCAACTCGGCGTCGCTGAGCGCGACGCTCAGCGTATTGCTCTCGGCATCGATGGTAATCACGTCGCCGTTTCGAATCAGACCCAACGGCCCGCCCTCCTGCGCCTCGGGCACGATGTGACCGATGATGAAGCCGTGCGAGCCGCCGGAGAAACGCCCGTCGGTGAGCAGCGCGACGTCTTTGCCCAGACCTGCACCCATGATCGCCGAGGTCGGCGTGAGCATTTCGGGCATGCCCGGTCCGCCCTTCGGACCTTCGTAGCGGATCACCACCACGTCGCCCTTCTGGATCTCGCCGTTTTCCAGGCCGGCGAGCATCGCCTCTTCGCGGTCGTACACGCGCGCCGGACCCGAGAAATGCAGGCCTTCCTTGCCGGTGATCTTCGCCACCGAACCGCCGGGTGCGAGGTTGCCCTTGAGGATACGGATGTGGCCGCTCTCCTTGATGGGCTTGTCGATGGGATAGAACACTTCCTGGCCGGGCGTGAGGCCGGGTACGTTCTTCACGTTCTCGGCGATGCTCTTGCCGGTGACGCTCATACAATCGCCGTCGAGCAAATCCTGCTCCAACAGATATTTCATCACCGCCGGCGTGCCGCCGACCTTGTGCAGATCTTCCATCACATACTTGCCGGACGGCTTGAGGTCGGCGAGGAACGGGATGCGATCGGAGACCTTCTGGAAATCGTCGATGGTCAGATTCACACCCGTGGCGCGCGCCATCGCCAGCAGATGCAGCACGGCATTGGTGGAACCGCCGGTCGCCATCACGATCACCATCGCGTTCTCGAAGGCGGCGCGGGTCATGATGTCGCGCGGCTTGAGATCGAGTTCCAGCAAGCGGCGCATCGCCGCGCCCGCGGCATGGCACTCGGCGATCTTGCCCGGCTCGACCGCCGGCATGGAAGAACTGTAGGGCAGGCTCATGCCCATCGCTTCGATGGCGGTGGCCATGGTGTTGGCCGTGTACATGCCGCCGCAGGCACCGGCGCCCGGGCAGGAATGTTTGACGATGTCTTCACGTTCTTCTTCGCTGATCTTGTGCGCGATGAACGCGCCATAGCTCTGGAAGGCGGTGACGATGTCGAACACCTCGCCGCTGTCCGCGCCATGGCTGTGGCCGGGCTTGATGGTGCCACCGTAGATCATCAGCGCCGGGCGATTCAAACGCCCCATCGCGATAATCGTGCCGGGCATGTTCTTGTCGCAGCCGGGGATGGCGATCAGACCGTCGTACCACTGCGCGCCCATCACCGTCTCGATGGAGTCGGCGATGATCTCGCGCGACTGCAACGAGTAGCTCATGCCGTCGGTGCCCATGGAGATGCCGTCGGACACGCCGATGGTGTTGAAACGCATCCCGACCAGATCCGCCGCGGCCACGCCCTTCTTCACCTCGGCGGCGAGATCGTTCAAGTGCATGTTGCAGGTGTTGCCCTCCCACCAGACCGAGGCGATGCCGACCTGGGCCTTGGCCATATCGGCTTCGCTCATACCGGTGCCGTACAACATGGCCTGCGAAGCGCCCTGCGATTTGGGCTGGGTGATGCGGGAACTGTAGCGGTTCAACGTCTGCGCCATGGGGAATCTCCGAACTAGGGCGTGGTGCGAGGGCGGTATTGTAGCGACCCGGCGCGGAGGGTGCATCCGTCCCGGGCTCTAGGCCACTGATACACTGGATTTCCTTGACTAAAGCCCCTCTCCCTCAGGGAGAGGCGTTGGGGTGAGGGGATCGATCCAGCAACGCCCGGAATTGCGCCGAATGTTTTCTCCACCCATCTTTATGTGGCGCGCTGGGGGCTGGCGGCGGGTCGATCCCTTTCGCCTCCGAGCTGCGCTAGTCGGCTTCAGGGATCGACCCGCCGGCAGCCAGAAAGAGTGGACTTATACCTAAATACTCCGCGCTCCGACGGTGGCGTTCATCGCAAAGCCGACTAGCGTAGCTCGGAGGCGGCGCGATGAACGCCACCGTCGGAGCATGCCGGGCAAAGCCGACTAGCGCAGATCGGAGGCGGAGCGATTAACGCCATTGGCGGGGCATGCCGGCCAGCACCGTAGCCGTTACCCATCACCGCCCGCGCCGACTATCCAACCGACGCACGAAGTCGCGGATGATGAGGCTGTAGAGTTCGCCCTTGAGATGGACATCCTCGACGCCGGCTTCGATGTTGGGATTGTCGTTCACCTCGATCACGTACACACCGTCGGCGTTCTGCTTCACATCCACACCGTACAGACCGTCGCCGATGAGATTGGCGGCGTTGAGCGCCGCGGTCACCACGTCGTTGGGCGCGTCGCCGACCTGCCAGGCCTTCCACGCACCTTCGGTGATGCGCCCGCCGGGACCGTGATTGACGATCTGCCAGTGTTTCTTGGACATGAAATACTGACAGACGAAGATCGGCGTGCGGTTGAGAATGCCGATGCGCCAGTCGAAATCGGTGTACAGATATTCCTGCGCCAATATCAATTCCGAGTCTTTGAACAGGCGCTGCGCGATGCCCATCAGATCGCTGGCGTTCTCGGCTTTGTACACGCCCAGCGAGAACGAACCGTCCGGCACTTTCAACACCACCGGATAATCGAACACCCGCTCGACGATCTTGTCGACGCGCTTGATATCGTCGCGGTGCAGGATGCTGGTCTTGGGCACCGGCACGCGGTTGGCGCGCAGCAGCTCGGCCATGTACACCTTGTTGGTGCAGCGCAGGATGGAATTCGGATCGTCGATCACCACCATATCTTCGCTCTCGGCCTTCTTGGCGAAACGATAGGTATAGTGGTTGATGCGGGTGGTGTCGCGAATGAACAGCGCGTCGTATTCGGCCAGGCGTGAGTAGTCCTTGCGCTGAATCATCTCCACCGACACACCCTGGTTCTTGCCCGCCTTGACGAAATTCGCCAGCGCGCGTTTGTCTGACGGCGGCAGCTTGTCGTTGGGATCGTGCAGGATGGCCAGATCGTAGCGGCTCGGCGCCTTGGTCTTGGGCGAACGCCAGCGCTTTTTCAGATAGTGCGCGAGCGACCAGGCGAACATCTCGCGCTGTTCGGGGTTGAGCTTGTTCAAGGCCAGCGGTTTGATTTCCTGGATGCGCCAGTTGCTCTCGTATTCGAAAGTCACCTGCAGGATCGGACAAGGAAAAGTTTCATAGATCTGTCGGGATAGATCGCCGAGCTTCTTGTAGACGCATTCGCCGAAGAAGATATCCAGCACGAAGGTGTTGCCCTCGCCGCGCTGGTCGCTGTTGCGGAAGGCGCGTTCGACCAGATCGTCGAGATCCTCGGCGTCCAGTCCGTACATGGCCTTGCTGGACAGATCCAGCATGGTCTTCACCGAGGGAATGACGCGATGGCTACGCGCCTGGGCGAGCAGCGCGCAATAGTAGCCGACGCTTTGATAACGGTAGCTGCGCGACAGGTTGATGACCTGCACGTTGCGCATCTTGAAATAGTCGGGACTGGTCAGATAGTCGTCGACATCGACGACGCTGGCCTCCGGGAATTCCGGCTTCCAGTCCTTGAGGTTTTCGACAATGATAATCTGATTGGTCATGCGACATGCCTTCCCTAGTGTCCGTTACTTTTTCTTTTTCACCAAACCGCGTTTACGCGTAGTCGACCGCCGCCGAACGATCAACGCGGCACGCTGCGCGGTCTTGCCATAGCGCGCCATGCGATCGAAATCTGCCTGTAGAATCGGCAGGTTGATACAGTCCATGCGGTTCTTGCCGATCTCGTAATCCACGAAGGGATCGTGCACATAAATGAACCGGTCATCGAACCCGGTCACCACCACCCAATGCGGCGACTTCTCCTTGTAGATGAGATAGGAGCTGATAAGCACGATGGGGATGCCGCCGGAGCTGAAGTGCGCCTTGAGCTCCTCGACGCCGAGCTTGGTGTAATGCTCGGCGATGGGCAGCGCCGCGACCTCTTGAATGAACTCGTCCTGCACCAGCCGGATGACTTCTTTCTTCTCCTCGTTGCGCACCGAGTCGACGAACATCGGCGTCTCGTCCTTCACATAAATCTCGACGTCGAAACCGCGGTGATAAGCCGACAACGCCAGACCGTGCGCACCGCAGCCGCCGTGTCCGGACGTCATGAACACCGTGGTCGATTCGCGCCAGATGCGGATCTCGGCCTGACGGTTCAACTCCACGCTGTCGTCGAGCGCCTTCATGGCCATCATGATGGCCGCCGGTCCGCAGGTGAAATCCAGGGTCTGTTCGTAATAGGGCACGCGCACCAGTTCCGGCTGCAAGTGCGGCACCATGAGTTTTTCGAAACGCAGCGCGTCGGCGTGATCTTCGTAGTAATCGTCGAGCACGCCGAACTGACGGTAGCCGTATTTGCGATACAGCGCGATGGCGCCGGCATTGTCGGGACGCACTTCCAGCCGCATGTACACGCAACCGCGCTTGAGCGCCGCGGCCTCGGCGGCCTCAATCAGCGTGCCGCCCAGCCCTTCGCCGCGGTGACTTCGATCGACGGCCAGCGAATACATGCGTGCCAGCGAGGTGCCGGCATGAAACAGCACCAACACATAGCCGGCCAATTCACCCTGACAATCCTCGACCAAGGTGGCCCCGTTGGCCTTGGTGAGCATATAGCGGAAATTACGGCGCGACAGACGGTCGAGCTCGAAACAGCGATTCTCGAGCTCCACCAGGGCGTCGAGGTCGTCGATCGTGGCGGTACGCAGCATGAACGGGGGCCGGCAACGGAAACTGGGCGCACTTTAACATGGCACCTCGCCAACAGCATCCGCCAAAGACTCTCACAACCAATGAGATCAATCCGTTATCCGTGCCGGCCGAGCCTCCAGCACGACGTAGTCGAAGCTGCATCCGCCCCGCGCGATTGATTCAGATCAAATACATCTTCTGCGGTGTGTGAAATAACACACCTCCATGCGATATGCCACTGCGCGCCGACGGCTTACCGTCCAGGCCCCGCATCCTTGCCAACCGGGACGAGACATCCCCCTTGTGTCGAGACCCACAAGAAACCAACCACCTGAGGTGCATCATGAACGACAAGCCCCGTGAAGACGAGCACACCCCACCGGCAACCAACAGCGAAACCGAGACCTCCAGCCTCTCGCGGCGAAAATTTCTGGGTAATGCGGCACTGCTGGGCTTGTCCGGCGCCGGCCTGGCCGCTGGCTTGGTCGGCTGCAAGGAAAGCGCCCAAGCCCCGGCGGCCGGCGGCGCCCCGGCCAGCACCCCCGCGCATGAGGCCGGCGGCTTGTCCTATGAAATCAAACCCGGCCAGCTCGATGAGTATTACGGCCTGTGGAGCGGCGGCCATTCGGGCGAAGTGCGCGTGCTGGGCGTGCCCTCCGGGCGCGAGATCAAGCGCATCCCGGTGTTCAATCGGGACGCCCTGACCGGTTGGGGCCTGACCAACGAGAGTAAACAGGTCATCGGCACCCGCGAGGACGGCAGCCTCCGCTACGACACCGGCGACACCCACCATGTGCACGCCTCCTACAACGACGGCACCTACGACGGTAAATACGCCTGGGTCAACGACAAGCTTCACTCCCGTCTCGCGCGCATCCGTCTCGACACCATGGAATGCGACAAGATCACCGAGCTGCCGAACGCGCAGGGTTTCCACGGCATCTTCCCCGACAAGCGCGATCCGGTCGATGCGGCCGTCAACCACACCACGCGCGTGTTCTGCGGCAGCGAATTCGCACTGCCGCATCCGAACGACGGCAACGACATGGACGACCCGGAGAAATACTACTCGCTGTTCACCTGTGTCGACGCCGAGAGCATGGCGGTACGCTGGCAGTGCCGCGTCGACGGCAACATGGACCTGGTCGCGAGCGCCTACGACGGCAAGCTCGCCGCCTCCAACCAGTACAACACCGAAAACGGCATGATCTACGCCGACATGATGTCGGCGGAACGCGACGCCTGCGTGTTCTTCAACATCGAGCGCATCGAGGCAGCGATCAAGGCCGGCAAGTTCACCAAGCTGCCGAACGCGGACGTGCCGATCGTCGACGGCCGCAAGGCGGCCAACCCGGACCCGAAGACCGCGCTGACCTGTTACGTGCCGGTACCGAAGAATCCGCACGGCGTGAACGCCAGCCCCGACGGCAAATACTTCATCTGCTCGGGCAAGCTGTCGCCGACCGCCTCGGTCATCGAACTGACCAAGGTGCACGACTGGTTCGCCGGCACGCTCGACGACCCGCGCAAGGCGGTGGTCGGCGAACCGGAGATCGGTCTGGGTCCGCTGCACACCCTGTTCGACGGGCGCGGCAACGCCTACACCACGCTGTTCCTCGACAGCCAGATCGTCAAATGGAACATCGAGGCGTCGATCAAAGCCTTCGCCGGCGACAAGACCGCGCAGCCGGTGGTCGATCGCATCGACGTGCATTATCAGCCGGGCCATCTCAACGCCTCCATGGCCGAGACGCGCGAGGCGGACGGCAAATGGCTGGTGGTCGGCTGCAAGTTCTCCAAGGACCGCTATCTGCCGGTCGGACCGCTGCATCCGGAGAACGAGGTGCTGATCGACATCAGCGGCGACAAGATGAAGACCGTACACGAAAGCCCGGTGTGGCCGGAACCGCACGATTTCATCGTCGTCCGGCGCGATGTCATCAAGACACGTCAGATCTACGATATGGGCGAGTTCCCGAATGCGGTCACCGATCCGGCCCAATCCAAGGTCGAGCGTAACGGCAAGAAGGTCACTGTCTACCTGACCTCGATGGCACCGGCCTACAGCCTCACCGAGTTCAAGGTCAAGCAGGGCGATGAAGTCACCATCATCCTGACCAACCATGACAAGGTGGAAGACTTGTCACATGGCTTCGGTCTGCCGAAGTACAACATCAACTTCATCGTCAATCCGCAGGAAACCCGCTCGGTCACCTTCAAGGCCGATAAGCCCGGCGTGTACTGGTACTACTGCACGCACTTCTGCCATGCCCTGCATCTGGAGATGCGTGGACGCATGATGGTGGAACGCGCCTGACAGGCCGATAAGAAGCTTTAGTTGTCACTACTGAAACGGGTCGGCGACATAACGCCGGCCCGTTCTGCTGTGGGACCGCGGGTATGTCCAATAGCCTGGACACGTCGTCAAAGACTGGGGTTCCGTTCGTGTAATTGATGCTTATCAAATCAATTCGCGGGGCATATCGCTAGGGTATCCATCATTAGTATGAGGAACCATTTGAGCGTATGAATCGCAGTATCCGTTTTTGCATGCAACTGATCGTTGGCCTGTCTATGGCACTGGCCGTCGGTATTGCCATGGCCAGCTATGAGGCCCCCTTGCCGGCACAGTTGTCCACCGATCCCGATCTGTGCGCCCATGTGCCCTGTCGGGACGTGCTGCCCGGCGCCGACAGTTTTTCTCACCGCAAAGGCAAACCGGCCTATGTCGAGGCCTATCGCAACGGCCCCGCAGGAGAGCTGGTCGGGTACGTGTATCTGTCCACCGACGTCGTCGACATCCCGGCCTATTCGGGCAAACCCATCGTCACGCTGATCGGCATGAATACCCGAGGAATCATCACCGGCGTGAAGATTCTTCGTCACAGCGAACCGATTCTGCTGGTCGGGATTCCCGAAGAGAACCTGACCAAGTTCATCAAACAATACCTCGGCAAATTCGTCGGCGACAAGATCGACATCGGCCAGGTGGAGGAAGGCGATGGACATATCGGCCTCGACGCCATCAGCGGTGCGACCGTAACCGTCATCGCCGAAAATCAAGTCGTGATGCGCTCGGGATATCAGATCGCCAAACAGATCGGCATCGTCAAAACCAAGCCGCGCCCGCAGGCGAAATTCAATCACAATGTGGAAGCACGCGACTGGCGGTCCTTGGTCGAGGAAGGCAGCATTGGGCATATCCTGGTACCGGGCGCCGCCGTCGGCGAGGACACGGGTGCCGAGGCGTACATGGATATGTATTTCGGCTATCTCAACGTGCCGGCCATCGGCCGCAGTATTCTCGGCGTACGCAACTACCAGCGCCTGATGCAAGATCTGAAACCGAACGAGCACGCCATTTTCATCATCGCCAACGGCACGGCCTCGTTCAAGGGTTCGGGCTTTGTGCGCGGCGGCATCTATGACCGTATTCAGGTGGCGCAGGAGATCGATGCATATACCTTCCGCGATATCGATTACCTGAATCTGTACAGCGTCGAAGCGGCCGGTGCTCCGGAATACAAGGAATCCGGCATCTACATTATCCGCAGCAACAGCTTCAGCGCGGCCTACCCCTGGAATCTGGTATTCCTGGCCAGCCACCTGGACAAGCAGAGCGGTGCCCGCACTTTCGTCAACTTCTCGAACGAATACTGGTTGCCCGACCGACATCTTGAAGGCGGTCGGCCGAAGTACGAACGGCCAGTGCCCTTGTGGGTGAAAATCTGGAAATCGCGCGCCGTCGAAATCGGATTCTTCATCCTGTTCCTGGCGGCTGGCGGTTTGTTGTATGCCCTGCGCGATAAACTGGTCCGCCGAGCCAACCGCAAGGACAAGCGCTGGGTATCGATCCCGAAGTACCTGCTATGGATTGTCAGCATCGGCTACGTCGGCTTCTATCTCATGGCCCAGCCGTCGATCACTCAGGTACTCACCTGGTTCCACTCGATCCTGTTCAAGTGGGAATGGGAGCTGTTCCTCACCGATCCGTTCATCTTCCTGTTCTGGATGTTCGTCATTGTCAGCACGTTCTTCTGGGGACGAGGCATGTTCTGCGGCTGGCTGTGTCCTTATGGCGCCCTGTCGGAGCTGGCCTACAAGCTCGCCGGAAAACTGGGTCTGAAGCGTTACCAGCGCAAACTGCCGGCGCAGGTGCATGACACATTGAAGTGGATCAAATACGCCGTATTCCTCGGTCTGCTCGGTACCTCGTTCTATTCGATGGGCCTGGCCGAGAAACTCGCCGAAGTGGAACCCTTCAAGACCACCTTCCTGGTCGGTGTCTGGAACCGCTCCTGGCCGTTCGTACTGTTCTGGACGATCCTGCTGATTGCGGCATTGTTCATCGAACGCCCGTTCTGCAAATACCTGTGCCCGCTCGGCGCAAGCCTCGCCGTTCCCTCGACCTTCCGCTGGTGGGGCCTGAAGCGCAAATCCGAGTGCGGCCCGTGCACTGCCTGCGCGGTCGGCTGCGGGTCACAGGCTATCGATAAAACCGGACGTATCGATCAGCGCGAATGCATGCTCTGTCTGGACTGCATGGTGCTCTACTACGACCCGCACGCCTGCCCGCCGCTGGCCCAGGAACGCAAGCAGCGCAGCAAGCTCGGACAGTCGCTCACGCCCATCGGCGCCGACGGTTATTACATCCCGCTGGTGCCGGTACCGGCCACCACACCAACACCATCGGAGCCGCGCCTCGGCGTGCTTGCCTGGCTGCGTGCCGAGATCATCGATCACCTGTTGCCCTGGAGCGGCAAGTTCCTGACCCGGCCATTCGTTATGCAAGCAGGCAGCATCGGGCTTGCAGTGCTCGTGACCTGGGCCTGGCTGCTCGGTGCCGCCGGCAAGCTCGGTCCGGGTATCATCCTCGGCTGGTGGCTCGCCTGGAGCGCCTATGAGTTGATCGTGCGCATGTTCTGCAAACCGTATGTCAAGGAAGGTCCGTGGTGGGGACGGCAGTTCCGGCAGGCTACCTGGGCCGACATGATGGCCTATGTGGGCATGAAGAATCTGCTCATCGGCGCGGCATTGTTCCTGCTCATGAAGGCGGTCGGCGTGCTCGCATTCCTGCAAAACATCCCGGAGCTTAAATGGCTGTATTGAGGCATGCATGCGGCATCGTCTTGGCAATAGTGCTCGGCGCGGAATCGATACCCGCGCAGGCTGCCGAGATCCGGGTGACGCCGGGCGCGTCGATCATGAAGGCCATTCATCGAGCGCAGGCCGGCGATGTGATTCTCATCGCGCGTGGCGACTACCGCGAGCGGCTGGTCATCGACAAGCCACTGACACTGCGCGGGGTCGACCGCCCGACATTGCTGGGCGGCGGCATGGGCGACGTGATCCGCATCAAGTCGCCGGACGTCGCTATCGAGGGACTGATCGTGCGCGATAGCGGCGCCGATCTGACCGCGCAGAACGCCGGTATCTACATCGAGCCGGGGGCGCACCGCGCCGCGATCCGCCACAACGACATCACCTACACCTTGTTCGGCCTGTGGATCGAGAAAGCCAACGATGTGAATGTGACCGGAAACCTCATCACCGGCATGCGCGACCTGCAATCCGCGCAACGCGGCAACGGTATCCAGCTCTACAACACGCGCAACGCGCGCATCGTCGATAACAACATCGGCTTCACCCGCGACGGCATCTATGTCGACGTGTCCCACTATGCGGAGTTCCGCGGCAACCGCATGCACCACCTGCGCTACGGCACGCACTACATGAATTCCCATCACAACCTTTGGGAAGGCAACGAGTCTTATCTCAACCGCAGCGGGCTCGCGCTGATGGAGGTACGCAACCAGGTGGTGCGCAACAACGTGGCCTGGGGCAACAGCGATCACGGCATCATGCTGCGCACCATCCAGGATTCGGTCATCGAGGGCAATATCGTCATCGGCAACGGCAAGGGTTTCTTCGTCTACGACGCCGAATACAATGTTCTGCGTGGCAATCTGGTGATGGGCAACGCCATCGGCGCGCATGTGGCGGCCGGTTCCTATCGCAACGCGGTCGATGGCAACGATTTCATCGGCAACCACGAACAGCTCAAATATGTCGCCACCCGGGACGAACACTGGGGCGAAAAACGCGGCAACTACTGGAGCAACTACGTGGGATGGGATCGGGATGGCGATGGCGCCGGCGATCTACCCTACGAGGCGACCGACCTGGTCGACCGGTTGACCTGGAGCCACCCCTCGATCAAGTTGCTGTTGTCGAGTCCCGCTGTACAGGTACTGCGCACGGCTGCGCATCAGTTTCCCTTGTTGCGCGCACCGAGTATCGTCGACGCCGGACCGCACATGCATCCTTATCACGCCGACTGGAGCCGCTGGCTTGAATACGCCAACCGTTGAGGTAACACACGTCAGCCGTCGCTTCGGCGAGGTGCAGGCACTCGACGGTGTGGATTTGCGCGTGGCGCAAGGCGAGGCACTGGGGCTGATCGGCCATAACGGCGCCGGTAAAAGCACGCTCATCAAACTGATGCTCGGCCTGTTGCATCCGGATCGCGGCGAGATCCGCATCGCCGGCCAATCCCTGCACGGTCCCGCCTATCGGACATTACGTCGGCAGATCGCCTATCTGCCCGAGAATATCGTGTTCTACGACAATCTCAGCGGGCTGGAGACGCTGCATTTCTTCGCCGACATCAAGGGTGTCGCGCGCAGCGACTGTCCGGCGCTGCTCGAAGAAGTCGGGCTTGCGCATGCGGCGCGGCGCGCCGTGCGCGGCTATTCCAAGGGCATGCGTCAGCGATTGGGATTCGCTCAGGCCCTGCTCGGCAAACCCACACTGCTGTTTCTCGACGAACCCACCACCGGCCTCGATCCGGAAGGTATCCGCGAGTTCTATGAAATTCTGCGCACGCTCAAGATGCGCGGCGTGACCGTCATTCTGTCCTCGCACAACCTCGCGCAGATCGAAGACCGGGTGGATCGCCTCGCGCTGCTGCGTCAGGGCCGGCTCAAGGCCACAGGCACGGTCAAGGAACTGCGTGCCGGTTTGAATCTGCCTTTGCTCATCAGTCTCAAGCTGCGTAGCGGTGGCGTGCAACCGTTGCGGGATGCGTTTGCCGCCATGACGGATGTGCAGTTGCATCTTGACGATGGCATTGCCGAGATCCGCTGCGAACACCGGCGGAAAATGCCCGTGCTGGCGGCGCTCGGCGGCTTGGTCGATTGGGTCGACGACGTGGATATCCATGAACCGTCCCTGGAGGATGTGTTCCTCGGCTATGCGGAGGCTCGCGATGGCGATGCTTGAGTTCAAGCAGATGTTCGCGGTTGCGCGCAAGGAATTTCACGACCGTCTGCGCAGCCGTTGGGCATTGACCGTCGCGGCGGTGTTCACCGTGTTTGCGCTCAGCATCGCCTATTTCGGCGCGGCCCAGCAGGGCGCGGTCGGCTTCCGCGGTATCGAACTCACCATTGCCAGTCTGGTCAGCCTGGCGATTTACCTGATGCCCTTGATCGCGCTGATTCTCGGCTACGATGCCGTTGTCGGCGAACGCGAACGCGGCTCGCTGGATCTGCTGCTGTCGCTGCCGATCACACGCTTCGAATTGCTGCTCGGCAAATACCTCGGGCTGGCCGGCGCGCTGGCGCTGGCGACGCTGCTCGGCTTCGGACTCGTCGGCATCGCCATCGGCTGGCAGGGCGGACAGTATGCCCTGTTCCATTATGGCGGTTTCATGCTGAGCGCCTTGCTGCTGGGCATGGTGTTTCTGAGTCTGGCGCTGATGGTATCGACCTTTGCGCGCGGCAAATCGGCGGCCAGCGGTGCGGCCATCGGCCTGTGGTTTGTGTTCGTACTGATCTACGACCTCATGCTGCTGGGCGCCTTGGTGGCCAGCGAAGGTGGCTTGCCGGCGTGGCTGGTATCTTTGCTGGTGCTGTTCAACCCGACCGATATCTTCCGCCTGCTGAACATCTTCAGCCTGGAAGAACTGAAATCCCTGTACGGATTGGCCACGGTGGTACCGGACGCCCTGACCGAGGCGTGGGTGCTCGGTCTGGCGATGGTCGCCTGGGTGCTGGCGCCGTTGGCTGTGGCCTACGCGAAATTCCGGTGCACGACTTGAACGCTCTAAATTCAATGAGGGGAACGACGATGGGCACGTTTGGCCTGTATGCAATGCTGTTGAGCGCGCTGCTGATGAGCGGGTGCGAAAAGGCCGAAGTCACGGCTCAGCCCGAGGAATTGAAACCCGGCACGGCGTGCAGCCTCGACGGCATGCTGCTGCTCGATTATCCGGGGCCGAAGGCGCAGATCCATTACGCCAACGGTGAAACCGAATTCTTCTGCGATACGACCGAGATGTTCTCGATGCTGCTCGCGCCCGAACAACAGCGCAAAATCTCCGCCGCCTACACCCAGGACATGGGGCAAGAAGATTGGCGCAAACCGACCGGGCACTGGATCGATGCACGCACCGCGTTCTACGTGAAAGACAGCACGTCGATGGGCTCCATGGGACCGACCTTCGCCGCCTTCGCCAAACAAGCGGATGCCGAGGCCTTCATCAAGCAACACGGCGGCACGCTGTATCGCTTCGACGAAGTGACACCGGACATGGCCGATCTGCGCGGCGGCGCGCATCACGACCACAACATGTAAGCCATGGCGAACTTCTACGACAATCTGAGTGCCGAGGACGTCTTCGCACTCGACGGCCTGGCACGACTGCTGCTGGAATTGCGCGATAGCCGCGCGCAACTGCTGGCGCGGCATGCGGCCAGCGACGAAGCGGATCTGCTGGAACGCATCCGCACGGGCACCGTAGCCGAACACCCGGCCTACGAGGATTATCTGGGTGCATGCGCCATCGAGGCGACTCGCGAGCAGATCCGGCTCGACCTCAAGAACTTTATGCTGGAGATAGGCTAGAAATGACTCTGCACACCCAGATCGGCGAGCAACTCGTCACCGAGTTCGGCGAACGTCTCGCGGATTTGCCACACGCAACCCACGATGCCCTGGACGTGCGCTTCGATACCGGCCTGGCCCTGCAAATCCGTTATCCTAACCTCGATGAGTATTCACTGCGCTGGAGCTACCGGGAACGGACATTGGGCATCGATACAGCGCCGCTACATGCAGAGATCGACAGCTTCCCTAATCACCTCCACGACCATGACGGACAGATTCGCGCTGATCGCCATACCCGCCCCGGCCGCCCTGCCTGGGACAATCTGCGCCCCTTGATTGCAGCACTGCTGCTCGACCCCTGGCTGAATAACGCATCGTCAGACTGATGGGCCGATTTCAAATCCCGCGCCGATAGTCCAGAATCGGCGTATGCATAGCGCCGCACCCACACTGCTGGACATGATCGGCGGACTGATCGCCACACCGTCGGTGTCCAGCGTCAGTCCGCAATTCGATCAGGGCAACCGCCCGGTCATCGACCTGTTGGCCAACTGGCTGGACGGCCTCGGCTTCCGCGTCGAGATCCAGCCGCTCGCCATCCACCCACACAAGGCCAACCTCGTCGCCACCCTCGGCGCCGGCAATGGCGGCTTAGTGCTGGCCGGGCACACCGATACCGTGCCCTGCGATGCGGAACTGTGGACCACCGATCCGTTCCGCCTCACCGAACACGATCAAAAACTGTATGGCCTCGGCACCTCGGACATGAAGGCGTTCCTGGCGCTGGCCATCGAGGCGGCGCGGCGCTTCGACGCCAAGCAACTGCGCGAACCGCTGACGATCGTCGCCACCGCCGACGAAGAAAGCTCCATGGCCGGTGCGTTGGCCTTGGTCGAGGCCGGTCATCGCTTCGGCCGCCACGCCATCATCGGCGAACCCACCGGCCTGCGCCCGATCCGCACCCATAAGGGCATTATGATGGAGGCGATTCGCGTGCGCGGACGCTCCGGCCATTCCTCCGATCCGTCCTTGGGCCGCAATGCGCTGGAAGGCATGTATCAGGTGCTGGGCGAATTGCTCGCCTGGCGCGGCGAGCTGCAACAGCGTTATCAAAACCCGGCCTTCAACGTCGCGGTGCCGACGCTGAACCTCGGTCATATTCACGGCGGCGACAATCCCAATCGCATCTGCGGCGCTTGCGAACTGCACATCGATATCCGCCCGTTGCCCGGCATGGACCTCGACGAACTGCGCGGCGAAATGGAACGGCGCTTGAGCCAACGCTTGGCCGGTAGCGGTCTGGAACTCGACGTCGAACGCCTGTTCGTCGGCACGCCGGCGATGGAAACGCCGGCCGGCGCGCCCATCGTGCAAGCCGCCGAACGCTTGACCGGGCATGCCGCCGAAGCGGTCGCCTTCGGCACCGAAGGACCGTATTTCAACGCGCTCGGCATGCAGACGCTGATCCTCGGCCCCGGCGACATCGAGCAGGCGCATCAGCCCGACGAATACCTGCGCCTGGACCGGATCGACCCGACCGTGGACCTGTTGGAAAAGATGATTGGGGAGTTTTGTTTGTGAAAAAAACCACTGACACCTGCGACTTCGTCACCGGCTTCCGTCACTCGGCGCCGTATATCCACGCGCATCGCGGCTGCACCTTCGTCATCGGCTTTACCGGCGAGGCCATCGCGGACGAACACTTCGCCGGCTTGATTCACGACTTCGCATTGCTGCACAGCTTAGGCATCAGGCTGGTGCTGGTACACGGCGCGCGGCCACAGATCGAACAACGTTTGAAGGAACGCGGCGTGGAAAGCCGCTACGCCCACGGCCTGCGCATCACCGACGACGACGCATTGCCCTGCGTGAAAGAAGCGGTCGGCACGGTGCGCGTCGATTTGGAGGCCTTGCTGTCGATGGGCGTGGCGAACACGCCCATGTCCGGCGCGCGCATCCGCGTCGCCAGCGGCAACTTCGTCACCGCGCAGCCGGTCGGCGTGCGCGAGGGCGTGGACTATTGCCACACCGGCCAAGTGCGGCGCATCGACGGCGTAGCCATTCGTCAGCAATTGGAAGACCAACGCATCGTGCTGCTCTCACCGCTCGGCTATTCGCCCACCGGCGAAGTATTCAACTTGAGCGCCGAAGAAGTCGCCATGCACGCGGCCATCGAGCTGCGCGCCGACAAACTCATTCTGCTGCTCGACGGCCCAGGACTCGCGCAAGGCCGCAAACCGGTTCGGCAACTCAGTCCCAGCGACGCGGAACGTCTGCTCACGGGTCGGCGCAGTCTGCCCGAGGATCTCGCACGCCATCTCAGCAGCGCCACGCAAGCCGCCAAACGCGGCGTGCGCCGCGCGCATCTGGTGACGCGCAGCATCGACGGCGCTCTGTTACAGGAACTGTTCACCCGCGACGGCGTCGGCACGCTGATTACCACCGACGTCTACGAAGGTCTGCGCCCGGCGACCATCGACGACGTCGGTGGCATTCTCGAACTCATCGCGCCACTCGAAGCCGAGGGCGTGCTGGTGCGGCGTTCGCGCGAACGTCTGGAAATGGAAATCGATCACTTCCTGGTGGTCGAACGCGACGGCATGACCATCGCCTGCGCCGCGCTGTATCCGTATACCGAAGAAGCGGTCGGCGAACTCGCCTGCCTCGCCGTCCATCCGGATTACCGCGGCGAAGATCGCGGCGACAACCTGCTCGCCGCCATCGAACGCCGCGCCCAGGATAACGGCGTCCGCCAGTTGTTCGTGCTCACCACGCAGACCGCGCACTGGTTCCGCGAACGCGGCTTCGCCCCCGCCAGCGTGGACGACCTGCCGGTGAAGCGCCGCGGCCTGTACAACTACCAGCGCAAATCGAAGGTGTTCATCAAGGCGCTGGAAGATCGGTAGACTTGTAGGAGCGGCCTCCGGCCGCGAACCGGACAACCCTCCGGACTGTTCGCGGCCGGAGGCCGCTCCTACAAAATAACCACCGAAGGGGTCGGAGCCGAATTCCACCACCGCAGCGCTGCCGTATCCGCGCCAGTACTGTGTCGGCTCTGACCCCATTTCCACCTAACCCCATTTCCACCGACACCATGAACACCCTGCGCTTCATCCAGATCACCGACACCCATCTGTCCGACCGCGCCGACGGCACGCTGCGCGGCCTGAACACGGCGGATGCGCTGGCTGCGGTCGTCACGCACGTCCGCGAATGTGAATCGCGCATCGACGGCGTTCTCGCCACCGGCGACCTCAGCCACGACGGCGGTACACCGTCCTATCGGCGCTTCGTGCAATTGCTCGCACCGCTCAATGCACCGGTCTATTGCCTGCCGGGAAATCACGATGCGCTCGGTCTTTGCGCCTGTGCACTGAAAGGTCCGCGTGTGCAGAGCGGCGGCCGTCGGCTCGCAGGAAACTGGCAAGCGATCTTCCTGGATTCCGCCGTGCCCGGCGCCGTGCACGGCCATCTGCGCCCCGCGGAACTCGCGCGCCTGGATAATGCCCTAAGCGAGCACCCGGAGCGGCACGCGCTGATCTGCCTGCATCACCAACCCGTGCCCATCGGCAGCGCGTGGCTGGACGCGCTCATGCTCGACAACGCCGCGGCGTTCTTCGACGTCGTCGACCGTCATGCCAATGTGCGCGGCATGCTCTGGGGCCATGTGCATCAGACCTTCGACGTCACCCGCAACGGCGTGCGCCTGCTCGCGAGTCCGTCGACCTGCATTCAATTCAAACCGGGCTGCAACGACTTCACGCTCGACGACAAACCGCCGGGCTATCGTTGGCTGGAACTGCATGCGGACGGCGGCATCGAAACCAGCGTCGAATATCTCCACCACAGGTAACAGGTAGTGGTAGCCCGGATGAAGCGCAGCGTAATCCGGGAAAGCCCCCGGATGACGGCGCTACGCGCCTGCATCCGGGCTACGGTTTGGCGGACACGCTCCGACACAACCCATAACCTAATCCCGCCGCACCGGCGAGACAGAGCAACGCGCTCGCCAGCACTGTGCGCGGCGCACCGATGTGTTGCGCCGCGAAGCCCGCGAGCAGGTTGCCCAGCGGCGCGGCGCCGAGGAACACCATCGAGAACAGCGACATCAATCGGCCGCGCAAATTGTCTTCGGCCTGGAGTTGCAGAAAGGTATTGGTGGCGGCGACCAACGAGGTGATGGCGAAGCCGATCAGCGGCAGGGTCGCCAGGGCGAACGTGAAACTGCCGGCCTGGGAAAACAGCAGCAGATCGACGCCGGAGAACACGCCCGAGAAAACAATCACGCGCTCCAGACCCTCGTTCTGCTTGCGCTGCGCCAGACGCAATGCGGCGAGCAGCGCACCCAGGCCCGCGGCACCGATCAACAGGCCGAGTTGTTGCGCGCCGCCACCGAACACCTCGCGGGCGAATACCGGCATGAGCACTAAATACGGCGTGCCGACGAAGCTGACGAGCGCGACCAGGCCGAGCGCATAACGCAACGGTACTTGGCGCCAGGCGAAGCGCAAGCCGGCCAGCGCGCCGCCGGTGTCGCTGGGCCGCGCGTGCATGGCGGGACGCGGGCGCATGGCGGCAAGTGCGAGCAACACCGTCAGGAACGACACGCCGTTGATGACGAACACCGGGCCTTCGCCGAGCACGGCGACCAACGCGCCAGCCAAGGCCGGGCCGAGAAAACGCGCCAGGTTGAACAGACTGGAATTGAGCGCGATGGCGTTGGACAGTTCGGCACGCTCGACCAAGCCCGCCACCAGCGCGTGGCGCGCGGGTATCTCGAAGGCATGGATGACGCCGAGCGACGTTGCCAAGATCAAAATATGCGTCACCTGCACATGCCCACCGAGCGTCAGTGCGCCCAGCGTGAACGCCTGTAACATCGCCAGCGTCTGTGTGGTCCAGAACAATCGATAGCGCGAATACCGGTCCGCCACCGCGCCCGCGAACAGACCCAGCAGCAGCACCGGCGCGAGATTCAGAAAGCTCACCAGGCCGAGCATGAAGCTGGAATCGGTCAGCCGATACACCAACCACGCCTGCGCGACACTCTGCATCCAGGTGCCGTGCAGCGACAGCAACTGACCGAGAAAATACAAACGGAAGTTGCGATGCCGGAGGGAGCGGGCGATGTGCAGGGTCATGACGGCGCGACGCGCGTTACTCGCGCACCAGATAAACATTGACGGTCGAGTTCCCGCCCAGCGTATTGGGCGTGTCGAAATACAGACTGGCGGAAAGCTCGCCCTTGAGCGCCATGGTCAGGTCGTCCACGAACGCGTCGAACACCGCCGCATCGGAATAGCCCAGCACCAGCTTGCAGATGTTCTCTTTGCACTCGACCACGTCCCGGGTGATCCCGGCATACTCCACGGCAGTGCCCGCCACGTTCTGCAGTGTTTGCTGGATTTGCGCGGCCCATGCGGAATCGCCGTATTGCGTCGCGAAGCGGGCCTTGATGGTTTCGATATCGTCCAGGTCGTCGGGCGCGATGCCAGATGTGATGAGGGGCGCGTCCGCTTGAGGCGATGCCTGTCGATCCTCTTCCGGATCGGACAACGCCTTGTCCGCCGCGCCCTCGTCCCGCTTCGCCGGAACGGCGCCGGTCTTTGCCGATGCCGACGGCGCCTCGCAACGCACGCGATCGACCAGCAGCTCCATACCCCGATACACCAGCAACGTAGCGAACAGGTTCACCACGAGCAGCGCGATCAAGATGCGTTGTCCGGTCATTGGAAACTGGACACCAGGGAATACGTGCCGGTGGCCGTGGTGCCATAGCCATCGACCTTCAGATAGTAGGTGCCTGCGGAAAGATTTCGGCTGATACAGAAATTCAGCGCATTGCTGCAACCGTCGTCATTGGTTGCGAGCTGCGTACCGGTTGCGGAATACAACGTCCCGACGGTGTCGGTGGTGCCGTTGCTGCGCAGAGCCAAGCGCCCCGCGCGCGTCAACTGAATCTTGAAATAATCGACATCGCTCCCCGAATTGATGCGCCCGCCGGTGGTGCTGTTCGGCGCGATGAGCTTCGCCTCCGCCCGGGTGTTGCCAAAATCGTCCACGGCGAAGCGCGATACGAGCGTGTAAGGGCCGGTGGCCGTGGTGCCGTAGCCGTCCACTTTCACGTAATACGTTCCCGCATTGAGCATGCGACTGAAACAGAAGTTCGCCTCGTTATTACAGCCGTCGTCGTTCGCCACGATGACAGTCCCGGTCGAGGTATACAGCGTCCCAACCGTATCGGTGCCGCCATTCGTGCGCAAGGTCACGCGACCGCGACTGGTCAGGCGTATGCGAAAGAAATCGACGTCGCCACCGGTGCCGATGACTCCGCCGGTGGTGCTGTTCGGCGCAATGGCGTGCGCCGTACCGATGCTGTTACCGAAATCGTCGCCGGACAATCCATACAGCGCCCTTACGCCGGCCACATCGTCCATCCGCGGCGACTCGATGTTGCCGACAACGGGCGCCATGATGGCGGACACATCGCTTTCGTGGCCGAGGCCGAGCGCATGCCCCAGCTCATGGACGGCCACGCGCCGGAAGTCCGTTGCATAACCATTCAACGTCCCAGCATACACATCCCAAGGCTCATTCGAGTTGAAGACGATATCCGCTTCCGTCGTCTCGGAGCCGAGCCGTAGAGTCGATGTAATGGCCAAGGTCGTCGCGCCGAACGCCGATCCGCATACATTCGTGTGGAAGCGCACGCCGTTTCTATGATCGCTGGAATTACACGGGTCGGAATAGGTGCTCCTGACGATGAGGAAACGAAAACCCGCCGTCGTCCATCGCCCCATCGCCTGTTCGAAGGCGGTGTTCCAGAGGCCGCTCGAACCCGGGATGCTGACGTAGAAAGTCGTTTGCGCCTGTGGCCATTTTGAACCCATGAACACATAGGCGCCGGCCGGCGACAACAGCATCGACAAGCACAGCAGCACAACGCCGCGCCATACGACACCGCACCATGAAACATTGGACAGGCTGCGCGCGTTCATGGCGCGACGCCCAGCAGATTACGAATCCGTTGCTTGAACTGCCCCGCCGACAGGCCGGCATCGACCGCGGCGGCCGTCGCGCGCACGCCGTTGGCCACGCCCGTGGAAGGCTGCGCGGCGGCACGGGGTGTATCGAAGAACGTGGACGCGCTGCCCTGAACGTCCAGCACGGGATGCTGGCCCGCCGTCAACACGCGCTCCACGCCCCCATGGTCCTTGCGCAGTAGAAACCGCCCCTGATCCCAGCCGTAGAGCGGATTGATCAGCGGCCGGTCGATCGCCTCGGCGAAATAGATGCCCTTCTCGCCGAGCTGCGGATAATTCATCGCCGCAATCGACTGATGCGCGCCCTGGATCTCACCGCCGAGAAATTCCAAGGTCAAGCGCGGTTGCGGAACGCTGCCCTTGATAACGTCCAGCACCTCGAAGACAACGTCGGTGACGATGCTTCCACGCCCGGACTTATGCGCCCGCACCGCGACGACCACGCCTTCGAAAATCACTGCGGATTGGTTTGTCATTTCGGCCACCGAGGTCTCGCGGACACTGGTGGCCGAGGCATCGACCCAGGCAAACAGAAGCGCCATGAACAGCGCGGCGATGGAATTGCGCGGTATACGCACCGTCGACATAGATATTCCCCCTGTGCAGCTTCATGCAAGAACCAGCGTCTTGCACTCGCCTTTTTATTTGACCAACTGATTCAGATCGAAAATCGGCAGCAGAATGGCAAGCACGATAACCAACACCAGACCGCCCATGACCACGATCAGCAACGGCTCGAACAATCCCAGCAGGGTAGCGACCAGCACTTCGATTTCGCGTTCCTGACTGGTGGCGGCGCGTTCCAGCATGTCTTCGAGTTTACCGGAGGTTTCACCGCTGGCGATCAGATGCAGGGTCAGCGGCGGGAAGTAGCTGCTCTTCTCCAGGGCGGAAAAGATACTGGAGCCCTCGCGCACTTTGCGCGCGGCCTCTTCGACCGCATCGCGCATGGGCAGATTGCCGATCACCTCGGCGGAAATGCGCAGCGCCTCCAGCACTGGCACGCCCGAGGCGAGCAGGATGCTGAAGGTGCGGGCGAAGCGCGCCGTGTTGAGGCCGCGCGTCAACCGCGACACCAGCGGCAGGCGCAACAACACCGCATGCCACTGCCGGCGCGGACCGGGCTTGCGCAGCAGCCAGCCGAAGCCGGCGCCGGCAAGCCCCAGCAACACCAGCAACGCCAGTCCGTAGGCGCGCATGAAATCGCTGAGCGCAATCAACCCGCGCGTCAGCAACGGCAGTTCCTGGCCGATGTTCTGAAACACCTGCACCACTTGCGGCACGACATAGGTCAGCAGCAAGGCGGCGACGCTGATGGCGAGAATCGTGAGCAGCGCGGGATAGAACAGCGCCAACTGGATCTTCTGCCGCAACTGTTGACGGCTCTCGGTGTAGTCGGCCAGGCGCTCCAGCACCACATCGAGATGGCCGGACTGTTCGCCGGCCGCGACCGTGGCGCGATACAACTCGGGAAACACATGCGGAAACTCGGCGAAGCCGGCCGCCAGCGAATGGCCTTCCATCACCCGCGAGCGCACGCCCAGCAGCATGCTTTTCAGGCGCGCCTTCTCGGTCTGCTGCGACACGGCGCGCACCGATTCTTCCAAGGGCAGGCCGGACCGCACCAGCGTCGCGAGCTGTCGCGTCATCAGCGCCAGATCGGCCGCCGCCACACCACGCTGCAAACTGAAGCGCCGTGCCGACTTCGCCTCGCGCGCGGCGACTTCCTGAACGTTGAGCGGCGTCCACAGCCGCTCGCGCAATTGCTGACGCACCGCGCGCGGGCTATCGCCCTCAAGCACACCCTTGTGCTCGCGGCCGTCGACGTCCAGTGCGGTGAATTCGAAGGCGGGCATGGCTGGGGACTAATCTTCCCGCGTCACCCGCAACACTTCTTCCAGCGTGGTAGTGCCTTCGAGGATACGGCGCAGGCCGTCCTGGCGAATGCTGGAGGAATGGGTATGCGCGTAGCGTTCCATATCGTGTTCGCTGGCGCCGTCGTGAATCATGCCGGCGAGACGCTCGTCGATCTCGACGAGTTCGTAGATGCCGGTGCGTCCCTGATAACCGAGATTGCTGCAGGCCGCGCAACCGACGGCGCGGTACAACGTCGGCGGGGCTTCGGCGGACACCTCCAACAAGGCGCAGTCGCTGGCAGTGGCGGTATAGGCCTGTTTGCACTGCGGACACAGCACGCGCACCAGGCGCTGCGCGAGCACGCCGATCAGGCTCGACGCCAGCAGGAACGGTTCCACGCCCATGTCGCGCAGACGCGTGACGGCGCCGACCGCGCTATTGGTGTGCAAAGTCGACAACACCAGATGGCCGGTGAGACTCGCCTGCACGGCGATCTCGGCGGTTTCCAGGTCGCGGATTTCGCCGACCATCACCACGTCCGGGTCCTGGCGCAGAATGGCGCGCAGGCCGCGTGCGAAGGTCATCTCGACCTTGGTGTTGACCTGCGTCTGACCAATGCCGTCGAGGTAGTACTCGATAGGATCTTCGACGGTGAGGATGTTGCGGCTGCGATCGTTGAGCCGCGTCAGCGAGGCATACAGCGTGGTGGTCTTGCCGGAACCGGTCGGGCCGGTCACCAGAATAATGCCGTGCGGGCGGTGGATGATGCGGTCCATCATCAACCGCGCCTCGCGCGCCATGCCGAGATGTTCCAGATCCAAACGCCCGGCCTGTTTGTCGAGCAGACGCAGCACCACGCGTTCGCCGTGCCCCGACGGCAGCGTCGATACGCGCACGTCCACCGCGCGACCGGCGACGCGCAGCGAGATACGACCGTCCTGCGGCAGACGTTTCTCGGCGATGTCGAGTTTGGCCATGACCTTGATGCGCGATACGATCAGCGGCGCCAGCACGCGCTGCGGTTGCAGCACTTCGCGCAGCACGCCGTCGACGCGGAAACGCACCACCAGACGATTCTCGAAGGTCTCGATGTGAATATCCGAGGCGTTCTCTTTGATCGCCTCGGTGAGCAGCGCATTGATGAGGCGGATGATCGGCGCGTCGTCTTCGGAATCCAGCAGGTCTTCCGGTTCCGGCAGCGCCTGGGCGATGCTGAACAGATCGGTGTCCTCGCTCAGATCGCCCATCATCAGCATGGTCTGGCTGGACTCGCTGTCGTAGGCCCCGGTGAGCAGCGCGTTGAAATGTTCCTCCGGCACCGGTTCGAGCAGCAGCGGGCGGCGCAGGAAACGCCGCAATTCGGCCAACGCGCCGAGACTCACATCCGGGCGATGCCGCACCAACACACGACCCTCGCCCGCGTCGCTGACCAACACGCCGTGGCGCTTAGCAAAGGCAAAGCTCGGCCGCTCCGGCGCCGTCGCGGCGTCCGCCGGTTCCAACACCGGAGTCGACGCGGTTTCGTTCATGGGTTTACGGGCGCTGGCGCTTCGGGCAGCGGTTGGGTTTCCGCCGGCGCCGACGCATTACCGGCCCCGTCATTACCAACGGGCGGATAATCCGGCAACAGCGGCGCTTCGTCGTCGGACATCAGATTCACGCCCTTGTCGCGCATCTGCGTTTGCAGACCACGCATAAAGCTGTATTTGCCGGAGCTGACTTCGTTGGTATAGGCCGCATCGCGCAGAATGGAGGGTTGCAGGAACACCATCAAATTGCGTTTGGTCTTGTTGGTTTTGCGCGCCTTGAACAAATTGCCCAACACCGGCAGATCGCCCAACAGCGGCACTTTCTGCACAGTCTCGGTCAGGTTGTCGTCGATGAGGCCGCCGAGCACGATCATCTGTTTGTCGTCGACCATGACCGAGGTTTTGATGGAACGCTTGTTGGTGAAGATATCCGCCGCATCCTGCGGCTTCACGCCGACACTGGAAATCTCCTGCTCGATTTCGAGTTTGATGGCATCGCCTTCGTTGATCTGCGGCTTGACCTTCAGCTTCAGACCCACGTCCTCGCGTTGAATGGTCTGGAATGGATTGGTCGCACCCTCGGCGGCACCGGTGCTGGAGTAAGAACCGGTGACGAAGGGCACGTTCTGCGCGACCACGATCTCCGCTTCCTGATTGTCCAGGGTCACCAGATTCGGCGTGGAAAGAATATTCGTATCGGAGTCGGAGGCGAGCGCCTTTACCAACACACCCAGGTTGAGAATCTCCTTGCCCAGGATCTTGGTGGTCCCTTCGAAATAGCCGACACTCAAACCGGCGCCCGACGCGAGCGGATTGGCCGCTACGTCGTTGATGCCCGCGCCGACGCCGGTAAAGTTGGTACCGCCGATGGCACCTGCGCCGTTCAATCCATCGGTGCCGCGCCATTGCACGCCCAGCTCCATGGTCTTATCCGTATTGATCTCCGCGATCACCGCTTCGACATGTACTTGCGCGCGACGGATATCGAGCTGGCGGATCACGGATTCCAGCGAGCGGTACACATCCGGCGCCGCGTTGATGACCAGTGCATTGGCCGCTTCATCGGCCTGGATGCTGAGTTCGCCGCTCTGAGCCCGCGTACCACCGCCACCGCCACCACCAGCAGCCTGCGCACCGCCCTTCTGTTCCTGGGCGATGCTGGTGCTCACACCGGTCAGCACTTTGACCAGATCCTCGGCCTTGGCATATTTGAGATAGATGACGTGGGTGTTGCCGCCGCGTTCCAGCGGCGTATCCAGATGCGAAATCACCATGCGCAAACGCAGGCGGTCGGCCTTGTCGCCGCCGATCAGCACGCTGTTGGTGCGCTCGTCGGCGATCACCGAGGCCTCGTTGCCGGCCGCCTGCGGTATGCCGGGTTGCGGTTTGTTCAGCGCGCCGATGATGCGCACCACTTCGGCGGCGGAGGCATATTGCAGCGGCATGACTTCGATTTCGTTGTCGCTCTGCTGATCCATGCGCCGCACGATGGACACCAGCCGCTCGATGTTCTCGGCGCGGTCGGAAATAATCAACACATTGGTGCCGGGATAAGCGGCCATGTGGCCCTGCTGCGGCACCAGCGGGCGCAGGATCGGCACCAACTGCGCGGCGGACACGTTGTTGACCTCGATGACGCGCGTAACCACTTCGTCGCCGCGCCCGGGTTCCTTGTCGGTGGCGCTCGGCACGCCCTCGGCCTTGGCGTTGACGTCGGGCACGATCTTCACCACCGAGCCGCTCGGCACCGCGGCATAACCGTGCACCTTGAGGATGGACAGAAAGACCTGATAGACCTCGTCGGACTCCATGGGTTTGGAGGAGACGACCGTGACCTTGCCCTTGACGCGCGGATCGACGATGAAATTGGTGCCGGTCACTTCGGCGACCGTACCGATCAGGGCGCTGAGATCGGCGTCCTTGAGATTGAGCGTGACACTGGTGGCCCAGGCGCTCTGCCATGCCAAGGCCATGGCCAGAGCCAGTGCCGATAGACCGTTGCGGCGCGCCGTCCCGACGTGAATCCCCTTCATACCGTCCGTACCTTGATCGTTGTTGTCGAAGCGGGCGTTGCCACCGCGCTCATGGGAGAGCCACCGACAGGTTCATCTCCTGGCCGGCCCGCTCGATACGCAAATCGAGCTGATTGCTTTCGCGCAGACGCTGCATCAGCTCGGGACCGCGCATCGGGTTGTCCAAAACAAGCCCGTTCACTTCCTTGACCAGATCGCCGGGCTGCAAACCCAATTGGGCAAACAGCGCCGGTTTGTTGCCCGGAAACAGTCGGAATCCGGCGATCCCGCCACCCGGCGCCGGTGCCGGTATGGCACGCGCCAGATCCAGCAAGGCCTGAGGATTCTGCGCCATCTGGTCGCGGTACTCGCCGAGCAGAGCACTGGGATCTCGCGTCGGACCGATGCCGCGCGAACCCGTCGGCATACCATCGGGTACAGTGTCGCCGCCCGCGCCCTCCACCGCCTCGCGCGGCAACCGCAGGGTTTCAGGCCGCCCCGCGCGCATCAATATGATGCGATCGGCGTATATCTCTTTTAGTTCCGCGCCGCCCGGCAACGCCGCGCCGACGCGGAAGAAATTCTCGGTGCCGTTGGGCTCCGCGATAATGGCGTGCGCCTCTTTGGGGTTGTCGGAGGATAGCACGCCGCGCAGAACCAGATTAAGACGGGTCTCGGGGGCATCGATCGGCCCCGTCGCGCCGCCCGTCGTCCCCGGTGCCGGCGCCGCGGCGTTACCGAACAGATGCCAATTGACCACCTCGGCGACATCCAGACGCGGGCGCGCGGGCGCGGTCGACGTCGCATTTACGGGCGCCACCGGACCTTCGGGCAAGGCCGGCGCCGGCACAATCTGCCAGACCAGCGTGGCCATGCGGTACAGCAGCCATACGCCCAACAACAGCGCCACCGCGCGCGCGGTCTGTTCGGCGCGCGGCCCCTGGAGCCAATCGATCACTTGGTTTAACGGCATCAAAACGACTATCCCTTTTCTCGAACCGATCCCGGCTAGGCCTTGCGTGGCCGGTGGCGCTGACCGCCACCCGCATGTCGGGAACCACCCCCGCCCGGCCGCTTGCCACCCCCGCCCGGACCACCCGGTCGACGCGGCGGGCGTTCGGTCTTCACCGGCGGCTGCAACACGGCGAACAGCTCCGCGCTGGGGCTTTCTACCGGAATTTTGTGACCAATATAGCGCTCGATATCCGGCAGCGAATAGACATAGGTCTCACAGGCGAAGCTGATGGCGTCGCCCTCGGCGCCCAGCCGCGCGGTGCGGCCGATGCGGTGCACGTAATCCTCAGCATCCTGCGGCAGATCATAGTTGAACACATGGCTGACATCGGGGATGTGCAGACCGCGCGCGGCGACGTCGGTGGCCACCAGCACCGGCAGGTCGCCGGACTGGAAACGTTCCAGCAAGGCCTGGCGCTTGTTCTGCGGCACATCGCCGGAAAGAATCGCGGCCGAAAAACCGTTGCCTTCCAGATAACCCCAGACGCGGTCGGCGTCGCGCTTGGTGTTGACGAACACGATACTGCGGCGCGGGTCCATGTGTTTGAGCAGACCGATCAGCAAGCGCACCTTCTCGTCGTTGGCGGTGTGGTAAAGCACCTGCCGCACCCGATCGGCGGTGACTTTCTCGGATTCGACCTTGATCAGCCGCGGATTGTTCATGTGCTCGTAGGCGAGCTCGGTGACCCGATGCGACAGCGTCGCCGAGAACAACAGTCCGAGACGCTGCTCGGGCGGCGGACAACGCCGCAGCAGGAAGCGGATATCTTTGATGAAGCCGAGATCGAACATGCGATCGGCCTCGTCGAGCACAATCACCTGCGCCGCGCGCAGATCGAACACATGCTGTTTGAAATAATCGATGATGCGCCCCGGCGTGCCGATCAGCACATCGACGCCGTCCTCCAGCGACTTGCGCTGCTGGTCGTAGCCGGTGCCGCCATAGACCAGCCCGAACACCAGCCCGAGATGTTTGCCGAGGGTCTGCGCATCGGAATGGATCTGAATGGCCAATTCGCGGGTCGGCGCCAGCACCAGCGCGCGCGGCTGATTGGCGCGGCGTCCCTCGGGCGCTGGGTGTGTAAGCAGATGCTGGGACAACGCCAGCAGGAATGCCGCCGTCTTGCCGGTGCCGGTCTGCGCCTGGCCGGCGATATCCTGCCCTTGCAGGGCCACTGGCAGGGTCTGCGCCTGGATGGGCGTGCAGAAATCGAAGCCGGCATCCGCCACACCCCGCAGGATGACATCGGCCAGGCCCAACTCGGCAAATCGCAGTGTCGTTAGATGTCGTTCAGTCATAAGCAGTTAGCATACCCGAAAACCCGCGCGCGGTGGACTTGCATTACACGCCGGATTGGGCTCAAATGACAGCCATCGTTACCCGGCAGAACACCCAACCCGCACACGCCATCCGTTACCGTCCCATCCCCGTGCTGCCCCGTGCTGCCATCCCGGAGGGAGCACACCGCTTCACGCGGTATCGACGGTTCGCCGACCGACACGCGCGTGGCGCTTGGCATGACTTGGGCCGTTCCACCGGGCTTCCCGACAACCCATGAGGAGATGCACTTGTGAGCGATCACATTGTCTATGTCACCGACGCTTCGTTCGAGACCGATGTCCTGAAATCCGGCGAGCCGGTCCTGGTGGATTACTGGGCGGAGTGGTGTGGTCCCTGCAAGATGATCGCCCCGATCCTCGACGAGATCGCCGCGGAATACACCGGCAAGGTCAAGGTCGCCAAACTGAACATCGACGAGAACCCGCAGACGCCGCCGCGCTATGGCATCCGCGGCATCCCGACGCTCATGTTGTTCAAGAACGGCAATGTGGAAGCCACCAAGGTCGGCGCGGTCTCCAAGTCGCAACTGACCGCTTTCATCGACAGCAATCTGTAAAATCGACGGCAGCGTCCCGCCCCGGCCGGATCGGACGCTGCCCCGCCCACAGTCTCGCTGGACGTTGGTTGGGAAGCGTGTTAGCCTTGCGCGCACTCAGGTATAAGAACAGCTTTACAGCCGTTTTCGCCGTCACTGGCAACCCCCCGTTCAAGACGCAGTTCCCGGCCCATTCGGGCTAGACATGTCATTCCCAACTTAAGATGCCGTTCCCTGTCCAAACACCATTCCCAACATCACTCAAGACACCCTCATGAATCTAACCGAACTCAAGCAAAAATCCGCCTCCGAAATCATCCAGATCGCCCAGGACATGGGCATCGAAGGCGCCGCCCGCTCGCGTAAACAGGATGTCATCTTCTCACTGCTCAAATCGCACGCCAAAAGCGGCGAGGATATTTCCGGCGACGGCGTACTCGAAATTCTCCAGGACGGTTTCGGCTTCCTGCGTTCGGCGGACAGTTCCTATCTCGCCGGCCCCGACGACATCTACGTCTCGCCGAGCCAGATTCGCCGCTTCAATCTGCGCACCGGCGACACAGTGTCGGGCAAGATCCGGCCGCCGAAGGAAGGCGAGCGCTACTTCGCCCTGCTGAAAGTCAGCGAGATCAATTTCGAATCGCCCGAAAACGCCAAGAACAAGGTGCTGTTCGAAAACCTCACCCCGCTGCACCCGACCAAACGCCTCAAGCTGGAACTGGGCAACGGCAGCACCGAAGACATCACCCCGCGCGTCATCGACCTCG
>JACREG010000004.1 GCA_016218375.1 Gammaproteobacteria bacterium
CACGGGCGTCTGGCCAAGCGCGGCGTCATCGCCGTGATGCCGTCGGTGACGGATTTCCCCTACAGCACGCGCGTCGTCTCAGAGATCACCGAGTCCAACGGCTCCAGCTCGATGGCCTCCGTGTGCGGCAGCTCGCTGGCATTGATGGATGCCGGTGTACCGTTGAAGGCGCCGGTTGCCGGTGTGGCCATGGGCCTGATCAAGGAAGGCGACAAGTTTGCGGTGCTCACCGACATCATGGGCGACGAGGATCACCTCGGCGACATGGACTTCAAGGTGGCCGGTACGACCAATGGCGTGACCGCGCTGCAGATGGACATCAAGATCGACGGTATCACCAAGGAAATCATGGAGACCGCGCTGGCCCAAGCTCACGATGCGCGTCTGCATATCCTCGACAAGATGAGTGCCGCGCTCTCCGCGCCGCGCACGGAAATGTCCAAGTTCGCGCCGCGCTACACCACCATGAAGATCAATCCGGATCGCATCCGCGACGTGATCGGCAAGGGCGGTGCGACCATCCGCGCCATCACCGAAGAGACCGGCACCAGCATCGACATCACCGACGATGGCACGGTCAAGATCGCTTCGGTGGACGCCGCCGCCGGTGAAGAGGCCAAGCGCCGCATCGAGCAGCTCACCGCGGACGTGACCGTCGGCACCATCTACGAAGGTAAGGTCGCCAAGCTGATGGACTTCGGTGCCTTCGTCACTATCCTGCCGGGTAAGGACGGGCTGGTACACATCTCGCAGATCTGCGACGAGCGCGTGCAGAACGTCAGCGACAAGCTGGCCGAAGGCGACATCGTCAAGGTCAAGGTGCTGGAAGTCGACAAGCAGGGCCGCATCCGTCTCAGCATGAAGGCGGTCGCCGAAGAGGCGTGACGCATACTCCACGCTGAAAAAAAGGGGCCTCGCGGCCCCTTTTTTGTTGGGTGCAATTCCCCGAGTTTCAGTCCGCGGAGGGGATGCGTAATTGTTGCCCCGGGCGGATCACCGAACGTGCGTGCATATTATTCGCTGCGAGCAGATCGTTTAGCCGTATCCGGTATGCGCTTGCGATCTTGAAGGGTGTGTCGCCCGCGCTAACGCGGTGGGTAGTGCTGGCCGTTGCGATCTTATTGAGCGAGTCCGTTGTGTGCGTGCCGGGCAGTTTGAGCACCTGGCCAATGCGTAGCGGTGCGCCCCGCGCACTCAGACCGTTATGCGCACTCAGCGTTTTCACCGTGGTGCCGTAGCGACGCGCGATCGTCCACAGGCTGTCGCCTTGTGCAACGCGGTGGATGCGGCTGGATTTGATGGGGGTGCCATGGGACGTTTCCACGCGTGCCACCGCAGTGTCGGGCGGCGCAGTGAACTCGGGTACGTAGTTCTTTGCCGGAACCCAGACCGTGATGCCGGCCGGCAGTTTGCTTTTGCCCTTGAGCGCGCGGTCCGACCAGCCGGGATTGAGATCGGCCAGTGCCAGCAGATCCGTGCCCATCTGTTTGCGAATGTCGTGCGCATACAGCGCGTGCTTGAGGGTGACGGGCTTGGCCGCCAGCGGGGCCTGGAAGCGCACGCCCTCGGGGAAATATTTGTCCGGAGACTTGGCGATGCGGCGCACGGCGAGGAATTCCGGATAGAAGTTGCGCGACGAAAAACCGAAAGACGGTGCATCGTAGTCGCGCACAATGCGCGCGAAGTCGTTGCCGAAACGCGCTTGGGCGCGGTTCATACTGCCGATGCCGTGGTTATAGGACGTTACGGCGAGCGGCCAATTGCCCAGTGATCGATAGGCGCCGGCGAAATAACCCGCCGCGCCTTGCGCCGCCGTGACCGGGTTGAGGCGCTCGTCGACCGTGGTGCCGACCGTCATGTAGGAGCGCGCGGTGGACGGCATGAATTGCCACATGCCGGCGGCGCCGACCGAAGAACGCGCGCCGATCTGAAACGAGGATTCGACGTGCGGCAAGTAAGCCAGATCTTCCGGCAGACCGCGGGCGCGGAAAACCGCGCGGAAAACTTGATCGTAACGACCGCTGATTTCCAGGCCGCGCAGGAAACGTTCGCGCGTGCCGCGTTGCGAGCGTACCCGCTCGGCCGCACCCTTGATCTTGCCGCTGCCGTAGGTGATGGCGTTGGCCAGGCGCTGTTCCGTTTTCGTCAGGGCTTGGCTGCGGGCCTTCTTGACCGACAGTTGGGAAAGTTCGGCGATCAGCTGGTTTTCCTGCTCGCGCACCCAGGCGCGCTGGCCGCTGGTCAGACCTTCGGCGACCGGGCCGGGGATATCGACGACGCGGTAAACGACGCCCAGATATTCGTCGTCGTGCAGTGCGACCTGTTCGCGGGACCAGTCGGCGAATACTTTGCACCAGAAATCGACGGCGGGTTCGAGACCGCTCGGCAGCGGGAAGGGATTCTGTGTTTTGACTTGGCTATTGGCGTTGTCGGGTGCGGCAGAGGCGAAGCAGGGCAGGAACATCAGCAGCGCGGCGATCGCAGCCCCGCCCATAACCCTTTTGCAGGTGCTCCGGATAGCGTCCAAGTTGACCCCCCTTCTTTGGTACTGTTCCGGTCGATGCGCAATTGGACTGATCGAACGGAATACTAAGCTATCGGCGGGCCGACCGCCATACTTAGGAACGCGCGCGGCGTGCTGTGATGTCTTTCACAGTGTGCTTGGGTTGTTGTCGTTATCCCAGGCGGCACGACGACACACACCCTGCATCGGACAATGACGGCAACTGTCGGGATCGCCCCAGGCCGGCAGTGCCTGGCCCGCCAGCAGCGCGCTGTGGGTTGCGGCAAGACGCGCGGCCACCGCATCGCGCAATTCCATGACCGCCGCGCCGCTCAATTGGCCGGCGCTGCGCACCGTTTGTTTGTCCAGTTGCAGATACTCCACGTGTTCGACGGCGCTTGTGCCGAGCAGGGCATACATCGGCAATTGCACCGCCTCGCCGGCATCGATAGCGGCTTGCGCGGGAATATAGCCGGTTTTGTAGTCGACGATGGCCCGATGCTGTCCATCGCTGTCGATGCGATCCAGCCGCCCTTTCAGCGTCAAGCCGTTTTCCAGCGGACGTTCGAGTTGCGCCTCCACCTGCTCTACACGCCAGTTCGCCGCACGCGCGATTTGCCAGTCGATATAGTCGGGAATCAAGACCAGCCAGCGCTTGAGCCAGCCGCGATGCTGGAAGTTGTCTTCCAGGTCGCGGGCGAACACGGCGTGCGCAATGCGTTGCAGCAGATCAATGGCCGCGTCGCGCGTGGCCGCGCTGAACGCTTGGGTGAACGGTCCGGGCAGATGCTCGACGTTGCCGTGGAAGGCCTCCAGACAACGGTGCACGCGTTCGCCGTAGTCGGATTTCTGCAAACGCTCGCGCACCTCGTCCGGCGGCGAGAGGCGCAGACCGTCGGCGGCGAAATAGCGATACGGGCAGTCGATGAGGTGTTGATGACTGCTGGCGCTGACGGTGGCGGGCAACAAGTCCGCGGGCAGACGCGGTCGCGGCCGCGTGGGCGGCGCGGGCAACGGCGCGGCATCGGCGGGTGCGACCGCGCCCTGTTCGGAGACGGTCAGTGCCTTGAGTTCGATGTCCTCCAGCGAACGCCCGTAGGCGAGCCGATGCAGCGACTCCAAGGCTTCCAGCCAAGGGCTCGGCAACACCGGCTCGCCCTGTTCCTCGCGGCGCCAGGTCAGCAGTATCTGCGGTGCGCTCTCCAACAGATGCCGGAACTGATAACGGCGCAGATCGAGGCGCTGCTCCCAGGTGGGCAAACCGAGTTCGCGGCGCACGCCGGCGTTGAAGAAGGCGCTGATGCGATCCTTGCCGGGCAGGTGTTCGCGATCGCAGGCGCCGCACACGAGCGCATCGAAATGCAGCGACTGACTTTGTTCCAGCGTCAGCAATTGCACCGGACCGTTGGCCAGGCTGGGGCGAAAGGTTTTGTCTTCCAGCGCGCGGCCGAACCAAGTGCGGAATTCCCGCCAGCTCAAGCTCAGCGGCAGGGTTTGCGCGGCGGCATCCAGTTCTTCCCAGAGTGCCAGGATGCGTTGACCGGCGTCGTCGCCATCCAGGCTGGTCCAGACGCCGAGGGTGGTCAGGCTATCGCGCAGCGTGGCGAGATACATGCGAGCCGGATGTGCTCTGTTCAGCATGCGCAGCAGCGGACGGGCGGCGGTCGCGAGACGATCGAGCAAGGCGTGCAAGGGTTCGACTATGGCCGGCGGCCAGTCCAGACGATGCCGACGGTATTCGATATGCCGCCGATAACGCTCCAGACCGCGGGCGATGTTCTCGTGCTGAATGATGTCGTGTTCCAGGCGATAGACCGTGGCGAGGTGCGCACTGCGCGTGGCCTCCGCGCAGGCACAGGACGACTTGAGGAAATCCAACAACGGCTGATGCGCGAAATCCTCTTCCATGCTTTGCAGCCAGCGTTCCACGCAAGCGGCCGCGCTGGTGGTGGACAACGCCCAACCACCGGCGTCCTGCAATACGATGCCGGCGCGTTCCAGCAGTGCGCGCACGCGCCGCGCCAGACGCCGATCCTCGGTGACGATGCCGATGCGCTGTTTGCCGGCCAGCAGCCAGCGGCGCACTTGCAGATCGATGGCGCGTGCCTCCTGTTCGGCGGAGTCCGCGGCCAGCGTGCCGAGTTTGTCTGGCGCGGGACTGTCGGCGTTCGCACTCGCCAGGGCCGCGGCGCGTGTGCGCAGGTCTGCGTCGTCGTGCGGATACACGCTGTCCAGAAAGGTGCGGATGGCATTGTTATCGGCATTGTCATCGGCGCGGTATTGCGCCGTGCCCAGCGTGAGGATGTCGTTCAGCGCGCGGTCGGCCAGGGTGTGTTGTGCGGGGAGATTGCCGTGCAGCAGCCACTCGGCACGCCCGGCGTGCAGGCGCGCGGTAATCCACTCGTGTTCCGCGGGTGTGAATGTCTGTAATCCGACCAGGATGTAGAAGGGTTCGTCTTCGCGCAGTGGATGTTGTCGTTGTAGCTTGTGCAGATAATGCGTGCCGGGGTCGGGGCGATGCAGCGCGGCGGTCTGTTCCTGCCAGGCGCGCCATAGGCGATGCACAATCTGCGCCTCGCGATTGAGCGCGGCCGGTGCCGAGCCATCGATGCGATAGCCTTTGGCCAAACGTTCGGCCAGGGCCGGCGCGGTCTCCGGCAATTCGGCGCGATGCAGGGTGAGTTCGTCGAACAATTCCAACAGGCTGTCGGCGAGGCGCCAGGGATCGTCCTCGCCGAACAGGCCGCTGTGCTGACGCAAGGCATCGACCAGTAACAGATGCCGGGCGGGATCGCTCAAGGGCGGATCGGTGTCGGGGCTATCGGGACTGCCGTTCTCAATGCCGTTATCGATGCCGTTATCGATCCAGGCGCGCAGCGTCAGGATGCGCAATCCCAGCAGCGCGGGATGTCCCCGCGCCTGCGCGAGTGCGCTGATCTGCACGCGCAGTGCGCGGCTCGCCAGACTGTCGGCCACCAGCACGACCACGCGGGAGAGATCGGGACACTGTGCCGCGGCGTGGTACAGGCAACGCTCGGCGGCGCGCGCCAGCAAGTCCTCGCTGTAGGCATGGAGGAAGAGGCTCATGTGGCTTTGCGTTGCGACTGTGCTGCCCTGGGGGTCTGCCTGGGGGCTATCTGGCGGCTACCTGGCGGGACTGCCTGGGCGCGCGTGTTCAGCGTTGCAGGTCTTTGAGCTTGTCGGACTTGCCGTTCCAGTTATCCGCGTCGGGCGGCGCGTCTTTTTTCTGGGTAATGACCGGCCAGCCTTGCGCCAGCTCGGCGTTCAATTCCAGAAAGTGCTCCTGGCCGGAGGGGATGTCGTCCTCGGGGAAGATGGCCTCGGCCGGACACTCGGGTTCGCACAGGGTGCAGTCGATGCATTCCTCGGGATCGATGACCAGGAAATTCGGACCCTCGTGGAAACAATCCACCGGGCAGACTTCGACGCAATCGGTGTATTTACACTTGATGCAGTTTTCGGTGACGACAAAGGTCATGGCGGGCTCCCGCAACAGGCTGCGATGAATGGAAATACCGACACGCGGTGCCGGTCGCCGTTGGAGGCCTAATGATAGGGATTGGTCGGGGCTTTGGCGAGGGTGGATCGCTATCGGGATTCGGGCCGGGACTGTGACCGGAACTGGCGCCGGGTGTTCAGGCGCGGCTTTGGTTGACCGCCGGCGGGGCGGTCGCTTCGTCGCTGGCCACTTCGACGCGGTTGCGCCCAGCGTGCTTGGCGCGGTACAGGGCATCGTCGGCTGCGGCGAGCAAGGTGTCGGGATTGTCGCTGCCGCGTGGGTTCATGTTGGCGATGCCGATGCTCAGGGTGATCTTGTCGGACACCTTGGATGCGTCGTGGCGCACGTTCAGGCGCGATACGGCCTCGCGCATCTTTTCGGCGACGCGCAGCGTACCTTCCGTGTCGGTCTCGGGCAGAATGACCGCGAACTCCTCGCCGCCGTAGCGCGCGACGAGATCCGAGGGGCGGTGCACGATGCGCGCCAGCGCCAGGGCCACGCTCTTGAGACAATCGTCGCCGGCCTGATGACCGTAGGTGTCGTTGAACAGCTTGAAATAATCGATGTCGATCATGATCAGCGACAGCTCGGCGCAGTTGCGCAGGGCACGCTGCCATTCCTGTTCGAGCGTCTTGTCGAACTGACGGCGATTGGAAATACCGGTGAGTCCATCCAGCGACGACAGGCGTTGCAGTTCGCGGTTGCTTTCCTCCAACTGGGCGTTGCTGGTTTCCAGTTGGTTTTGCAGATCGCGCAGCGCTTGGTAGGCGGCATCGCGTTCCAATTGCGCCAGATAGCTGCGGGAGTGAGCGCGGATACGCGCGACCAGCTCGACCTTGTCGGGCAGTTTGACCAGGTAATCGTTGGCGCCGTTGTGGAAGGCCTCGCTCTTGATGGCCGGGTCGTCCTTGGTCGACAGCACGATGATCGGCACGTCGCGGGTCGCTGGATTGGTGCGGTAGAAACGCACCAGCATCATGCCATCGACTTCCGGCATGACCAGATCCTGCAAGATGGTCGTTGCCTTGATGGTGA
Source organism: Gammaproteobacteria bacterium (assembly GCA_016218375.1). Classification (GTDB taxonomy): domain Bacteria; phylum Pseudomonadota; class Gammaproteobacteria; order Thiohalobacterales; family Thiohalobacteraceae; genus JAHJQQ01. The sequence continues at coordinate 7,059 of JACREG010000004.1, forward strand.
TGGCGGTTTGAATGGCCTCGCGCGGATCGGCGCAATAATGAAAGTCGATATCCGTCTCGTCGACCAGCATGCGCCGAATGCCCTCGGCGACCATGGCCTGGTCGTCGACCAGCAGCACCACGGCGCGGCGTTTGGGCATGGCGGTATCGCTCTGTTGGTCTTTGCGGGTCTCGTTCATCTGCGAAATCCGAATCACTACGCCGTTAACGGCCGACGCAGGGATTTCAGTAGGGCCGGTCCGATGGCATCAAGTCCCAGGATATCGACCGCGGCGCCCAATTCTGCAGCCGCCTTGGGCATGCCGTAAATGGCGCTGCTGGCCTGATCCTGGGCGATGGTGTGGGCGCCGGCCTGGCGCAGGCTGAGCAGGCCGGTGCCGCCGTCCCGGCCCATGCCGGTCAGCAGAACGCCCACCGAATGGCCGCGCCAGTAGCGCGCCATGCTCTCGAAGAACACATTGACCGACGGGCGGTAGGCGTAATCGGCCGGCTCCGGGGTGTAGTCCAGGCGGCCGTCCGTGGTGACGATCAGGTGATCTTCGCGGCCGGCGATCAGCACATGGCCAGGGCTGGGGCGGTCGCCCGGCTGCGCCAAACGCACCGACAAGGCCGTTTGTTCGTCCAGCCATTCCGCGAAGCTGTGGGCAAACTCTTTGTCCACATGCTGAATGACGATAATCGCCGCCGGCAGATCGGCCGGCAGCGGCGCCAACAGGGTTTTCAACGCGGCCGGCCCGCCGGTGGACGCGCCAATGGCGATCAGCGGCGGACAACGCCCGGGGACCATGCAGGGATTCGGCGGCTCCGGCGTTACCGGCGGCGCGCTGCGTTTCGGCGCTTGGATCAGGCGTCCGACCATGTCGATCTTGTGCAACAGGGCGGCGTTGCCGGCACCGCTGCCGTCCATGCCGAGGATCGGCGTGTTGATCGCATCCAAGGCGCCCGCGCCCATGGCCTCGAAGACCTTGGCGGCGTTGCCGGCGACACTCGCGGTGACCACGACGATGGCGCACGGCGCCTTGGCCATGATCTGACGCGTGGCCTCCACGCCGTCCATGTTGGGCATGATGAGATCCATCAGGATGAGATCCGGACGATCCTCGGTGCTGCGGCGCACCGCTTCGGCGCCGTCTTCCGCGACCCAGGCGACGTGGTGCCGGCCGCTCTCGGCGATCACCCGACGCAGGCTCTCGGCGGCCAGTTTGGAATCGTTTACAACTGCAACACGCATAGCTGGGCTCATTGCTTGTCGACCTAGGCCTGACCGATCAGATCGGCGACGGCATCGAGCAGGGTTTCATCGTGAAAGCTGCCCTTGGTCAGATAATAATCGGCGCCGACTTCCAGCCCGCGCCTGCGGTCTTCGTCACGATCCTTGTAGGACACAATCATCACCGGCAGCGACTTCAACTGCGGGTCTTTCTTTATCAGGCCGACGAACTCGAAGCCGTTCATGCGCGGCATGTCGACGTCGCTGATGACCAAGTCGTATTCGCCGGTGCGCACGGCATTCCAGCCGTCCATGCCGTCCACCGCAACTTCCACGTCGTAGCCGCGGTTGACCAGCATATTGCGTTCGACCTCGCGCACGGTGATGGAATCGTCCACCACCAGAATGCGTTTGGTGACTTTCTTTTTCGGTATGTCGCCGTCGCGGCGGATTTTGTCAAGCCGGCCGCCGGCGATGAGGATGTTGATCGAGCGCAGCAGATCGTCGACATCGATAATCAGGCAGGGATCGCCGTTTTCCAGAATGGCTGCGGCGTTGATGTCCTTGACCTTGCCCAGTCGCGGATCGAGGCTTTGCACCACCAGATTGCGCTCGCCCATGAAGCGATCGACCACCAGACCGTAGCGGTCGAGCCGTTCGCCCAGGACCACGATGCACACCTCTTCCGCCTCGGGCGGTTCGCCTTCCAGGCCCAGCACCTGATTGCCCGCGATCAGCCCGATGTGTTGATTGATGAGCGTGAAATACTGACGGCCTTCCATGACCTCGATGGCATGGCGCGGCAGTTTGAGGGTGCGATGAATCTGCGCCAGCGGGAAGACGTAGGGCTCGCCGGCGATTTCCACCATCAGCGCGCGCATTACCGACAGCGTCAACGGCAGTTGCAAATGGAAACGCATGCCCTTGCCGGGTTGTGCGGTGGCGTGGACGATGCCGTGCATTTCCTGCACTACGCTGTGCACCACGTCCAGGCCCACGCCGCGACCGGAGATTTCGGTGACTTGTTCGCGGGTGGAAAAGCCGGGCAGGAACAGAAAATCCATCAGCTCCGCTTCGCTGAGATCGGCGGCCATTTCCTGTGAGACCAGTTTCCGCTGCACGATCTTGTGTCGCAGTCGGTCGAGTTCCATGCCGCGGCCGTCGTCTTCGACCACGATCGACAGCATGCCGGCGCTGTGCATCGCTTCCAGACGGATAGTGGCCTGTTCCGGTTTGCCGGCGGCCAGCCGGTCGGCGGGCATTTCGATGCCGTGATCGACGGCGTTGCGCAGCAGATGGTTGAGCGGCGCTTCGATTTTTTCCAGGATGTCGCGGTCGACTTGGGTGGCGAATCCGCGGATATCGAGATGCACGTGTTTGCCGAGCGTGCGCGCCAGATCGCGCACCATGCGCTGGAAGCCGTGCACGCCGTCGGCGAACGGCCGCATGCGGCTGGCGATGACCTCGCGGTTGAGGCGGCTGGCCAGGTTGTGACTGCGACGGTCGTACTCGTCGAGCTCGTTCAGCCGTTCGCCGAGCAGTTTCCGGCAATGCGCGGCCTTGTGCTGTGCCTCGCCGAGCAGACTGCGTGCGTATTCGTCGAGATGCGTGAGCTCGACGGCGTCGCGCAGTTTGTCCAGGAGGCTGATGAGTTCGGTGTGCCGATGTTTGAATTGCACCAGCGCGTCGGCGTAGGGGCGCAGCCAACGCGCCTCGACCTGGACTTCGCCGGCCAGACCCATGAGGCGATTCAGGCTTTCCGCGGAGACGCGGATGGCGCTGTCCAGATTCTGTTTCGCGGTGTTCGCTGCCGCCGTGTTAGCGGTGGGCGTCACGAGTGTCGCAAGTGTCGGGGGCGCCGTTTCGGGTTGCGCTGCCGCGGCCTGTATGACGGGCGGCGGCGTGTTCGTGGGCAAGGTCGCGAGCGCTGCTTCCAGTGTATCGATGTCGGTGGCGTGCTGGGCGGCCCAGGCATCGATATCCGCCGCGTTGCCTATGCGGCCGAGCATGTCCACGCCGCGCAACAGCAGATCTACATGCGCCGCGCCGATCACCAGTTTGCCATGCTGCGCAGCGACCAAGCCGTCTTCCATGACATGCGCGATGCGCACGCCGGCGGCGATATCCACCATGCGCGCCGCGCCCTTGATCGAATGCGCGGCGCGCATCATGGCCTCCAGGCGGGCCGCATCGCTCGGGTTCTGTTCCAGTTCCAGCAGCCCGTCCGCCAGCAGCCGGGTCTGACTATCGACCTCGATGCGGAACAGATCCAGCATGGTCGAGTCGCGGACGGTTTTTGGCGCGGTCGCCGCGGCCGGTGTCTGTATCGATGCCGGGATCGATGCCGGGGCGGTCGCGGACGGTGTCGCTGCCACATCCGGTGTGCCGGCGTGTGCGGCGCTCATCGTCTGTAACAGCGCGTCGAGTTCTTGCGCGTGAGTCTGCGCCCAATCGGGCTGATCGGCGCCCTGGGCGATGCGTTTGAGCATGTCCACGCCGGTCAGCAGCACGTCGATGTGCGCGGGCGTCAGGGTCAGGCGTCCTTGCTGTGCGGCGACGAACAGATCTTCCAACACATGCGCGATGCGCACGGCGGATTCCACACTCACCATGCGACCGGCGCCTTTGATCGAGTGCGCGGCGCGCATCAGTGCTTCCAGCGCGACGGCATCGTTCGGCCGCGTTTCCAAGGCCAGCAAATGCTCGCTGAGTTGCGCGGCCTGGGTCTCGACCTCGCTGCGGAACAGATCCAACATGGAAAATTCGCCGCTCATGTCAGACTCTTGTTCAAGGTGTGGAACAGCAATTCCGCGTCCAGGCTGGCGACATGGCGTTCGTTCCAGGCGAGCACACCCTTGGTGTAGGTGGCCTTGGATTTGCCGATGGTCGCCGGCGCCGGCTGCAATTCGTTCGGGTGATGGCGGTGCAGGCCATGCACCTCGGTCACCGGAAACACATATTGATTGCCTTCGTGCGCGATCAGGATCATGCGGTCGGAAATGCCGACGCTGCCGAAGCGGCGTTCCTGGGCGCCCTTTTCCAGATCCAGCAGGCCGCCGAGCGATACGCAGATCTGCAATTCGCCGCGCATGTTGACCAAACCCTTGACGATGTTCTTGCGCGTGTGCGGCAAACGCCGGACCGATTTGGCCGAGGTGATTTCGCGGACGATACGGCTGGGGATGGCCAGCCATTCGTCGCCGAGACGGAAGATGACAATGGATTCGCTGTTCTCCTGACTCTGCGGTTTGCGCATCGCCAGTACCTGCGTCCATTCCTCGCGGTAGCCCGCTGGCAATTCGCGTTGGAGGATCTGCCGGCCCGCCGCGGAATAGCGTTCGCAATTGCGGCAATGGATGACCCGCTCCAGTTCCGGGCAGGCGTCCGCGCCACGCCGCCAGACACCGATGCGGTTCCAGCAGTCGTCGATGACAATTGGGGCGATCGGGGCGACGGTATCGGTCATGCGTTATCGGCACGGTGTGCCGCCTCGTCCTGTCTGCGCCCATGCGAGCGTTGCGCGCGTTGTCGCACCAGTTCCGCATTGGCCTGGTCGCCGCGCTGCGTCAACAGCACGGCCAGATGCGTCAGCGCCTCGTAGTGGCCCGGATCGAGATAGAGCGCCTTGCGCAACAAGGCCTCGGCTTCCGCGGGTTCGCCGACCGCCTGGCGAACGATGGCCAACAGATAGAACGCCTGGGCATCGGGTCCGTGCTGTTGCAGATGTTTCTCGCACAGCGTCGCCGCTTCCACCATATGCCCTTCGTCGGCGAGGTGTGTGGCGGTGGCGAGATCGCCGCGTTTGTCGGGTGTACACGCGGGTATCTCCACCGGCGCCGGCGCGACATCGGCGAAGGGCCTGGATAGGGGTTTAGGCTTGGGCGGTTCGCTGGGCGCGTGTGCTTGCGTTGGCGCCGGCATGCGACGCCGCGTCGGCGGCGTTTGCGCCTCGTCGGTAACGCGCTTGCGTCCACGCACGAAGGCGAAGCTTTGCGGTTGTTCCAGTGAAACGAAATCGCGTCCCGCCAGCACACCGGCCTCGGCGTGTCCCAGGAACAGCAGGCCGTGCGGGTGCAGCAGGCGTTCCAGCACTTGTAAGGCCTGCGCCTGGGTGGCACGGTCGAAATAGATGAGCAGGTTGCGGCAGAACACCACGTCGTAGAGCGGGCTCTCGCTCATGAAGCCCGGGGCGAGCAGGTTGGCATGATGGAAGCGCACCTGATTGCGGATATCGGGTTGCAGCAGATAGCCCTGTTCGGCACGCAGAAAATAACGGTCGCGGAAACCGAGGTCGTCGCCGCGAAAGGAATGTTCGCGATACAGACCGCCGCGGGCGCGGTGCAGATTAGGTTCGCTGATGTCGACGGCATCGACCTGGAAATCGCTAAACGTCAGGCCGGCGTCCAGCAACGCCATAACGATGGTGTAAGGCTCCTCGCCGGTGGAGCAGGGCACGCTCAAAATATGCAGCGGACCGGAACGTCCGGCCTGTTTCCAGGATTCTCTGGCGTAGCGTGCCAGGGCATTGAAGGGATGCCGGTCGCGGAAGAACCAAGTCTCCGGGACGATCACCAGATCGATCAATTGTTGCAGTTCGGCCGGGCTGTCGCGCAGGCGCAGGAGATAGTCTCCCGGCTGCTCGATGTCGCGGTCGCGCATGCGTTGCTGCACGGCGCGGTGGATGGCCGAGCTGCCGATCGAGGCCGCGTTCAAGCCCATGGTCTCTTTCAGCAGTCGTTCGATGGCCGGCAGCGGCATCAGGCGCACTCCGGAAACAGATTCTGGCGCACGGCATCGGGCAGCAGGTGTTCGATTTCCAGATGCTGTGCCGTGATGTGGTCCGCTTTGACCAGTTGGCCGAGATAGGGCGCTTCGGGTACTTGCAGTCCGGCGCACTGAAAATCGGCGTCTTTGAATTTGACCGTTTCGGTGACCTGTTCGGCGAGCAGTCCCAGAATGTGCGTGTGGGCCGCGCCGGCGGGATATTTGACCAGCACGATGCGCGTGGTGAGATGCGCCGCGCAATCCTGTCCGTGGGTGAGCTGGCAGAGATCGATCACCGGCACCCAGGTGCCTCGATAATCGAACAGCCCCGCGACGCAGGCGGGCGTGTGCGGCAGCGGCTTGAGCGTTACCAGCGGCACGACTTCGACGATGCGCCGCGCCTCCAGTGCGTAACGCTCGGTCCCCATGCGCAGCAGCAGATACAGCATGACGCGATGACCTTAACCGTTGACCTTGAAGTGCGAGACGCCTTCCTGGAGCCGGCGCGCCGCCTCGTTGAGCTGGCCGATAGCACCGTTGGACTGGCGCAGCGACTCGGCGGTCTGCTGCGAGGACTCCGCCAGTTGGACCATCGCTTCGCTGATCTGTACCGCGCCCTTGGACTGCGACTGCATGCCTTCGTGCACTTCCTCGAAGCGCGGAATGAGATGCTCGACCTGTTCGATGATATGCGCGAGCTGCGCACCGACGCGGCGCACGTCGTCCACACCCTGTTTCACCTCGGTGGAGAATTTTTCCATGCCCATCACGCCGGCCGACACCGCCGATTGCATCTCTTTCACCATCTGCTCGATGTCCCAGGTGGCGACCGCGGTCTGATCGGCCAGACGGCGGATCTCGGTGGCGACCACGGCGAAGCCGACGCCGTATTCGCCGGCCTTTTCCGCCTCGATGGCGGCGTTCAGCGATAGCAGGTTGGTCTGGTCGGAAACCCGGTTGATGGTGGTGACGACGGTGTTGATGTTGCCGGCCTTCTCGGACAGCACGGCCAGTTTGGAACCGATGGCGGTAGTGGCCTCCATCATATTGCGCATCGTTTCTTCCATGCGCGTCAGCGAGGTGCGACCCTGGTTGGCACTCTCGGCGGTCTTGAAGGCGACATCGGTGACTTCGTGCATGGTGTTGACGAGTTCGCGCGAGGTCGCGGAGATTTGCGTCACCGTGGCGCGGATTTCGTTGGTGGTCGCGGCCTGTTCGCTGACCGTGGCCTCTTGCTGTTTGGCGGTGGCGGCGATTTCGGTGGCCGACGAGGTCACTTGAATACCGGATTGCTGAATACGCGCGACCAGATTGTTGAGACTGTCGAGCATGCCCTGGATGCCGGAGGCGAGATCCGAAATCACATCGTTGTCGCGATACACCATGAGCTGGCCGGTGAGATCGCCGTGCGCGGCGACTTCGACCACTTCGCGAATCAATTCCACTTTGCCGGTGACGTCTTCGGCATGCTGACGTTCGCGATCGACAAGTTCACGGAGCTTGCCGGTCATGCGGTTGAACGCGATGGCCAGCGTACTGAACTCTTTTACGGCACGCGAGCGCACCGCGACGCTCAGATCGCCCTCGGCGGCACGCTGCATATCCTGCATGAGATTGCCGACGGGGCGGAACAACAGCACATTGAACAGGCCGATGGCCAGCATCAGGCTGCCGCCGGTGAGAACCAGGAAGGCGATGGCGGTCACGCTCCGTACTTTGGTCATGTCGTCGTGCAATTCGGTGACGTTCTCCAGCACCTCCAACTCCATGATGTCGGCACCACCGGCGTCGCGCAGCGGCTGGTGAACGAGCAGTTCGGTGGCGTCGGGCGCATGCCAGTCCCGCGATTGATAGAGATTGGAGGCGTCGCCGCCTTGGCTGGGGGTGTGGATACGGAACGGCAGTTTCAACGCGTCCTGGATGGTGCGCAGGTGCGTGAGCGGGGAGACGACGATTTCGAGATAGCCTACGGGTTGTGCATCGCCGATAGGCAGCAGCATGGAGTAATACGGCGTGCCGTCGGCGGACCAGAGGGTCGTGAGCGGTTGCGTCGGGGCGCCCGCTTTGCGTGCCTGTTGCAGCAGCACCGGTGGCAGTTCGGAGGCAAGTCCGCCGATCCCCTGGCTGCTTTCCGCCACCAGATGGAATTCCAGATCGTAGCTGCGCAGCTTGGACAGCGCCAACTCGGCATTCACGTCTTTCTGCTGAAAGGGCTCGTTCAGTAGAGTGACGAAATCGGCCCAGCGTCCGGGGTCCTGTAAAGCGGCGTCGAAACCCGCCTGTATGTGCGCGCGGGATTGCAGGCGTTGTCCCAGCGCGGCAATGTGCGTGTCGAGCGTGTGCAGCGCTTCGCGATGGGCGACATCGATCATGCGCGACAGCGTGCGGGCCTGGGCATTGAGCGCCGCCTCCTGGTAGCGCGCTCCCGAAAACAGGGTCAGCGCGATGGAGGAGAGGCCGAGCAGCAAGAGCACGCCGACGGTCAGTGCCTTGAGGGAAATTTTTTCAATTTTCATAGTCGATCCATTCCGGGCAACAGGGGCGATCCGTGTGCCGCACCCAGGCAATACCCTGGCGCGACGTCCTGGATTAGCCAAAAAGCAAGTTCGGTGCCATGGCCGTTAGGCTAGGGCGTTACGTTGTTTTGGCTAGGATTTATACCGGTTGGCACCGCGCCGTGGTGGCTGGTTGCCGGGTTCTTGGCGCGGGAGGGTGGCTTAGCTGGCGTGCAGGATGTCTTTCAACTTGAACAGGAGCTCCAGCGCCTGACGGGGGCTGAGGTCGGCCGGCTCGATGCCTTCGAGGGCGTCGAGGATGGGGTGATCGGTTGGCGCCGCGAACAGGCCGAGCTGCCCGCTGTTGCTGGCGGGTGTGTGGGTGGCGGACTGGTTTTCCAATTCGCGCAGGCGTTGCCGGGCCTGATTCAACACCTCCTTGGGGATGCCGGCCAGCGCGGCGACGTGCAGGCCGTAGCTGCGGTCGGCCGGTCCTTCCTTGACCGCATGCAGGAACACGATGCGGTCGCCGTGCTCCATCGCATCCAGGTGCACGTTGGCGATGGACGGATACAGCGCCGGCAGTTCGGTGAGTTCGAAGTAATGCGTGGCGAACAGTGTGAACGCCTGAATGCGTTTGGCCAGATCGGCGGCGCAGGCCCACGCCAGCGACAAACCATCGTAGGTGCTGGTGCCGCGGCCGATCTCGTCCATCAACACCAGACTGTGCTCGGTGGCGTTGTGCAGGATGTTGGCGGTCTCGGTCATTTCCACCATGAAGGTCGAACGCCCGGTGGCGAGATCGTCCGACGCGCCGATGCGGGTAAAGATGCGGTCGATGGGACCGATGACCGCGCGCGCCGCCGGCACGAAACTGCCGATGTGCGCGAGCAGCACAATCAGCGCGGTCTGGCGCATGTACGTGGATTTGCCGCCCATGTTCGGGCCGGTGATGACGAGCATGCGCCGTGCCTCGTCGAAGCGTACATCGTTGGGTACGAACGGCGTGTCCAGCACGTGCTCGACCACCGGATGCCGGCCGGCCTCGATCGACAGGCCGGGTTCGTCGTTCAGGTGCGGACGGCGCCAGTCGAGCGTGTCGGCGCGTTCGGCGAAGCAGGCCAGCACGTCGAGTTCGGCGACGGCCTCGGCGGCGGTTTGTAAGGGTGCGAGGAATTCGAGTAGCGCATCGAGCAACGCGTCGTAGAGCGCCTTCTCGCGTGCGAGTGCGCGTTCGCGCGCGGACAGCACCTTGTCCTCGAAGCGTTTCAATTCCGGCGTGATGTAGCGTTCCGCGCCTTTCAGTGTCTGGCGGCGCTGGAAATCGTCGGGCACGCGCGTTGCCTGGGCCTTGCCGACTTCGATATAGAAGCCGTGCACGCGGTTGTAACCGACCTTGAGCGTGGCGATGCCGGAGCGTTCGCGCTCGCGGATTTCCAGATCGACCAGGAACTGATCGGCGTTTTCGCTCAAGCTCCGCAGTTCGTCGAGTTCCGCGTCGTAACCGGTGGCGATCATGCCGCCGTCGCGGCTCAACACCGGCGGTTGTTCCACCAACGCGCGCTGTAACAGCGACTGCGGTTGCGGATGCTCGCCGATGTCTCCGGCGACTTCGCGCAACAGCGGATCGTCGTATGCAGACAGCACGCGCTGCAAATGCGGCAGACGCGCCAGACTGTCGCGCAGGCCCGAAAGATCGCGCGGTCGCGCGGATTTCAACGCCACGCGCGTCATCACCCGTTCCAGATCGCACAGTCCGCGCAGCACGCTATGCACGGCCTCGAAACCGCGGTCGTTCTGCAAAGTCTCCACGCACTGGTGGCGCTTGCGCAAACGCGCGCGGCTGCGCAGCGGCCGGTTCAGCCAGCGCCGCAGCAGGCGACCACCCATCGCCGTCGCGGTGCTGTCGAGCACGCCGGCAAGGCTGTGTTCGACGCGCCCCGATTGCGCGTGATCGAGTTCCAGATTGCGCCGGCTGGCGGCGTCGAGAATGATGCTGTCCTCGCGCAGTTCCACGCGCAACCCGCGCAGATGCGGCAATGCCGCACGTTGCGTGTCCTTCACGTATTGCAGCAGCGCGGCGGCCGCACCGATGGCCAGCGGCAGGCTCTGACAACCGAAGCCGGTGAGATCGCGCGTGCCGAACTGCGCGCACAACTGACGCAGACCGCTGTCGGCCTCGTAATGCCAGGGCGGACGGCGCTTGCTGCCGGTGCGTTCGCTGATCGTTGCGGGAAATGTCGTGTCTTCGTTGAACAGCAGTTCGCTCGGGCGCAGCCGTTCCAGTTCGCTGTGCAGCGCCTCGACGCCATCGAGTTCCTGCACGCTGAAACGCCCGCTGCTGAGATCGAGCACCGCCAGACCGAAGCGCTCTCTCAGGCCGGTGCAGGCCGCGAGCAAGTTGTCGCGGCGCTCTTCGAGCAAGGATTCCTCGGTGACCGTGCCCGGTGTGACGATGCGCACCACTTGGCGTTCCACCGGCCCCTTGCTCGCCGCTGGATCGCCGATCTGCTCGCAGATCGCCACCGACTCGCCGAGCCGCACCAGCTTGGCCAGATATTGGTCGACTGCGTGTACCGGCACGCCCGCCATCGGAATCGGCTCGCCGGCCGATTGACCGCGCGCGGTGAGCGTGATGTCGAGCAACGGCGCCGCGCGTCGCGCGTCGCTGTAGAACAGCTCGTAGAAATCGCCCATGCGATAGAACAACAGGATATCCGGATGCTCGGCCTTGATGCGCAGATACTGCTGCATCATGGGCGTGTGCGGACTGGCTTCTGGGGTCGGCGTGGACATCGGGCGGGAGTTTACCCAAAGCGCCCCGAGGTGCCTACTGGGGATGCCTACCCTTGGCGCGGTAGGGGGCTGGGTCGTTTTTGCTAGGGGGATTTCTGCTGGCAGTTAAGGAATTTTCTTGTTTGTGTCAGGCTGGCTTAGAGATTGCCAGCATCAGGGGTCTTTTTAATGATGGTACCGTTTTGACCGTTTGCGCTACTATGACAACTACTGGTGATATACGTTATTATGAAAATGTTAGGGTAAATTCCGCGCTTAAGTAAGAAGCCGTGAGTGAGGCGAGGTGCCTCAAAATTGCATGTTCACGGCGATGTCGGATGTGTAGTATTTGATGTCTCAGTAAGTATTGTGTTATTGGGCCTTGATGTTTTTCAATCCTTTTGATTTTACTTGTTTATGATATATCGCGCAGTCATTGTTGAGTGACTGCCATTGCCTTGGATGAATGTTATGGTTGCGGCGGATTCCTCAAGACAAGTTTGGCAGATGACGCTGGTCGGCTGGGCAGTGCTCTCATTGACAGCCCTGTCTATTGGCTTCGTGTCATGGGACGGTATTCAGTATCTGCTTCATCAATGGGAGAAGCCTGAATACGGCTATGCTTACATGCTGCCTGGGATAGTCGCTTTCCTGGTCTGGCAACGGAAAGATGAATTGGAGCGTATCCAGTTCAATGGCGATTGGCGTGGGTTAATGCTTTTTCTGCTGGGGTTGGCGATATTGTGGGGCGGTAAGCTATCCGCTGTGCATGCGATTATTCAGTATGGGTTGCTGCTGGCAATTCTTGGAGCGGTTTGGGCGTATGTGGGGCACCAGGGTTTTAAGAGGATTTTGATGCCTTTGACTATTCTTGTGCTCACTATCCCACTTCCTGGTTTTATCTATCAAAGCATATCTAACGACCTGCAATTGATCTCTTCCCGCTTAGGGGTGGCTGTCATCAGGCTTCTCAATATAAGCGTGAATCTCGAAGGTAATGTTATTGACCTTGGCGCCTATAAACTCCAAGTTGTCGAAGCCTGTAATGGCTTACGGTATTTGTTTCCCCTTCTGACGCTTGGTTATGTGGCGGCCTACTTCTTCAAGGTGGAAGTGTGGAAGCGTGTATTGTTGTTTGCCTCGGCGGCACCAATCTCGGTGTTGATGAATAGTTTTCGTATTGGCGTAATCGGTATCCTTGTGGAATATTGGGGTGTATCGATGGCAGAGGGGTTTCTGCATGAATTCGAGGGCTGGTTTGTATTTATGGCTTGCCTTGGCGTGTTGTTGCTTGAGATGTGGGTGCTGACCAATATTGGCCGTGACTCGAGGCCGCTACAACAAGTTTTTGGTATCGAGTGGCCTCAGTCGACGCCAGTTGATGCTGTAGTAGCAAAAAGGACGATCCCTCTTCCGGCGTATGCCGGTTTGGCTATTGCCGTGATGATGGCTGTATTTGCGCTAGTAATTCCTGATCGTGAAGATGTTATTCCTAATCGTGAGAGCTTCAGTCAATTCCCATTGGTGCTGGGGCAGTGGCGTGGCAGGGACGATGTTTTGGAGCAGAGTGCGCTTGAGTCTCTCAATCTGGACGATTATCTGCTGGCCGACTATCACAGTAGCGATACTGTGCCAAATGTTGGTGTATATGTAGCGTATTACGGAATTCAGCGGGCAGATAAGGTGCCTCATTCCCCCGCCGCTTGTTTGCCAGGTGGTGGTTGGTTGATAACCGATAGGAAGGTTTACCCGGTGAGCGGTATTGAGGTGAATGGGGAGCCTCTTCTGGTGAATAGATTTATCATCGAGCAACATGGGGTCCGCCAGTTGGTTTATTATTGGTTTCACCAGCGAGGTCGAGCCATACATAACGAATACACGGTTAAATGGTATCTTCTGCTCGACTCCGTAACGAAGAAGCGTTCTGATGGTTCTTTGGTGCGATTGACTACTAGAATATCGCCAGATGAGACCGCGGAAGCTGCGGATGCACGGCTTGCTTCGTTCGTGGGTGATATTGTTCCTGTGCTCAAAAAATATATCCCCGATTGAGCGCGGTGCTGTGTCGACTGTGCCGAGTTTCAACGGTTGACACCCCGGGCTAGTCGCTGACTATCGGTGGTGGGTTTGCCTTGGACACTGCATTCCGCTTTAGTCGGGACGGCTGTCCTCGAAACTGAAGCGCTTCTCTCTGAACAAAGTCAGGCAGGCGTCGGCGACGACCGGGTCATAGTGGGTTCCCGTGCCGCGCTCGATTTCGTCGAGCGCGGACTGCATGCCGAGACTGGGGCGGTAGGGGCGGTGCGACGACATGGCTTCCACCACGTCGGCCACGGCGAGAATCCTTGCTTCCAGGATGATCTGGTCGCCGCGAATGCCTTCCGGATAGCCGGAGCCATCCATGCGTTCATGATGCTGCAATATCATTTCGGCGACCGGCCAGGGAAATTCGACGTCGTGAACGATGTTGAAGCCGACTTCGCAATGGGTCTTGATGAGCTCGAACTCGGCCACGTTGATCCGTCCGGGCCGGTTCAGGAGTTCCGCCGGGACGTAGATCTTGCCGATATCGTGAATCAGAGCGCCAAAATGCAGGCCTTCCAGTATCGGTCGGTCCATGTCCATCTGTTGTCCTATCGCGGTCGCCAATTGCGCGACCCGTTGCTGATGCCCGGCCGTGTAGGGGTCGCGCGTTTCGATGGTGCGTGAAATCGTGCCGATGGTTTCTTTGTACACTTTCAGCAGGCGCTGCTGATTGTCCTTGCGCTCGCTGATATTGCGGGCGATGGCAAGTATGAATCTGCTGCCATGGATATTCACCGGATAGCTGCTTACTTCGATGGGCACGGTACCGCCATCCTTGCGGGTCAGTTGAAACTCGGCCGGACCGATGGGTTGACGGAAACCGCGTTCCATCAGTTGCAGAGCCCGTGGCAGCGCATCGCTCGTCAGCAGCCCCGATTCCACAACGGTTTTGCCGAGCAGTTCGCTGCGCTTGCAGCCGACGATATCTTCGGCCGCCTTGTTGCCGTCGGCGAAGCGGCCCTGGTCGTTGATCAGGTAATAGGCATCCGGCGCATATTCGAACAGTACGCGCAGGCGGTCTTCGGAGGCTTCCAGCTCGGTAATCGCGCGGCGATATTCGGTGACATCCTCTCCTGAAGCCAGAATGCCCGTCGGCTTGCCCAGATCGTCTATGAGCGGCGTATTGTCCCAGACGATGGTGCGCCGCTCACCGTCGCGCGTGACGATGGTGTTTTCATGCCGCTGGGCGTGGTGCAGGGTGCCTGCGATCAGCTTGTCGAAAATCTGTGCGGCGAATTCGCGTTCGAATTCCGGGATGAACACCTCGAACCAGTTTTTGCCCAGGAGTTCCACTTCGGTATAGCCGAGGATTTCACAGCCGCGCCGGTTGATCATGGTGATGCGTTTATCGAGTCCGATGGCAACGACGATGACGCCGGCCACTTCCAGACACTGGCGTACGCGCCGGTCGTCGTTGTCGGCGGAAGCGGATTTGCTCATGCGTTCCGTGATGTCGCGTGCTTCGCCGTACAACACCGTCGCTTTGCCGTCGGCATCGCGCGCAACGGTGCCGTGATCCTCGAACCAATACAACCGGGTGCGATCCTTCGAATAGATACGATACTCCAGCCGGTAGTTGTCCGCGGTCTCGGCGGCAGTTCGTAGCTCGCGTTTGACGCGTGCGCGGTCTTTGGGATGGATCTGCCGGAACAGAAATCCCGGCACGCCCTTCCATTCGGCGATCTGGAATCCCAGCAGGCCGGTCAGGGCAGGACTGATGAAGAACGCCGAGAAATCGGCCGGGTCGATGCAATAGAGGATAGTCGTGAGCTGTTCCAACAGCGCATGGATATGTCGCTCGTCGCTGTTACGGTGCAGGACGGCATTATGCGATGCGGGTTTTTCCGGCAGTGTCTTGCGATCCATGTGCGACCCCTTCTACCCATTGTTCATGCCTGAACCTCCCTGGGTAGGGGTAGATACTAGCGCTATCATGCCCGGACCGCCACCGTCACCGGCCACGTTGGCTTACTGCGCCGGGTTATTGCCCCCAAACCTGCACGCGATTGCGGCCGGCCTGTTTGGCGGCATAGAGTGCGCGATCCGCGCGATCGATGGATTCTTCGATACTGACAGCGGCTTCGAGCGGCGCGATGCCAAAGGACGCCGTGACCAGAATGGGCGTATCGCCATCGTGCGTCAGTACCTGGCCCGCAAGCCCCTCGCGAATGCGTTCCATCACGGCCTGCGCGGTTTGCAGGTCCGTATTGGGCAGCGAAATCAGAAATTCCTCGCCTCCGTAGCGGAATATCCGGTCATAGGGTCGAAGACAGGTTTTGACGTAACGCACCACCGCGGACAACACATGGTCGCCGATGATATGCCCATGACTGTCGTTGATATCCTTGAAGCGATCAAGGTCCAATATCGCGACCGAACATGCCTGGGCGGCTCGTTTTATCAGGGCATGTATCTGTCTGAGTGCCGCGAGCAGGCCGATACGGCTTTCCGCGCCCGTCAGCGGGTCGAGTTTGTACAGCGAATCCTCGATCTCGCCGATCAGCGAGTGCAACTGTAGGCGGAGTTTTTCCAGTGCATTGGCGAAACTGTCGTAATCGGCGGTCGCAACGCTGCCGGCATGCTCGAACGACAGCAGCAATCGCGCGGCAAGTGCGTGCATGTTTTTGTGTTCCATCTCCATGGCGGTGAATGCCGCGTGTTCCCGGACTATTTCCGGCGCGGCGGTGTAATACCACTGACCGAACCGGCAATGCAGGTGTGCATCGCCGGTTGTATCGCGCGGATCGCAGGGGAGCCGGCAGACCAGCGAGCGGATCAGATCTTTGTGCCACTGCTCGTGGTTGTAGAGTGCCTGCTTCAATTGCAACAGTGCGCCCAGCAGCTCTTCTTGTCGAATGAAAAACATGGGTACCCCTTCATCGTGTTATGGACGGCGGTCCGGCCCGCACGAAGGCCTCGAATTGTTCGGCCGGCAGCGGCTTGCTGAAGTAATAGCCCTGCACTTCATTACATCCTTGTTCGCGCAGAAATGCCAGTTGTTCCGCGGTCTCGACGCCTTCGGCGATGGTTTTCAGACCGAGGCTGTTCGCCAGGCCGATGATGGCGACGACGATGGCGCGGTCTTCCGCATCCGCGCCGATCTCGCGTACGAACGACTGGTCTATCTTGAGTCGATGCACTTTGAAGCGCTTGAGATAACTCAGCGAGGAATAGCCGGTGCCGAAGTCGTCTATCGACATGCGGATGCCGCGTTCGTGCAAACGGTCCATCACCGCGATGGCCGCGGGCGCATCCTCCATTGCAACGCCTTCGGTCAGTTCCAGTTCCAGATAGTGCGGTGCCAGTGTGACTTCTTCGAGGATCTGCGTCACCAGCTCCGGCAGGTGCGGATGACGGAACTGCACGGCCGAGAGGTTCACCGCCATCGTCATCGGCGCGAGGCCGCCGTCCAGCCAGGTCTTCATCTGTCGCACCGCGCTGCGCAGCGCCCATTCACCGATTTGCAGGATCTGGCCGCTTTCTTCCGCAATCGGGATGAACACGGCCGGGGCGACCATACCCAGCTCCGGATGCCGCCAGCGCAGCAGTGCTTCCACGCCGACGATGCTGCCGTCGTGCAAGGCTATTTGAGGTTGATAGTGCAACTGCAACTGGTCGCGTTCCAGCGCGCGGCGCAGGGCGTTTTCCATTTTCAGGTTGTGGGTCGAACGTGCCTGCATTTCCGCGGTAAAGAAGCGGTAGTTGTTGCGGCCGTCGTGCTTGGCGCGGTACATGGCGGCATCGGCGCATTTGGACAGCACTTCGAAATCCGTGCCATCGCCGGGATACAGGGCAATGCCGATGGAGAGCGTAACGGTCAGTTCGTAATTTTCGATCTGGTACGACTGGGCGATGGTCGTCAGCAACTTCTCGGCCACATGCGCCGCGCCATCGGCGTCGGTGTTGGGCAGAATCAGAATGAATTCGTCCCCGCCTTGACGCGAAACCGTGTCCACTTCACGCACCGCGGTTTTCAGCCGGAGTGCAACCGCGACCAGTAGTTCGTCGCCGATGCGGTGTCCAAGCGAATCGTTGACGTTCTTGAAGTGATCGAGATCGACGAACATGACGGTCAACTGCGTGCGGCTGCGCTGGGCGGTGCGAAGGTCGTGACAGATACGGTCGTTGAGCAAGACCCGGTTCGGCAATCCCGTGAGCGGATCGAAATGCGCCAGCCGTTGGATGTGTTCCTGGGCCGCCTTGCGCTGGGTGATATCGTTCGAAATGCCGATATAGTGGGTTATCTCGCCATTGGTATCGAGTACCCGCATGATCGAGAGCAATTCCGGATACAGGCTGCCGTCCTTGCGGCGATTCCATACCTCGCCTTGCCAATGGCCTTGCGTGGATATGGCTTCCCACATCGCTTTGTAGAACGTTGAGTCGTGGCGACCCGAAGACAGCAGGCGCGGATTTCGTCCCAGAACCTCGGCTTCGCTGTAGCCGCTGATGGCCGTGAATGCCTGGTTGACCATGATGATGTTGCGTTGGGCATCGGTAATGAGGATGCCTTCGCCGCTTTGTTCGAACACTTTGGCGGCAAGGCTGACTTGGGCCTCGGCACGTTTACGCTCGGTAATGTCTTCTCCCGACGAGAGCACCCCGTTAATCCTGCCCGATTCGTCCCGCAAGATCGCGTTGTGCCAGGCAACGATACGCTCCTCGCCGCCGCGGGTCAGAATTGCGTTTTCCAGATACTCGACAGGTGCGATGTTGCCCTTTATCAGTTGGCTGAACGCTTCCCGGATGTCTTCGCGTATGCACTCGGGCAGGAAATTCTCGAACCAGTCCTGGCCGAGAATATCCGCCTCGGCGGCGCCCAGCATTTCGCAACCCTTGCGATTGACGAGTTGCACCCGGCCTTCCGAATCCAGCGCAACCAGCATCACGCCGGCGATATTCAGGTATTGCAGCGTCCGTTGTTGGGATTCCAACAGCGCGCGTTCCGCCTGGGTGCGCGCGGTGATGTCGCGGGCGATGCCCAGCACGCCGATGACCTTGCCGCCGTCGTTGACCATGGGCGTCTTGATGGTTTCAAACAGCCCTTGACTGCCATCGTCGGCGAAGGTCAGCCATTCTTCGTTGAGGCTGGGTTTGCCGGCGGTCATGGCTATGCGGTCGTGCTCGCGGAAGAAGTCCGCCAATTCCCGGTCGACAAAGTCGTAGTCGGTTTTGCCGACGATGTCGGCTTCGCTGGCGCCGTAGAGCCGTTCGAACATCGGATTGCAGCTCAGATAGACGCCGTTCGCGTCCTTCAGCCAGACCAGATCGGGGATGGCGTCGAGCGTGGCTTCCAGTTTGCGTTGCACGACCAGCATTTCGGCGGTGCGCTGGGCGATGCTCGCTTCGAGCACTTGTTTGTGCATCCGAAACGCGACAAAAAGTTTCGCCAGATAGCCCAACGTCAGGCTGAAAAGAAAACCCAGTGCCGCCTGAAGTGCGGGTTCGAGCATATGTCCCCAACCGTCGATCGGCGCGACACTCAATGTCCAGCTTACGTTGGGTACGTGCAGGGTCTGCTCTACGGGTTCGATCAGGGGAGCCGCTGTCGGCGCAGAGCGCGCGATAATCTGTTTTTGGCGGGTGTCCGGTTGAATGCGCCAGAGCTCATACGCCAATCCTTGTTCGCGCAGATGGGATAGATGCTCGGTATCCAGTCCCTCGGGCAGGCGCATCACGACAATAGTAAAACCCCAGAAAAAGGGCCGACCCTCGCTGTCGTCGAGAAACACCGGCAAGCGACCGACCACGCCCATTCCGCCCATCACCAATTTAAGCGGCCCTGCCAGGGTGAGTTTGCCGCTGTCCCGGGCAAGCAGGGACTCCTTGCGCAGTGTCGGAGTGTTCAGCAGATCCAGGCCGATGGCGATTTCGTTTCCGGGCAGCGGCGCGATATTCCGGACGACCCCGCCGGGCGCCAGCGCCAGTTCGGAGGCGCCCGGATAAAACGGCAGTATCTTGCGGGCGGTAGCGTCGAAGTCGTGAACGCTGCCGTTGCTCTGACGTACCAGGGCCGCCAGGGCATGAGCCGCGGAAAGCGCATGTTCGATGGTATGTTCGATGGTGTGGACGTGGTCGCTCGTCAGGTTGGCAATGCTCGCCCGCTTGTGCTCCAGGCGATGCTGCTCCAGTTGCCAGACGATCAATCCCGATAGCGCGGCGGCGAGCAGAAAGACGCCGGCTGCGACAATCGACGGTTGCAATGGGCGGCGGGTGTGTGGGGCTGGCATGGCGATCATCCTGTCGTCACGGTGGGGCACTCGACGATTCCTATGTTCCGCCGCATCCTGCATCGGCGGCGCGTGTGTTTCCGCGTAAGACAACTTCGACGGGTTGGATAATCCCCGCTCAATGGGAGCCACACTACTCGCTCAACACTTTTATATGCGCCATGACACTGCGGCCGAGCGCGTGCAACGCATAACCACCCTCCAGTGTCGAGACTATACGCCCTGCAGACCAAGTCGCGGCAACCTCTTTGAGCTGCCGGGTGATCCAGGCGTAATCCGCTTCGACCAGTGCCAGGCCCGCGATCTCGTCTTGCCAGTGGCCGTCGAAGCCGGCGGAGACGAAGAGCATCTCCGGTTGAAAATGCTGCAACGCCGGCAGCCAGTGTTCAAGTACCGCGCGACGCATGCCGGTGCCGTCCGTGCCCGCGGCCAGCGGTACGTTGACGATGTGATCGCTGTTGTCGGCGCCGGTGTGCGGATAGAGCGGGTGTTGGAACAACGAACACAACAGCACGCGCGGGTCGTCGCGGAAAATGTCTTCCGTGCCGTTGCCGTGATGCACGTCGAAATCCGCAATCGCGATGCGACGCAGGCCGTGGGTGGCCAGCGCATGCGCTACGCCGACCGCCACATTGTTGAACAGACAAAAGCCCATGGCATGATCGCGGCTGGCGTGATGCCCCGGCGGACGGATGCTGCAGAAAGCATTCGCCACCTTGCCGGCCATGACCAGATCGGTGCCGAGTATCGCCGCACCGGCCGCATGCAACGCCGCCTCCAGCGTGTCGGGATTCATCCAGGTATCGGCGTCGAGAGCGATCAGGCCTGCGTGAGGAGACGCGGCTTCCAGTTGGTCGATGTATTCGCTGGTATGAACGCGCTCCAATTGTTCGCGACTGACGCGCGGTGCGTCGTGGTGTTGTAGGATGTGATGCAGACCACTGGCGATGAGTTGATCCTCGATCGCCATGAGCCGCGCCGGACTCTCGGGGTGTCCGGGGTCGATGTAATGTTTCAGACAGGCGGGATGCGTGATGTAGGCGGTCTGCACGGTGCGAGTCCCATCCGAGTGGATTGTTACTATAATGGTTCCTTAGCGCGTCCACCAAAGGGAACATGGCTCATGGGCAAACATTATCTCAGTCCGCTGTTCGCGCCCCAGAGCGTCGCCGTGATCGGCGCCAGTAACCGCTTGGAGAGCGTGGGTGGACTGGTGTTCCGCAATCTGCTCACCGGCGGCTATCGGGGCCGCTGTTTTCCGGTCAATCCTAATCACACCGAGATTCAGGGCCAGCCGGCTTTCGCCAGTATCGAACACATTCCCGAGCGCGTCGATCTGGCCGTGATCGCCACCAAGGCCGAGACCATGCCGGCGATCATCGAGGCCTGCGGCCAGCAGGGCGTGCGCGCCGCGGTGATTCTCTCGGCCGGTTTTCACGAAACCGGCACTCACGGTGCCGCGCTGGAAAAGGCCGTGCTGGAAAATGCGCGGCGTTACGGCCTGCGCTTGATCGGCCCCAACTGTCTCGGTGTGATCCGTCCCGAACTCGGTCTCAATGCCACATTCACCAACAGCGCCGTGCAGCCCGGCAACCTGGCGCTGATTTCGCAATCGGGCGCGTTGTGCAGTGCGATCCTCGATTGGGCGCTGCCCAATCATATCGGTTTTTCCAGTGTGGTATCGCTGGGCAATTCCGCCGACGTCGATTTCGGCGAGATCCTCGACTTCATGGTGTCCGATCCGCAGACCCGCGCGATCCTGCTGTACATCGAAGGCATCCGTCATGCACGCAGTTTCATGAGCGCGTTGCGCGCCGCGGCACGCCTCAAGCCGGTGATCGTCGTCAAGGTCGGGCGGCACGAGGCCGGCAGCAAAGCGGCGCAGTCGCACACCGACGCGTTGGTGGTTGCCGACGATGTTTTCGATGCCACGCTGCGCCGCGCCGGCGCCGTGCGGGTGTTGAGCGTGGCGCAATTGTTCACCTCGGCGCAGGCACTGGCGGCCGGCATCCGTCCCAGCGGCAATCGTCTGGCCATCGTCACCAACGGCGGCGGCCCCGGCGTGATGGCGGCCGATCGTGCCGCCGATCTCGGCGTCGAACTGGCGATGCTTTCGCCGCAGAGCATCGACACCCTCAACGCCGTGCTGCCGGAAACCTGGTCGCACGGCAATCCGGTGGACATCATCGGCGATGCCGCCGCCGAACGTTATCGCGATGCATTGACCGTCTGCATGCGCGCGCCGGAGATCGACGGCGTACTGGTGATCCTCACGCCGCAGGCCATGACTCAGCCGTTGCGCGTGGCCGAGGCGGTGATCGAGGTGGCGCGGCAATTCACCAAGCCGTTGCTGGTGTGCTGGATGGGCGGTTCGCAAGTGATGGACGCGCGCGCCGCCTTCATCGCGGCGGGCATTCCCAGCTTCCGCACGCCGGAGCCGGCCGTCGAGGTGTTTTCCTATCTCTCCGCGTATTTTCACAACCAGCAATTGTTACTGCAGACGCCCGGACCGCTGGCGCATCAGATCGCGCCGGACGTGGATGGCGCACGCATGTTGATCGAAAGCGTGCTGGCCGAGCATCGCAAAGTGCTCAACGAAATGGAATCCAAGGCGCTGTTGGCGGCGTTTCGCATTCCGGTGGCGAAAACCGTGGTGGCGCACTCGCCGAACGAGGCGCTGTTGTTGGCCGAACAGTTCGAATTTCCGGTGGCGATGAAAATCAACTCGCCGGACATCACCCATAAATCCGACTCCGGCGGCGTGCGTCTGAACATCGCCAACGCGGTGGCCGTGCGCGCCACCTATCAGGAGATCGTCGCGGATGTGCAGCGCAATCGTCCCAATGCGCATATCGACGGCATCGCCATCGAGCCCATGGCGGTCAAGCCGAACGGCCGCGAACTGTTGGTGGGCGTGACCACCGATCCGGTGTTCGGCCCGGTCATCACCTTCGGACTGGGCGGCACGGTGGTGGAAGTCCTGGCGGATCGTGCCGTCGAACTGCTGCCGCTCAATACTTATCTCGCCAGCAATCTGATTCAGCGCACCCGCGCCGCGAAACTGCTCGGCGCCTTCCGGCACATGCCGGCCGCCGACATGGACGCGCTGATCAGTGTGTTGTTGCGCGTCTCGGAAATGGTCTGCGAACTGCCTTGGCTGAAGCAGATGGACATCAATCCGCTGCTGGTGGACGAACACGGCGCGCTGGCGGTCGATGCGCGTTTCGTCGTCGACTTTCATCAGCCCAGCGCCGACCGCTACGGTCACATGGCGATCAGTCCCTATCCGACCCATCTGGTCGGCGAATGGCAACTGCCCGACGGCACCAATATTGTCATCCGGCCGATCCGCCCGGAAGACGCGGATCTCGAACAGACCTTCGTGCGCGGCTTGTCCGACGAGGCCAAATATTTCCGCTTCATGGAAACGCTTCAGGAACTCACGCCGGCGATGCTGGTGCGTTTCACGCAAATCGACTATGACCGGGAAATGGCCTTGATGGCGGTGACCGAGGTCGCCGGCCAGGAGGTCGAACTGGGCATCGCCCGCTATGCCATCAACCCCGATGGCATGTCCTGCGAATTCGCGCTGGTGGTGGCCGATCAGTGGCAGGGCAAGGGCGTGGCGCACAAACTCATGAGCAGTCTGATGGACGTCGCGCGCGATCGCGGGCTGGAGCGCATGGAAGGCGAGGTGATGCGTGCCAACCAATCCATGCTCAAGCTGGTCACTCGTTTGGGATTCACCATCAAGACCAGCGAAGACGACGATGCGGTGAAACGGGTGAGCAAGGCGTTGTAGCGTTCCCGCGCATCCCTCCCATACCGAACACGACAGGCGGTGGACGGCATGACAGACACAACGGAAGGCCTGTATATCCTGCTCGTCAGCGTGCACGGACTGATCCGCGGCCACGATCTGGAATTGGGGCGCGACGCGGATACCGGCGGTCAGGTGCTGTATGTCGTGGAGCTGGCGCGCGCGCTCGCCGCACATCCGCAGGTCGCGCGCGTCGATTTGCTCACGCGTCGGGTCGGCGATCCCAAGGTGTCGCCCGATTACGGCCGGCCGCAGGAACAAATTGCCGACCGGGCCTTCATCGTGCGCCTGACCTGCGGGCCGAAGCGTTATCTGCGCAAGGAAGTGCTGTGGCCGTATCTCGATGGCTTCGCCGATCAGGCGCTGGCGCATGTGCGGCGCGTCGGTCGCGTGCCCGATGTGGTGCACGGTCACTATGCCGATGCCGGTTATGCCGGCGCGCGCATCGCCGGTCCGCTCGGCGTGCCGATGCTGTTCACCGGCCATTCGCTCGGCCGTATCAAACGCGAGCGCTTGCTGGCGCAGGGTATGAAGGCCGGCGCGATCGAGTCGCAGTACAACATCGATACGCGCATCGAGGCCGAAGAACTGGCGCTGGACACGGCCGCCGTGGTGGTGGCGAGCACGCGCCAGGAGATCGAGTCGCAATACGCGCGCTACGACAACTACACGCCGCGACGCATGATCGTGATTCCGCCCGGTGTGGATCTCAGCCGTTTTCATCCGCCGCGACGCCAGGAGGCCGATCCGCCGATAGGCGCCGAACTCGCGCGCTTTCTCCGCGAACCGGGCAAGCCGATGATCCTCGCCTTGTCGCGGCCCGACGAACGCAAGAATATCGCCACGCTGGTGCAGGCCTATGCCGAACACGCGCCGCTGCGCGACAAGGCCAACCTGGTGATCGTCGCCGGCAACCGCGACGACATCGCCGAGATGGAGAAAGGCCCGCGCGAAGTGCTGAGCGATCTGCTGCGCATGATCGACCGTTACGATCTCTATGGCAGCGTCGCCTATCCCAAGCATCACAGCCCGGACGACGTACCGGATCTGTTCCGGCTCGCCGCGCACCGTCGCGGCGTGTTCGTCAATCCGGCGCTCACCGAACCTTTCGGTCTGACGCTGCTCGAAGCCGCCGCCAGCGGTCTGCCGATTGTCGCCACCAACGACGGCGGGCCGCGCGATATCGTCGATGTCTGCCGCAACGGCCTGCTCATCGATCCGCTCGACACACCGCACCTCGGCGAAGTGTTGTATGCGGTGCTGTCCAATCGTTCGCGCTGGCGGCGCTGGTCGAAGAACGGTGTGCACGGCGCGCACAACAGTTTTTCGTGGCCGGCGCACGCGCACAAATATGTGCAGACCGTGCAAAAGATCATCGCCCGTCAGCGCATGCGCGGCGTGTCGCTGCCCAAGAGCCGTCTGCCCACGGCCGACCGCATGCTCATCAGCGATATCGACGACACCTTGATCGGCGACGCCGCGGCCTTGCGGAAGTTGCTGCAACGCCTCAAGGCGGCGGGCGGGCGCATCGGCTTCGGTGTTGCCACCGGGCGGCGCATCGACAGCGCACTCAAGGTGCTGCGCGAATGGCAGGTGCCGCGCCCCGATCTGATGATCGCGGCGGTGGGCAGCGAGATTTACTACGGCCCGCGCGGCGTCGAAGATCTCGGTTGGCGCCAGCACATCGATTACCGCTGGAAAGCGCAAGAACTGCGCGAGGCCATGCAGACCGTGCCCGGCGTGCGTTTGCAACCCAAAGAAGAACAGCGCCTGCACAAGATCAGTTATTACTACGATCCCGAGCGCGCGCCCGACGTGCCGGAGATCGTGCGCCATCTGCGCGTACACGACCTGCATGCCAACGTTATCTACTCGCACCAGGCGTATCTCGATCTGTTGCCGATCCGTGCCTCGAAGGGGTTGGCGCTGCGCTATCTCGCGCTCAAGTGGGGACTGGCGCCGGATCGTTTTCTGGTGGCGGGCGATTCCGGCAACGACGAAGAGATGCTCACCGGCGATACGCTCGCGGTGGTGGTCGGCAATCACGGTCCGGAACTGGAACATCTGCGCGGCCGGCCGCGCATTTATTTCTCCCGCGGCCGGTATGCGCGCGGTATCGTCGAGGGGCTCGAATACTACGATTTTCTCGGCCGCTTGCGCATTCCCGAGGAGGCCTGACGATGAAAGACATTGGCACATCGCTGGAGATGTTCGACGAGACTCTGCAAAACCATCGCGAGGCGGTGTACCTGTTACTGCGCCGGTTGATTGCGCTGGGTCGGCCGTTTCTGCTGCAATCGGAAATCGCCGATCAGTTCCAGGAATTCTGCGCCACTCCCGAGGGTGCGCCGCTGATCGACACGGTGCTGGCGAACCTCGTCCCCATCGTGCAAGAGGCGGTGATCGAGGCGCCGTGGATTTATTTCGCGGTGCGCCAAAGCATCGCGCGCTGGAATTATCTGCGCATTCACGGCGAGGCTCTGCAACCGGAGGATATTACGGTGGCGCAGTTCCAACGCTGCAAGGAACGGCGGGTGGATGGCGCGGCCGTGACCGAGGCATGGATGTTGGAAGTGGACTTCGGCCCGTTCAACCGCGAATTTCCCAAGTTGCAGGAGGCACGTTCCATCGGCCGTGGCGTGGAGTTTCTCAACCGGCGGCTGTCCAGCCAGTTGTTTCAGGACATCGGCGAGGGCGACCAACAGTTGCTGGATTTTCTGCGCATGCATCAGTGTCACGGTCAGCCGCTGATGTTGAACGGCCACATCCACGAAGTCGTCGGGCTGCGCCGCGCCTTGCGCCGCGCGGAAGAGTATCTGGCCACGCAGTCGCCCGAGGCCGGTTGGGAGCAGGTGGGGCCGCGACTGCAATTCCTGGGCTTCGAGCCGGGCTGGGGCGCGAACGTGGAACGCATGCGCGATACGCTGAACCTGCTCAGCGATATCCTGGAAGCGCCGGAGCCGGTTAGTCTGGAGCGTTTCCTGGGTCGCATCCCGATGATCTTCAACTTGGTGATTCTGTCGCCGCACGGTTATTTCGGCCAAGCCAACGTGCTCGGTCTGCCGGACACCGGCGGTCAGGTCGTCTACATCCTCGATCAGGTGCGTGCGCTGGAAAAGGAAATGCGCCGGCGCATCGCCGAACAAGGTTTGGACATCGAGCCGCGCATTCTGGTGGTGACGCGGTTGATTCCCGAGGCGCGCGGCACCACCTGCGATCAGCGCCTCGAAGACATCGTCGGCACGCAGGGCGCGCGCATCCTGCGCGTGCCGTTCCGCAACGCCAGCGGCGAGGTGCTGCCGCAGTGGATCTCGCGCTTCGAGGTGTGGCCGTACCTGGAGCGCTTCGCCGGCGAGGTGGAAAAGGAGATCCTCGCCGAACTCGGCGGCCGTCCCGATCTGCTCATCGGCAATTATTCGGACGGCAATCTGGTGGCGACTCTGCTGGCACAGCAGTTGCGCGTTACGCAGTGCAACATCGCCCACGCGTTGGAGAAGACCAAGTATCTGTACTCGGATCTGTTCTGGAAAGACAACGAGGCGCGCTATCACTTTTCCTGCCAGTTCACCGCCGACCTGATCGCCATGAACGCCGCAGATTTCATCATCACCAGCACCTATCAGGAGATCGCCGGCAAGATCGATTCGGCTGGGCAATACGAGAGCTACGGCGCCTTCACTTTGCCGGGCTTGTATCGCGTGGTGAACGGCATCGATGTGTTCGATCCCAAGTTCAATATCGTCTCGCCCGGCGCGGACGCCGAGGTGTATTTCCCGCACGGCGAAACCGAGCGTCGCCTCACCGGCCTGCACGAAGAGATCGAACGGCTGATCTACGGCCCGGACCAGGACGCTGCGCGCGGTATGATCGAGACGCGCGCCAAACCGCTGATCTTCACCATGGCGCGCCTCGATCGTATCAAGAACATCGCCGGCCTGGTGGAGTGGTATGGCAGCAGTCCGCGATTACGCGCTGCGGCCAATCTGCTGGTGATCGCCGGGCATGTCGATGCCGCGCAATCCGGCGACCAGGAAGAACAGGAACAGATCGCGCGTATGCACGAACTCATGGATCGGTTCGAACTCGACCGGGACATGCGCTGGCTCGGCGTGCATCTGGAAAAGACCCTGACCGGCGAGTTGTACCGTTATGTCGCGGATCAACACGGCGTGTTCGTGCAACCGGCGCTGTTCGAGGCCTTCGGTCTGACTGTGATCGAGGCGATGATCTGCGGCCTGCCGACCTTCGCCACGCGCTACGGCGGCCCGTTGGAGATCATCAAGCACGGCGAGTCCGGCTTTCACATCGATCCGAATCACGGCGAGCAGGCCGCCGAACTGCTCGCGGAATTCCTCGAACGCTGCCACGACGAGCCGGCGTATTGGGAGCGGCTGTCGAACGGCGGTATCAGACGGGTACGCGAGCGCTACACCTGGGAACGCTACGCCGAACGCATGATGACGCTGTCGCGCATCTACGGCTTCTGGAAATATGTCACCAACCTGGAGCGCGACGAGACCTGGCGTTATCTGGAAATGTTCTACGGCCTGCAATACCGGCCGTTGGCGCAGACGGTAAACCCCGCGCCAAGCTGACGCGCTTTTTTGCTTGCGTTGGCCCCCCGGCTTTGGTACCTAGAGCCTTACATCTCCGGGAGGGTCGACCGTGGCATTACGCGATATCGAAGAAAAGCGGGATTTCATCCGCATGCAGTTGGACTGCCCGGCGCACTGCACGGATTTGCACAGCGGCGAACAGTTTACCGGACAGGCCAAGGATCTCAGCGGCAAGGGCCTGTGTCTGGAGTTGACGCGGAGTCTTCCACCGGGCGCGCTGTTGGACGTGCGCATCGAGCCGGCGACGGCGGTGGTCGCGCCGCTGCATGCCGTGGTGGAAGTGGTGCGCGTCGAGCCGGACATGAGCGGCGAACGCTTTCGCACCGGCACCGCAATCCGCGAATTCAAATCCTGAGTATCTAAGCATGACAACCCAGCCGCCCAGCGACGCCGACCTGCACGGGTTGGCGGAACGGCTGGGCGAACGCATGAGCGCGGCCGGGATGCGGTTGGCGCTGGCCGAATCCTGCACCGGCGGGTGGGTGGCCAAGGTGGTCACCGATGTCGTCGGCAGTTCGCAGTGGTTCGAGCGCGGTTTTGTCACCTATACGAATGAATCCAAGCAGGAGTTGCTCGGTGTGTCCGCCGACACGCTCGCGACCGACGGCGCGGTGAGTGCGGCGACGGTCGCGGCGATGGCACGCGGGGCGTTGATACACAGTCGCGCGCAGTTGAGTTGTGCGATCAGCGGCATCGCCGGGCCGGGCGGCGCGACGCCGACCAAGCCGGTCGGGCTGGTCTGGTTCGCCTGGGGCGTGCGCGACGGCGCGGTGCGCACCGAGCAGCAAGTCTTCGCCGGCGACCGCGAGGCGGTGCGTCGGCAGGCCGTGGCGCATGCCCTGCGGGGGCTGTTGGATGTCTGCGCCTGAATCCAATCCCGATGCTATGGCGGAGTCGCAAGCCAAACAGCGCGTGTTCTTCGCGCTCTGGCCGGATGCCGAGGTGCGTGCCGCCCTCGATACCCTGGCGCGACAACATGCGCGTCACAACGGTCACGCGGTCGTTGCGGAAAATCTGCATGTGACGCTGGCCTTCGTCGGTGGCGTGACTGCCGAGCAGCGTGCCTGCATGGAGGCGGCGGCCGCGGCGCTGACGGCAGCTCCTTTCGCAGTGACGTTCGACACGCTGGGCTTCTGGCTGCGACCACGGATTCTCTGGGCGGGTGCCCGCGTGATGCCGCCGGAACTCGCCGACTTGGTCGCCGCGCTCAATGCCGCACTGGCACCGTGCGGCTATCGGCCCGAGACGCGCCCGTTCCAGGCGCATATCACCCTGGCGCGCAAGGCACGGCGGTCGCCACCGGTGCGGCAGATTCCGCCCGTTGTCTGGCGGGCCGACGCGTTTTGTCTGGTGGAATCGGTCGCGAGCGAGCAGGGCAGCGAGTACCGGGTGATCGGGCGCTGGCCGTTGCGGGGTTGAGGTACAAACAGACTCTTGCAGTCTATCGGCGGGTACTGTATAAATCCACAGTACCCGCCGCGGCAGCCTTTGCGCGGGCCGGCGACGCTCTCGACTCACGGTTTCTCTGAGTTCAGGGGTCCAACGTCCCGGTCGGCGCGGGTTGTCCGGGGGTTCCCCCGATAGTCTCGGGGACGGGAGCGGTGGGATAATCGCCGCGCGCCAACGTACAGATTCGGTGGCTAGGGATAGCCGCAATCAACCAGAC
>JACREG010000076.1 GCA_016218375.1 Gammaproteobacteria bacterium
ATGGCCGGGTCGAACAGCCCGCCGCTTT
This sequence comes from Gammaproteobacteria bacterium, assembly GCA_016218375.1. GTDB lineage: Bacteria > Pseudomonadota > Gammaproteobacteria > Thiohalobacterales > Thiohalobacteraceae > JAHJQQ01. The sequence goes on from JACREG010000076.1 coordinate 29, forward strand.
GCACGGACAGACGTTGCGCGCCTTCGATCAGGGGCCGCAGCGTGGCGGGGACGTCGGCCTCACCCTGCGTGGCCAAGGCGCGATTGAGGTCGGTCAACAGGCCTGGTTGCCAGGCATGCCAATCGCGGTGCCATTGGTTGAGGTCGTGTTCGAGTGTCGTGAACGCCTGTTGTGCCTGCGCGGCATCGACGCCGTGCAGGGTGACATCGATCAGCGTGCCGAAGGCGACGAATTGCTGTTCCTGCACATCCGCTTCCTGGCGTTGACAGGCGCCAAGAAGAACTACCGCAAGCAGAAGAACAAACCTTGTGAAACGTCGTGCCATAAATTCAGGAACGTGTGGCCGCACGCCGCGCCGCCAGGCTGTCCATGAGTTGGCCGGCGATATCCAATCCGTAAATCTTATCCAGTTCGCGGATGCAGGTCGGGCTGGTGACGTTGATCTCGGTGAGGTAATCGCCGATCACATCCAGGCCGACGAAATACAATCCGCGCTCGCGCAGTGCCGGGCCGACTTGTTCGCAGATCCAACGGTCGCGCGCCGAGAGTTCCGCGCCTTCGCCGCGACCGCCGGCGGCGAGATTGCCGCGCGATTCGCCGTGCGCCGGGATGCGCGCCAGCGCGTACGGCACCGGTTCGCCGTCGATCATCAGGATGCGTTTGTCGCCGGCGCTGATCTCCGGGATGAAGCGCTGCGCCATGGCGAAACGACTGCCGTGTTCGGTGAGCGTTTCCAGAATGACGCCGGTGTTGGGGTCGTCGGCGCGCACGCGAAAGATCGATGCGCCGCCCATGCCGTGCAGCGGCTTCATGACGATGTCGCCGTGCTCGGCAAGGAATTCGCGGAACTGCGCGGCGTTGCGCGTGACCAGCGTCGGTGCACAGCAGTCCGGGAACCACGCGGTGTAGAGCTTTTCGTTGCAGTCGCGCAGGCTGGCCGGGTTATTCGCTACCAGCACGCCCTCGGCCGCGGCGCGGTCGAGCAGATGCGTGGTGTAGATGTATTCCATGTCGAAGGGCGGGTCCTTGCGCATGAGCAGGATGTCCAGCCGTTCCAACGCCTCGGTGTGCGGCGCGTCGAGTTCGAACCAGTCTTTCGGATCGTCATTGACGCGCAGCGTGCGCAGATGCGCGTACACGCGGCCGTCGCGCAGGAACAGATCGGGCTGTTCCATATACAGCAGTTCCCAGCCGCGTTTTTGCGCGGCCAGCAGCATGGCGAAGCTGCTGTCCTTTTTGATCTTGATCGACCCGATCGGGTCCATGAGGATGCCGAGGCGGAGCATGGCGTGTCCTATTGGGCGTTGTTGTGTTCGGCGAGTTCGCGCGCGGCGGCCAGCATGGCCAGACGCGCGATCACGCCGTAGGCATAGAACCGGTTCGGCTCGGCGTCGGGTTCGCGGCTGCGGTCGGGTGTGTTGCACGGCTCGACGAAGGCCAAGGGCTCGAAGTGCATGCCGGGCGCGTTGAGGTTCTCGTTGATGCCGCGCTCGGTGTGTACGCGGTAGAAGCCGCCAACGACGAAATGATCGACCATGTACACCACCGGCTCGGCCACTGCCTGCATGCGGCCCCAGGTTTCGAAGGTGTAGACGCCTTCTTGCAGGATGACCTTGGTGACGCTGGTGCCGCCTTTCATCGACGCCATCTTGGTGCGTTGCTTGCGGTTGAGACTCTTCACCTCGTCGATGCTGCTCACCGAGATGATGCCCATGCCGTAGGTGCCGGCGTCGGCCTTGATGACCACGAACGGCGGCATGTCGATGGCGTACTCGTCGTATTTCTTCTGCACGCTTTCCAGCAGCGCTTCGACATTGCGCAGCAGGCAGTTCTCGCCCTCGTTCTTCTTGAAATCCAGTTCGCCGCAATTGCGGAATTGCGGGTTGATAAGCCAGGGATCGATGTCGAGCAGTTGGGCGAATTCGGTGGCGACATTGTTGTAATGCTTGAAGTGCCCCGATTTCAGCCGGTGCGACCAGCCGAGTCCGGGTGGCGGCACCACGGTCTGCTCGATGTCGCGCAACTGTTCGGGCACGCCCGTAATCAGGTCGTTGTTGAGAATCACCAGACAGGCATCGTAGTCGGCCACACCCACACGGTTGTCGCGGCGGATCAGCGGTTCCAGGCGCACCGAGCGGCCCGAGGGCAGGTCGATCTGTTCCGCCGTCTTCAGGTCCGGGCGCAAGGAGCCGATGCGTACCTGGTAGCCGCCCTTGAGGATGATATCCCGCAGCGTGGCCAGGCTTTCCAGATAGAACAGGTTGCGGGTGTGGTCCTCGGGGATCAGCAGGATATTGCTGGCGGTTTCGCAGAGCTGCTCGATCTTGGCCTGCATGGCCTGCACGCACAGCGGCAGGAAGGCCGGGTTCAGATTGTTGAAGCCGGCGGGAAACAGATTGGTGTCGACCGGCGCGAGTTTGAAGCCGGCATTGCGCAGGTCCACCGAGGTGTACAGCGGCGCGGGGGTCTTGCGCCATTCGGCGCGCAGCCAAGTTTCGATGCGGTTCTGCTCGGTCAGCAGCAGCGACTCGATTTGCTGCAAGGGACCGGTGAGCGCGGTCGTGAGGTGCGGGACGGCATGCAACGGATCGGCGGGCATAAAGTTTGCTGTTTGCTTGACGCTAAGAGGGGACGGGGATACCGGCAATATTAAAGTAAATCGGGTTGGTTGGTACTAACCCCCAAGGCAACCAGGAAATTTATCGGTGCCGGCCGCGCGGGCGAAGGGAGGCTCTCGGGCTTAACGGGCGTAAGAAAACTGGCGCACGCGAGGACAAGGACGCGTTCCCGTAAGGTCGTCTACAGTAAGAGATAACATTCCGTTATGCAAAATATTTTATCTACGGATCTGGATATGGAACCGCTCGGAGGCGCCGCGGAATCGAGCCCGGACAGCGCATTCGACGGCGAACTCGCCGGCCTGAAAGTGATGGTCATCGACGATTCCAAGACCATTCGCCGCACCGCCGAGACCTTGCTGAAAAAGGCCGGCTGCGAGGTGTTCACGGCGACCGACGGTTTCGAGGCGTTGGCCAAGATCGCCGATCACCGGCCGGACGTCATTTTCGTCGACATCATGATGCCGCGACTCGACGGTTATCAGACCTGCGCCCTGATCAAGCATAACCAGGCGTTCAAAGGCACGCCGGTCATCATGCTGTCGTCGAAGGACGGTTTATTCGACCGCGCGCGCGGTCGCATCGTCGGCTCGGAAGAATATCTCACCAAGCCGTTCGCCAAAGAGGAATTGCTGGGCGCCATCAAGCGCCATGTCCACCGCGATTGAGCGGTGGCGGCATAACCGGGAGAGCGGCAGCTCGTTTTTCAACAACCTTGTAAATCTTCCCGCCAGCGGGGCGATAACATGGAACAGCCCGCACCGGGTGGTGCGTGCCAGGTGAACTTAGGAGACAACTCATGACGTGTATTCTGATTGTGGACGATTCGCCGACCGAGATGCATGTGCTGAAAAGCATGCTGGAGAAGAACGGTTTCCAGACCCTCACCGCGACCAGCGGCGAGGAAGGTGTCGAAGTGGCCAAGGCGGAGAAGCCCGACCTGGTGCTGATGGATGTGGTCATGCCCGGCCTGAATGGTTTCCAGGCTACCCGTCAACTGACCAAGGGCGCCGACACCGCGACCATTCCGGTGATTATCTGCACCACCAAGGATCAGGAGACGGATCGCGTCTGGGGCATGCGCCAGGGCGCCAAGGATTACATCAGCAAGCCGGTCGCCGAGGGCGATCTGATCGGCAAGATCAAGAGTGCGTTGGGCGGTTGAGACCGCCGGTGGCCCCGTTACCGCCAGGGAGGTGTGCCGAATGACGCAAGAACACAATAACCGTCCGTTGCAGTTGCTGCACGAACTCGAAGCGCAGTGCCGCACGCACGCCCACGAGCTGCCCCGCCAGATCGAAGTCAAAGAAGACTGGATGGGCATCGGCTTCCGCCTGGGCGCGTTGCGTTTGGTGGCGCCGCTCGATCATGTGGTGGAAATTCTCACCTACCCGGGCATGGCCAAGGTGCCGGGCTCGAAGAACTGGGTGCGCGGCATCGCCAATGTGCGCGGCAATCTGCTGCCGATCATGGATCTGCAAGGCTACCTCAACGGGCAGGACGGTATTCCGAACCGCCACAGCCGGGTGCTGGTGGTCAATCACAAAGGTGTGTTTTCCGGGCTGGTCGTCGACGAAGTGCTGGGGCTGAAACATTTCAGCCCGGAGCAGCGCACCGACGATCTGCCGAGCGTGGATGCGGCGCTGGCGCCGTATCTGCAATTCGGATTTTACGTGGGCGACGAGCACTGGGGTGTGTTCAGCATGCGGCAACTGGCGGAGACGCCGCAGTTTCTGCAGGCGGCAATCTGACGATTCGGTAGCGGGTTTCGGCGCGACCGGCCGGGCGGGATTGACGTTGGCCGGCGGTTCGCGAATGGGTTTTGGAGAGTTAATTCAGGGTCAGGAGACAGCGTGATGAGTACAGTGAAAGAGGCATCCGTCAAACGCGGCGCCAGCAAAAGCATCGGTTTTCTGATCGGTGGCCTGCTGGTGTCGATCGCCATTATGTTCCTGGTGTTCTGGTATATGGGACGCCTGGCGGGATTCGACAAGGAATATACCGGTTACGCCGGCGAGCAGCAGGTGCTCTCGCAGCGAATCGCCAAGTACACGTTGGAAGCGTCCAGCGGCAGCAAGGAGGCCTTCGACCAGGTCACCAAATACCGCGACCGTTTCGGTCAGACCCTGAGCTATCTGCGCAGCGGTAACGTCGCCACCAGTCTGCCGCCCACCAAGGGCGAAGCCGACAAGGCACTGGCCGATACCGAGACCAAATGGGCCACGTTCGGCGAGTCGATCAACACCGTGCTCGGTGGCAAGGACTTGGTGCTGCTGTTGAGCGAGGCGGTCGGCGCCATCAACGAGCAGATGCCGGCACTGTCCAAGAACGACGAAGACGTCGTGAACATTTTGGTCGCCAAGGGTGCGTCGCAGACTCAGGTCAAAGTGGCCAGCCGCCAGTTGATGCTGTCGCAGCGTATCGTCAACAACCTCAACAGCGTGTTGTCCGGCCAGGGTGGCGAGACGGCGACCGAGCAGTTCGCCAACGACGTCGAGGAATACGGCGCTGTGATGGAAGGCATGGTGCGCGGCAACGACAAGATCGGCAAGATCGACGACAAGGACGTGCAGGGCAAACTGTTCAACTCGTCCATGCAGTTCACGGTGGTGTCCGACTACGTCGGCGAACTGTTGGATAACGCCGAGGCGTTGCAAGCCGTGCAGACCGCGGCCCGCGATGCGGCGCGCATGTCCGACGAGCTGTTCGCGTCCAGCCTGGCCTTGCAGAACGCCTATGCCCGCGCGCCGGAAAAGCGCTTCGTGAAAAACGAAATCGCGTACATGTTCGGCGGCGTGGCACTGGCCTTCCTGGTGTTGTTGGGTGTGAATCTGAAGCGTGAGGCGGATACCCGTCGCGACGCGGCCGAGTCCATCAACAAGCGGAACCAGGCGGCCATTCTGCGCCTGCTCGACGAGATGGGTAATCTGGCCGACGGCGACTTGACCCAGTACGCCACGGTGACCGAAGACATCACCGGCGCGATTTCCGACTCGGTGAATTTCACCATCGACGCCTTGCGCGATGTGGTCGAGACCATCAACACCACATCCGAGCAGGTGGCCGGCGGCGCGGGACAAGCCAAGTCCACCGCTATCAAGCTGGCCGAGGCGAGTGAGCATCAGGCCGCGGAAATCACCACGGCGAGCACCGCTATCAACGAGATGGCCGTGTCCATCAGCGAAGTGTCGCAGAATGCCAAGGAGTCCGCGGGCGTTGCGCAGAAATCGGTGGAAATCGCCAACAAGGGCGGTAAGGCCGTGCGTCGCACCATCGAAGGCATGGACTCGATTCGCGAGCAGATCCAGGAGACGTCGAAACGCATCAAACGTCTCGGTGAATCCTCGCAGGAAATCGGCGACATCGTGGAACTGATCAACGACATCGCCGAGCAGACCAACATTCTGGCCTTGAACGCCGCCATTCAGGCGGCCATGGCCGGCGAGGCGGGCCGCGGTTTCGCGGTGGTTGCCGACGAAGTGCAGCGCTTGGCGGAACGTTCATCGAACGCGACCAAGCAGATCGAGGCGTTGGTGAAGACCATTCAGACCGACACCAACGAGGCGGTGATTTCCATGGAGCACAGTACCGCGGGCGTGGTGAACGGCGCGCGTCTGGCCGAGGATGCCGGCGACTCGCTCGAAGAGATCGTGAAGGTGTCCGCGAGCTTGGCGGAATTGATCGAGAACATCTCGTCCACCGCGGGTCAGCAGTCCAAGGCGGCCGGCGAGATTTCCAACACCATGAACGTCATTCAGGAGATCACCACCCAGACCAATGCCGGCACCAACGAAACCGCGGCGTCGATCGGTAACTTGACCGAATTGGCGAACGATCTGCGGCGGTCGGTGGCTGGCTTCAAGCTGCCTGAGTAAGCAAACGGAATATCGGGCAGATACGCGACGAGTGGGGCGACGATGTTCCTGGCGCAACCGGCAGACTGGAGTGTTATGGCGGACCGCGCGCCGGCGCTTGACGACGTGCGCATGCAACGGTGGGCGGATCTGGTGGAGCATCGCACCGGGATTACGATCCCGGTCGAGCGCCACGCCTTTCTGGGCGCTGGGTTGCGCGGACGTATGCAGCAGCTTGGCATTGCCGACTACGACGGCTATTACCGACTGCTCGCCAACGAGCGCGGCGTGTCGCAGGAGTGGTCGCAGTTGGTGGATCGTCTCACGGTTCACGAGACGGCGTTCTTCCGCCATGCGCCGTCGTTGCAACTGCTCACGGACGAGGTACTGCCGGCCTTTGTCGCGCGTAACACGGCTAAGGCAACGGGATTCCAGGTATGGAGTCTGGGCTGTTCGACCGGTGAAGAGCCCTATACCCTGGCGATGTTGATACAGCGTTATCTCGACCAGGCGGGCAGCGACCAGTTGTTCGGCATCACCGCCACCGACATCAGTCGACCGGCGTTGCAGTCGGCGCGCGAGGGCAGCTACACCGAACGGCGCATGGCTGGCGTCGCGCCGGAATACCGCGCGCGTTTTTGCGTGGACACGGGCGATGACCACTGGCGGATCGCGGAGTCGCTGCGGCGGCGCATCTGCTTTGCGCAGTTGAACATCCTGGAAGCCCGCGGTTTTCCAGTGAGCAATCTGGATTTGATTTATTGCCAGAACATGCTGATCTATTTTCCGCGTTACCAGCGCTTGCAGATTCTGGACATGCTGGCTCAACGTCTCGCGCCGGGTGGCGTGTTGGTGCTGGGACCAGCGGATATGCCGTGCTGGGCGCATTCGGAATTCGAACGCATACGTTTTGAGGGAACTTTGGCGTTTCGACGCCAAGTGGCCGGTACGGCGAGCGTAAAGGGAACATAATGAACGAAGCTATCGATTACAGCACCGTCAAGTGGGTCAAGCAGGAACTCGACGCGACCCTCAAGCAGGCCCGGCAGGCGCTGGAGGCCTACGTCGAGAATCCTGGCGACGAATCGCAACTGCGCTTCTGCGCGGTGCATCTGCATCAGGTGCACGGTACCTTGCAGATGGTGGAACTGTACGGCGCGGCCTTGCTCGCCGAAGAAATGGAACAGGTGGTCGAGGCGCTGCTCGCCGACGGCGTTGGCCAGAAGCAGGAAGCGTATGAGCTCGTCATGCGCGGTGCGCTGCAATTACCGGATTATCTCGAACGCTTAATCGCCGGCGGCCGCGATCTGCCGCTGGTGTTGTTGCCACTGCTGAATGATCTGCGCGCCATCCGCGGGCAGAAATTGTTGTCGGAGAACGCGCTGTTCTCGCCGGATTTGAGTCTGCCGCTGCCGTTGGCCGCGCGGCGGGACAACCGTGGCGAAGACCTGCCGACCGCCGTGCGTAAACAGCGCCACGGCTATCAAGTGGCCTTGCTCGGCTGGTTCCGCAATAAAGATGTCGCCACCAATCTGCAACGTCTGGGCGATGCGCTCGATGCGATTCAGGCCGCCTGCGCGCAAGAGGCCACGCAGCGTTTGTGGTGGGTCGCCGGCGGCATGATCGCCGCGCTGCGCGAAGGTTGGCTGGAAACCAGCATGGCCACCCGGCTGCTGTTGGGGCAGGTCGACCGCCAGATCAAACGCATCATCGACGAGGGCGAGGCGGCCTTGCTGCCCAACCCGCCCGCGGATCTATTGAAGAATCTGTTGTTCTATGTGGCGCGCGCGAAAGACGGCGGCGAACCGGTCAGTCTGATTAAAGCAACGTACAAACTCGGCGCGCTGTTGCCGGACAGCGAGGAATTGGAGCGCGCGCAGCAGAGTCTGACCGGCCACAATGCCGAACTCATGCAGACGGTTTCCCTGGCCATCAAGGAAGACCTGACGCGGGTGAAGGATGCGCTGGATCTGTTCCTGCGCGGCGGCCGCAAGGCCGTGACCGATTTACAACCGGCCGCCGATACCCTGAGCCGGATCGCAGACACTTTGGGTATGCTGGGTCTCGGCGCCTTGCGCAAAGTGGCACAGGAACAGGCGCAGGCCACGGTGGACATGGTCGCCGGACGTCGCGAAGCGGAAGAAATCGGTCTGATGGATATCGCCAGCGCCCTGCTGTATGTCGAATCCGCGCTGGAAGGTTTGGTGCAGGGTGGCGCGCCGGAACCGGAAGCCCCTGCCGCCGCCGAACAGCCCGGTACGCTGGCGTTGCCGGAAGCGGAATTCAATCAGGTGCGTGGTGTGGTCGCCGACGAAGCGCTCCGCGATATCGTCCAGACCAAGGATGCGATCCTGGCCTTCATGGAGAACACGGCGGACTTCTCGGTGCTGGAGAAGGTTCCGCAGTTGTTCCACCAGATCAAGGGCAGCTTGTTGCTGCTCAACGAACAACGCGCGGCTGATCTCGTCGATGCCGTGCGCGGCTATGTCGCCGAACGCATGCTGAGCGAACGGCAGTTGCCGGTGGCGTCCGCATTGGACGATCTCGCCGATGCCATCTCCAGCGTCGAATACTATCTGGAGAATCTGCGCGAAGGCCGTCTGTTCGGACACACCGTCCTGGAAGTTGCGGAAAAGAGTCTGGCGCGCCTGAGTCAGGCCGTGACTCAACCGGCCGCGGAGAACGGCGCCCCGACAGTTGTCGCCGAAGAGCCCGCCTACGACTATCGGGCCGAGGCCTTGGGCATGGAAGATACGGATTTCGCTGTGGACGACGCTGCGTTTGGCGTTACCGAAGCCGCGACCGAGGCTGGAATCGAAGCCGGGGCGGCGGACGCCACGTCCGAATTGTCCGCGACGCTGGATGCCTTCACCGTCGAGGAAGACGCATTTGAGACACTCGCATCCGAGGCGGACGAGAACATCGAGCTGGTAGAGGCGATGGACGCCTTTGCCGTGGCCGAAGACGTCTTTACGCTGTCCGAGGAGACGCTGCCCGAAGGCATGGCGGACGCCGCGCCCGAAGTGACCGCCGTCGCAGCGCCTGTCGTCGAACTCCAACCCATAGAGTCCGCGCCGCCGGTTGCGGCAGCGCCGACGCACAACGTGCTGGCCGAGGATATCGACGAGGAAATTCTGGAGATCTTCCTCGAAGAGGCCGACGAGGAATTCGCCAACATCAGCGATTGCCTGCCGCGTTGGCTGGCCGACGAGCAGGATAAGGACGCGCTGACGACGATGCGCCGCTCCTTCCACACCCTCAAGGGCAGTGGCCGTCTGGTCGGTGCCTTGCGCCTGGGCGAGTTCGCCTGGGGCTTCGAGAGTCTGCTCAACCGGGTGTTGGATGGTGCGTTGCCACGCAACGAAACGGTGTGCGGTTTGCTGGAACGCGCGCTGCCGGCGCTGCCGGAACTGATTGCCCAGATTCGCTCCGGTGCGGCGACGACGCAGCCGGTCGAAGCCTTGATGAACATGGCGCATGCGCTGAGTCGTGGTGAGCCGGTGACCTTGGGGTGTCTGGATATTGCGGCAGAGGCGGCGGTGGCTGCCGCGTCACCCGAGATCGCGGTAGCGGAACTGGATATCGCGCAGTTCTCAGCCGATCGGCATGAGGTGGACCCCTTCGCCATGGAGGCGCACGCGCAAGACGAATTTACCGCCTACGAGATCGAGCATGAGATCACGAGTGAAGGCGTGAGTGAGTTCGGGGGCGGCATCGACCCGGTGCTCTACGACATCTTCAGCGCCGAATCTTACGATCATATTGCGACGATCCGCGGCTATCTGGCGTGCTGCCGCGCGCAAGGTGCCGAATGCCGTATCACCGACGATTTGATGCGAGCCCTGCATACCCTGCATGGCAGCGCGCGCATGGCGGGCGCCGAGATCATTGCCGAGATCGCCTACGAAATCGAGAAATACGCCAAGGCGCTGCGCAACGACCAGTTGCCGATGTGCAATGACGGCATGGATCTGACCGAACAGGCAATGCAGGTCGTCGAAGCGCTGCTGGTCGAACTGAATGCCCCGGAGGGTGTACAGACGCCCTATGCGGAACTCGTCGAAGCCATTGCCGCGTTGCCCCGCGCCACCCAAAACGTCGCGCACATTCCGTCTGCGGAAGTGCCGTCCGAGCAGGACGATATCGAGCCGACCGCCGAGATGCCGGCCGAATTCCAGCCTGTCGCCGAAGTGCTGGACCAGTTTGCTCCGATCGAGGCCACGCTCGGCACCTTGGAATGGCCGGCTGTATCTGAAGTGGCCGCCGATGCAATGGATGCCTTCGCCGAGCCAGAGCTCGGGCCCGAACTCGAGCCCGAACTCAAATGGGAATCCATAGACCCGTTCGATACGGCACTCACCGGCGAATACGCTGAGCCGATGGATTTCGCCGTCGCCGAAGACAGCGATCCGTTTGCCGCCTTCATGGACGAGATTCCAGAAGAGGTTTCGACAGAAGTCCAGATAGAAGTCCCGATAGAAGTTCGGGCAGAAATGACGGACGTGGTGGAAGCAGAGGCTGTCGCCGACTCGTCCGTTGCACCCGAGATGTCGGAGCCCATGTCCGCACCTATGCCTGAGGTGGCCGCGCAGAACGTTGCGCCCACGGTGGTTCCGGCCGTCGTGGCGGAAGGCGAATGGGTCACCTTCGATTACCGGGACGCCGATGCGGATCTGCTCGAAGTGTTCCTGGAAGAAGGCGATGAGATTCTCGGCGCCATCGATACCACCTTGCAACATTGGATGGGCGCGGCCGAAGACAATGCCCCGATGGCGGAGTTGCAACGCCATTTGCACACCCTCAAGGGCGGTGCGCGCATGGCGAACATCGGCGCCATCGGCGATTTGAGTCATGCCCTGGAATCGCTGTTGATCGCCGTCGTCGACGGCCAGGTCGCGCCGAGCCAGACGTTGTTCGATCTCTTGCTGGTGGCGCAGGACCGCCTGGTGCACATGCTGGAAGCGGTGCGTGCGCAGCGGCCCATGCGTTCCGCGACCGGCATCATCGACCAGCTCGAAGCCTTACGTCACGGACAGCCGCTGCCGGAATCCGTCGCGGCGGTTACGCCGATGCCCGCGCCGGTCGAAACGTCCGCGGCGCCGCGCCCGGCGACGGTGGAAGAGGTCGATGCCATCGCGGTCGGCGAAGACATGCAGAAATTTACCGGCCGTGTTCAGCAGGAGCTGGTGCGGGTACGCGCCGACTTGCTGGATAACATGGTCAACTTCGCCGGCGAGATCAGTATTTATCGGTCACGTATGGAACAGCAGGTCGGCAGCATGCGCTTCAATCTGTCCGAGCTCGGCCAGACCGTGGTGCGTCTGCGCGATCAACTGCGTCAAGTCGAAATCGAAACCGAGGCACAGGTGCTGTTCCGCTACGAGCGCGAGGGCACCGGCTCCGAGGAACAATTCGATCCGCTGGAAATGGATCGCTACTCGCACTTACAACAATTGTCGCGCTCGATGCTGGAAAGTATCGGCGACTTGGTCAGTATTCAGGGCCTGCTGGACAACGTCACCCGCGAATCGGAAACCCTGTTGCTGCAACAGTCGCGCGTGAATACCGAGTTGCAGGAAGGCCTGATGCGCACGCGCATGGTGCCGTTCTCCGGCTTGGCGCCGCGTATGCGCCGTATCGTGCGTCAAGCCTGCCAGGAGCTGGGCAAGCGCGCGGAACTGAGTCTGGAAGGTGCCGAAGGCGAGATGGACCGCACCGTCATCGACCGTATCATCGCGCCGCTCGAACACATGTTGCGCAACGCCATCGCGCACGGCATCGAGATGCCGGAACAGCGCCGCGCCGCCGGCAAACGCGAGTCCGGCAACCTCAAGGTCAGCTTGATGCGCGACGGTTCCGAAGTGGTCATCAAGATGGCCGACGATGGCGCCGGCATCAACATCGCCGCGATCCGCCGCAAGGCCAAGGAACGCGGCATGATTGTCGACGATGCCGAAATCAGCGACCACGACGTCATGCAGTTCATTCTGGAAACCGGCTTCAGCACCGCCGAACAGGTCTAGCAGATCGCCGGTCGCGGCGTCGGCATGGATGTGGTGAACAGCGAAGTGAAGCAGTTGGGCGGTTCGCTGCACATCGATTCCAGCTTTGGTCAGGGCACGACCTTCACTATCCGTCTGCCGTTCACGCTGGCCATCAGCCAGGCGCTGCTGGTGCAGGTGCACGAGGAAATCTATGCCATTCCCTTGAGCGGTATCGAAGGCATCGTGCGCATGACTCAGGACGATCTGTCCCGCTATATCGACGATGCCGGTTCCCGTTTCGAATACGCCGGTCATTCCTACCCGGTGCATAACCTGGGCAGTTTGCTGGGGCAGGGTGCGCCGGTGTTGGGGCAGGGTTCGTCGAAACGTTTGCCGGTGTTGCTGGTGCGCTCCGGCGATCATCGCATGGCCTTGCAGGTCGAATCCCTGCTCGGCAGCCGCGAGACGGTGGTCAAATCGGTCGGTCCGCAGATCAGTACCGTGCGCGGCATTTCCGGCGCGACCATTCTCGGCGATGGCCGGGTGGTGTTGATTCTCGACCTGGGCGGTCTGCTGCGTACCGGCGGTGTTTCCCTGTATGCCGAACGCGTCGCCCCGGTGGCCGAGGCCCGCAAGGCGCGCACGCTGACGGTCATGGTGGTCGACGACTCCATCACCGTGCGCAAGGTCACGACCCGACTGTTGGAGCGCAACGACATGCAGGTGATTACCGCGAAAGACGGCGTCGACGCGGTGGCCAAACTGCAAGAGCACATTCCGGATATCATGCTGCTGGATATCGAAATGCCGCGCATGGACGGTTTCGAGCTGGCCACGCATGTGCGCAACGAGCCGCGTCTGCGCGGCATCCCGATGATTATGATTACCTCGCGCACCGGCGACAAACACCGCAAGCGCGCGATGGAAATCGGCGTGGATCGCTACTTGGGCAAACCGTTCCAGGAAACCGAGCTGCTGGGGACCATCCGCGAGCTGGCCGAGGAGCAGAGCGTCAATGGCTGATGCGATGCCGCGAGCATTGCGCGTTGCATTGATCGCGGAGCAGGCCACGCAGGGAAAGAACCTCAAGGAGTTGCTGGAGGCGGGCGGTCTGCATGTGATATTGGAACAGGCGATCGGCGATTACGATCCGCAGGCCGTCGGCACGGAGACGGTGGATGTCCTGCTGGTCAATCTGGACGAGAGCACCAGCCAGGAGATGGACCGCCTGGAGGCGCTGATCGAATTTTCCTCGGTGCCCATCCTGTTCAACGAGGGTGGCGTGCCCGGTGGTGGCGGCTGGGGACGAAAACTGATCGCCAAGCTGGCGAGTCTGGCTCAAGCCCACCAGCCCCACCCCGCGCAAACGACGCAACGCGGCGCGCAACCGGTTGAGGTCGCGGCGAGCGAAACGACAGGCAAGACACGACCGGCGCTGCGGGTCGTCACGCCAGGCAGCGATCCCACGGCGCCGGCGCAGATGGTCTGGGTGTTGGGGGCGTCGCTCGGCGGGCCGCAGGCACTCAAACAGTTTCTGAGCAAGCTGCCCGACACACTGCCGATCGGTTTCGTGATCGCGCAGCATATCGGCAAACCGTTCGTGCCTTTGCTGGCGGAACAATTAGGACGGGTGACGCCCTTGCGGGTGATGCCCGCCGAAGAAGGTCGGACCGTGCGTGCCCGCGAAGTGATTCTGGTGCCGATCGACCGTCGCTTCGCGTTGACCGAGGCGGGCGTCGTCGAATTGCGCGACGAGCCGACCCGCGGACCGTACAAGCCGTGTATCGACGAAGTGATGGAAGAAGTGGCGCGTTGTTACGGACGCAATGCCGGCACTATCGTCTTCAGCGGCATGGGTGAGGATGGCGCCTTGGGCGCCGTTACCATCAGCGCCGCCGGTGGACAGGTGTGGGCACAGGATGCGGCCAGTTGCGTCATCGGCAGTATGCCCGATGCCACGCGTCGCCGCGGTGTGGTGGAATTCAGCGGTACACCGGAAGAACTGGCCTTGCGTATGGAAGCCCGGTTCGGTGTCCAGGCCGGCGCGAGCTGAGACGCCCGGCATTCATTTAGGAGAGCAATGATGCAATCGACGCTACAGGATTCCATTCGCACGCTGATTATCCCGTTGCAGGGCCGCAATCTGTTGCTGCCGAATGTGGCGGTCGCGGAAGTCATACCGTATCTGCGTCCGCGCGCCATCGACGCCGCGCCGGAGTGGTTACTCGGTGCGATCAGTTGGCGCGGTCTGAATATTCCACTGATCTCCTATGATCGTTTGCAGGGCATTCACAACGAGAGCGCGCTCGGGCAGACGCGAATCGCGGTCATCAACACCGTGCGGCCCGACGGCGGATTGCAGTTCTATGCGTTGGTCACGGCAGGTATTCCGCAGCTCAAGCGCATCAATGTGGAGAGTATTCAGGAATTGTCCGCCGAGGCCGGCGAAGGTTTGTTGTCGCAGGTGCAGATCGGCGACATTCAAGCCTTCATCCCCGATCTGAGTGCGCTAGAGTCGGTCGTCGCGGAGTGCTGGCAACAGGTGGCCTGACTACATTCAAACAAGGGGACAGATTTTAAATCTGTCCCCGGCTTCGTTTAGCGCAAATCCCCCCAAATTCCCTGTAAGGCCGCGAGCGCGACCAGCGCCGCGGTCTCGGTGCGCAGCACGCGCGGACCGAGGCGCAGACGTAGAAATCCCCCCGCAATCGCCAGGTCGCGTTCGGCCGGACTCAAGCCGCCTTCCGGTCCGACCAACAGGCTCACCGAAGTCACCGGGCCGGACAAACTACTGACGCTCACATCGCCCTCGGGATCGAGAAACAACGCCTGCGTCATGCGTGTGCGATGGGTCAGCCAGTGATCCAGTCGCTGCACCGGCAGCAGCTCCGGAAGCGTAGTGCGGCCGGATTGCTCGCAGGCATGCAGGATAATGCCTTGCCAGTGCTGGAGTCGTTTTTCTTCGCGCTCGCCGCTGAGTTTGACCTGACTGCGTTCGGTGGACAGCGGCACGATGCGCTGCACGCCGAGTTCGACGGTTTTCTGAATGGTGTAGTCCATGCGCTCGCCGCGCGAGATGCCTTGCGCAAGTTCGAGAGTCAGTGGCGATTCGGTGTGGTGTGAGTGTTGGCTGAGAATGCGGCAAATCGCGGAGTCTTTGCGCACGTCGAGCAATTGCGCGCGGTATTCGTCAGTGCCGCTGCCATTGAACAGAATCAGTTCATCGCCTGCGCGCAGCCGCAACACCCGGACCACATGCCCGACCGCGCGTGCATCCAGTGCGACGTCGATGCCGGGGTGCAGTGCAATAGGCAGATAGATGCGCGGTGTGGGCATGCATCGAAGTCTTTTAGCCGCCCAGTCCCATGTCCAGTCCCAGATTTTTCCATAACGCCACCGTCGGACCCGCAACGTTCATGGTGTAGAAATGCAGGCCCGGTGCGCCCTGGTCGAGCAGGATGCGGCACATTTCGCTGACCACGTCCTCACCAAAGGCGCGGATGGATTCCTTGTCGTCACCGAAACCTTCCAGGCGTTTGCGCACCCAACGCGGGATCTCCGCGCCGCAGGCATCGGAGAAGCGTGCCAGTTGCGTGTAATTGGTGATCGGCATAATGCCCGGCACGATGGGTAAATCCACGCCGATCTTTTCGCAACTGTCGACAAAGCGAAAATAGGCGTAGGGGTTGTAGAAATACTGAGTGATGGCGCTGTCGGCGCCGGCATCGACTTTACGTTTGAAGTTGGCCAGATCCTTCTCGGCGCTCGCGGCCTGCGGATGGAACTCCGGGTAGGCGGCGACTTCGATGTGAAAGTGCTTGCCGGTCTCGGCGCGGATGAAGTCCACCAGTTCGTTGGCATAGCGGAACTCGCCCGCCTCGCGCATGCCCGAGGGCATGTCGCCGCGCAGGGCGACGATCTGATGGATGCCCGCCTCGCGATAGGCGTTCAACAGTTCGCGAATGTTGTCCTTGGTCGAGCCGATGCAGGACAGATGCGGCGCGGCGTCGATGCCGGAATCGCGCTGGATCTCCGTGACGGTGTCGAAGGTGCGGTCGCGCGTAGAGCCGCCGGCACCGAAGGTCACCGAAAAGAAGCGCGGCTTGAGCGCGGCGAGTTCGGCGCGTACACCGCGCAGTTTTTCCGCGCCCTCGTCGGACTTGGGCGGGAAGAATTCGAAACTGAAGACGCGCGGGAATTTCTGCTGTGATTGCATGTTGGTGAACCGCCAAGGCGCGAAGAAAATCCGTTTGGAACCGCCAAGGCGCCAAGGCGCCAAGAAAAACAATGTTCGAAAATGAAACCCGTGCGATCAGTGTGAAACATAATTAGGCAGACGCTGCCGAACCATTATTCACATTAATTCGATTTTCCTTGGCGCCTTGGCGCCTTGGCGGTTCCAATATCGCTCTTCTTGGCGGTCTCTGCGCCTTGGCGGTTCAAATCAACTTTAAATCAATACCGATAGTGATTCGGTTTGTACGGCCCGTCCATCGGTACGCCGATGTAGTCAGCCTGGGCCTGCGAAAGTCGCGTCAGGTGAGCGCCGATCTTCTTTAGGTGCAGGTGCGCGACTTTTTCGTCGAGGATCTTCGGCAGCACGTAGACCTTCTTCTCGTAGTTCTCGCCGCGGCTGAACAGTTCCATCTGTGCCATTACCTGATTGGTGAACGACGCCGACATCACGAAGCTCGGGTGGCCGGTGGCGCAGCCGAGGTTCACCAAGCGGCCCTTGGCCAGCACGATGATTTTCTTGCCGTCGGGGAAGATCACGTGATCGACCTGCGGCTTGATCTCTTCCCACTGATATTTTTCCAGCGAGGCGATGTCGATCTCGGAGTCGAAGTGGCCGATGTTGCAGACGATGGACTCGTCTTTCATCGCCGCCATGTGATCGTGGACGATGACGTTCTCGTTGCCGGTGGTGGTGACGAAAATGTCGCCGAGCTTGCAGGCCTCGTCCATGGTCACGACGCGATAGCCTTCCATCGCCGCTTGCAGCGCGCAGATCGGATCGATCTCGGTGATCCAGGTGGTGGCGCCCATGCCGCGGAAGGCCTGCGCGCAACCCTTGCCGACGTCGCCGTAGCCGAGCACCACGCAGATCTTGCCGGCGATCATCACGTCGGTGGCGCGCTTGATGCCGTCGATCAGCGA
>JACREG010000077.1 GCA_016218375.1 Gammaproteobacteria bacterium
TCTTTGACGCCGGCGGTGAAATAGGTCTGCAAGCCGAGCAGCTTATAACCGGCGCGGATCACGCGGTTGAGACCCGGCTCGTCCAGGCCCATCTCGGCCAGGAACGCGCCGCGCTCGCTTTCGTCGAGTTCGACCAGCTCGGCTTCGATGGCGGCGCACACCGGCACCACTTCGGAACCTTCATCGACGGCGAATTTACGCACAGTGTCGAGCCGGGGATTGTTCTCGAAACCGTCTTCGGCGACGTTGGCGATGTACATGGTCGGCTTGATGGTGAGCAAATGCAGATCGTAAATCATCGCCAGCTCGTCGGTGCTGAGGTGCAGTGCGCGCACCGGCTTGCCGGTATCGAGTTGCGCGCGCACTCTCTCCAACAGTTCCAATTTGATCTTGGCGGCTTTGTCGCCGGTCTTGGCGACTTTGCCCGCGCGCAACGTTGCCTTCTCCACCGATTCAAGATCGGCGAGCGCCAATTCGGTGTTGATGACTTCGATGTCCGACAGCGGATCGACCTTGCCGGCGACGTGAATCACGTTGTCGTCTTCGAAGCAGCGCACCACATGCGCGATGGCGTCGCACTCTCGGATGTTGGCGAGAAATTTATTGCCCAGCCCTTCGCCCTTGGAGGCGCCCGCCACCAAGCCGGCGATGTCGACGAAATCCACCACGGCCGGCTGCACCTTCTGCGGTTTGACGATGGCCGACAACTGATCCATGCGCGCATCCGGCACCGGCACCACGCCGACGTTCGGTTCGATGGTGCAGAACGGGTAGTTCTCGGCCTGAATACCGGCCTTGGTCAGCGCATTGAAGAGTGTCGACTTGCCCACGTTGGGAAGACCGACGATGCCGCATTGGATAGCCATAGGAAACTATTTCTCGCTGTGTAGTTTGTGCATCGCCCGTTCGAACTCGCCGGCGACGGCCAGCGGCATGACGTCGAGCGCGCGCTGCAAAGCAGCATCGATCTGCTCGCGGTCTTCGCGACTGGGACGATGCAATACATAATCGACCACCTGATCGCGATCGCCGGGATGTCCGACGCCGATACGCAGACGCATGAAGTCTTGCGTACCCAAATGTTGGATCAGATCGCGCAGACCGTTGTGCCCACCGTGGCCGCCGCCCTTTTTCAACCGCGCGGTGCCGGGCGGTAGATCCAGTTCATCGTGGACGACCAGGATTTCCGTCGGGGGAATACGCAGGAATTTCACCAGTGCGATCACCGCCTGGCCGCTGCGGTTCATGAAGGTGGTTGGTTTCTGCAAACGGCAATCGTGGCCATGCAGCGTGCAACGGCCGACCTCGGCGTGAAAGCGCGCCTCGTTGCGTAGAGTGCACTGACTGGTTTGGGCCAGCGCATCGACGAACCAGAACCCGGCGTTATGCCGGGTCTGTTCGTATTCCGCACCGGGATTGCCGAGCCCGACGATGAGCTGCACCGCGGACAAGGCTCAGCCGCCCCCTTAGGATGCGGGGGTCGCAGGCGTCCCTTCGCCCGCCGGTGTTGCCGTCTCTTCAGCCACGCGCGGCGGCTCGATGTGCGCAACCGCCCGGTCGTGGCCTTCGCCGCGATGCAGTTCGGTCAGTTCGACGCCGGCCGGCAGTTTCAGATCGGACAGATGCAGATGATCGCCCACGTTCATGCCCGACACATCGACCTCGATGAACTCCGGCAGATTGGCCGGCAGACACGCGACGTCGACTTCGTTCAGCTCGTGGATGAACAGGCCGCCGGCGGTCTTCACGCCGGGCGCGATATCGACGCCGGTGAAGTGCAGCGGCACGCGCAGATGCATCGTCGCGTTCGCATCCACGCGCTGCAGGTCGGCGTGCAGAATGACCGGGCGCGCCGGATGACGTTGCAGATCGCGCAACACGGCCTGCACCGGGTTGCCATCGATGCTGACCGTCAAAATGTGCGAGTAAAAAGCCTCGTCTTCCAGACGGCGCATCAGCTCGTTGTGATTCAACGACAGCGCCAGCGGCTCGCCACCGCCGCCATAGATAATGGCAGGCACCCGGCCGGTACGACGCAGGCGGCGGCTCGCACCCTTCCCCATGTCGTTACGCGACTCGGCGCTCAGTTCGAATGTAGTACCCATGATGACTTCTCCACATAAGCCGCACTGCGCGGCGGTTACACAACCTCCCCCGCGACCAGGGGAGGGACACAAAAAAACGTCAATCCATAAACAACGAGCTGACCGATTCTTCCAGGCTGATGCGGCGCATGGTCTCGGCGAGCATTTCCGCGACACTCAGCACGCGGATACGCGGGCAATTCTTGGCCGCATCGCGCAGCGGAATGGTGTCGGTCACCACCAATTCGTCCAACACCGAATTATTCAGATTCTCGATGGCCGGCCCGGACAACACCGGGTGCGTACAGTACGCCATCACTCGACGCGCGCCGTGATCCTTCAGTGCCTGCGCGGCCTTGCACAGCGTGCCGGCGGTATCCACCAAGTCGTCGACCAGCACGCAATCGCGGCCTTCGACCTCGCCGATGATGTGCATCACCTTGGACACATTCGGCTTGGGGCGGCGCTTGTCGATAATCGCCAGTTCGGCGTCGTCCAAACGCTTGGCCAACGCGCGGGCACGCACCACGCCGCCGACGTCCGGCGACACCACCATCAGGTCGGGATACTTCTGCCGCCAGATGTCGCCCAGCAAAATCGGCGAGGCATACACATTGTCCACCGGGATATCGAAGAATCCCTGAATTTGGTCGGCGTGCAGATCCACGGTCAACGCGCGATGCGCGCCAACCTTGCAGATCATGTCGGCGATCACCTTGGCGGTGATCGGCACGCGCGCCGAACGCGGCCGGCGATCCTGGCGCGCATAACCGAAATACGGAATCACCGTGGTGATGCGTCCGGCCGAGGAGCGCTTGAGCGCGTCGACCATGACCAGCAACTCCATCAGGTTGTCGTTGGTCGGCTCGCAAGTCGGCTGCAGCACGAAGACGTCCTTGCCGCGGACGTTCTCCATGATCTCGACCATGATCTCGCCGTCGCTGAACCGGTCGACCACCGCCTTGCCCAAGGGCATACGCAGATAATTGACGATGTCCTGTGCGAGTTGCGGATTTGCGTTCCCGCTGAACACCATCATCCGGTTTTCGGTTTCTGCCACGGGAAAACCTCTATCGCACGTACTTGCTAACTAATTGGCTGGGGCGCCAGGATTCGAACCTGGGTATGCGGGAATCAAAATCCCGTGCCTTACCGCTTGGCGACGCCCCAATAAAATTTCAGCCCGTATATAACGGCGACCGGTTGCGGCCCTGCGCGACGAAGCCGCGCCAGCCGTCGGGCAGTTGTTGCAACACGTGCTGCGCGGCGGCGCGCTCGGTGAAGGCCGCGAATACACAGGCGCCGGTCCCGGTGAGGCGGGCGCGGCCGAACTGGCTCAGCCAATCGAGGTATTGCCCAACCAGCGGATAACGCGCGCGCACCACGGGCTCGCAATCGTTGCCGCCAGCCCCCGAGAGAAAGGCGGGTATTCTGATGGGCGGCGTATCGCGTGTCAATTCTGGCGCGGAGAAAATCTCAGCGGTTGAGACTGTTACGGGTGGGACCAGGACCACGAACCAAGGCTCGGGGAGTTCGATCGGCGTGAGTATTTCGCCCACCCCCTCGGCCCAGGCGGCCCGGCCGCGCACGAACACCGGGACATCGGCACCCAGGCGCAAGCCGAGCTCCGCCAGCCGGTCCTCGGACCAGTCCAAGCCCCAGAGACGATTGAGCGCGACCAACAGGGTCGCGGCATCGGAACTGCCGCCGCCCAGGCCACCGCCCAGGGGCAGACGCTTGTCGATCCGGATGTCCACGCCCGCAGTCACACCGGCCTCGGCCTGCAACAAACGCGCGGCGCGCACGGTCAGATCGTGCTCCGGCGCGACGCCGGGCACGGGCGTCAGCAAGCGGATCGCCCCGTCGGCGGTGGGTCGCAACTGAATCAGGTCGGCGATATCGAGGAACTGAAAGACGCTTTGCAGGGTGTGATAGCCGTCCGGGCGGCGACCGGTGACATGCAGGAACAGGTTCA
>JACREG010000081.1 GCA_016218375.1 Gammaproteobacteria bacterium
GCACACCGGGTGCAAAAAGCCACAATGTTCCTGGTAGCGGGACAGATTGCACAAGGTAAGTGGAGTAATGCATATCTGCCACACTCACGTCCCATATGTAATAGCTGGAAGAGGTGCGCGTGCTGACCCCGTCCGGGGCATAGGTGATTTCCATCGCCCAGCGCTGGTTTGCCGGCAGGGGCGGACCACCTTCCGCCATCCCAATCGTGTGCGTGGCGACGGGCACCAGCCCCCCTTCCACCATCACCGTGGGCCCCAGTCGTGTCACGAGATCGTTCACGGCGGGATACTGATAAGTCACCCAGGCACGCTCCGTGTTCGTGATGCCGGCATTTGCCCAGAGCGTGAGAACCTCCGACTGGGTGGCCAAGCGAAACCCTTCGAACCGCCCACCCGGACCAAGATTCACCACAACCCGGTCATGCGAAAGATTGGCTGTCACGCTCAAATCAAGCCACCGCATGCCGGCCTCTGTGTCATACAATACATTCGCATCGCCTGGGGTTCTCCAGTCTTGGTCGACCACCACCGCGTGCGCCAGACTGCCCCACAGAAACAGCACGAACGTCACCAGAGACTTGTCCATCATACGTCCCTCTCGACACGGCCGCCGGAGAATCCGACGGGCAATTATTGTTTTCGCTCTGCACGAGTATAGGCACTCGTTGCCGGAATGGAATATTCCGCAGGACAGCATCAGATGAAGTACTCTATGGTACATATCTCGTATACTCCAAACCTCAATGGGCAGGCATAACTTCGGAAACATAATTCAATGCCAGGCAAAAGCGTGAATCAGATACCGATCTTCCATCACCTGCCAAAGTGCGGGGGGACAAGCGTGCTTAAGTTGCTTGCGGACTGGTTTAAGCTGATACCCGACTACAGGCAAGGCTGGGCGACCAACCACCCTGCCCGGCTCAACCTCGACGCTCTGACCCCAGAACACTGCCTTTGCGGGCATTTCGAGCTCGATGGCTTTCATCTTGACCAGAGATACCCTGGCTTGCTTGAGAATCCCCGGTTCTGGGCATTTTCTTTTATCCGTGATCCCCTTGAAGTGAAAATATCTCTGTTCCGCTATGAAATGAAAAACAATATCGGCAATAAAGCCAGAACCATCGAGAAACACTTATCCAACAGAAAGAATTATCTTGCCGGCGTACTCGGGGTAGGCCAGGACGATTTCAAAACCTTACTGGATAAATATGCTTTCATCGGCGTACTTGAGAAATCGGATATCAGCGTTGAAATACTCGCTTGGTTGCTCGGCAAGAATAAAACCGCTCTCCCATGGGAGAACAAAACTTTCGACGGCGGCAAACGCTCACAGGATGCGCTTCCGAAACATCTGATTGAGCAATTCGAGGCAGAGAACGAGCTGGATTATGCGATATACAACTATGCCATTGATCGTCTCAATGCACTAAAAGACGCTTATCAGCAGCGTCATGCTGAAAGCAGAATGAGTAGCTAGTGTTACGATGTCCGCCTGTCGGAACATCCTAAGCCGCGCTCACTCCGGAAAACAGGACAGCCAGCGACTCTCGAACAGTACGGCCATTGTCACATTGAGATTCATGGCCTCCAGCGACCGCCTCCGCGTTTCAGGTGATTGCGCCAGCAACGCATCGTAAGCGCCCTGATCCATGAATTTCGCGAGAAGCATCCCGTACTTCTCATAACCGGCATCCTCCGCGCCGTTCTCCGCGATCGCGAGGCGGGACGCAAAGGGAAAAGAGACGAATTTCAGAGGACAGCCCTGAGATGAGCGCATCAGATAGAACGGCAGCCACAAATCCCACCATGACCGTCCAAGGCGAAACTCCGTCGATGGAATCCGCTTAAGAAGTTCGCGATCGAACAAAAAAATGTCGAAGCCGGACTTGCGGATTTCCCCTGTCGTGTCATCGAGCGCTTCGACATCGGCATGACTGGCGTACACCAGCGCCCCCTTGGTCTCCTCCATCAAGAACCGCAGAGTCGCAGATGTGGCGCGCAGATGAATCTCCGGCTTGATCAGGCCACACACTGGCATTTCCCGCGAGCCGAGGAAGTCGACCACATGATCGAGAGCAACCGGAGACTCGTCACACGCGGCCTGCGCACCTTGCTGTATCTCCACGAACTCCACGCCCCTGAAGCGCGGCCCCAGCACATCGATATCGGCGCGCGCATTCAGCGACACCACCGAGAACCCCAGCCGCAACCAACTCTCGACCGCCCGTTGTTGGTTCTCGATATTGCGCGGGGTAAGGCTCGTTACGAGCAGAACGCTTTCAGGCATTGAATTCATGCCTCACCTTGGAATATACGAGAGCCATTGCGCCTGCAGCAAAACGGTCGCGGCGACATTAACACTCAGGGAATGGAGCGAGTTTCTCAGCGTTTCGGCCGCTTGCACCTGCAATGCGGCATGTGTCGACGGATCCAGATACTTTGCGAACTTCAGCCCATACCTCTCATAATTTCCACTGTGATCCCATTTCTTATCATGCTTGACGTGCACAGCGAAGGGGAAGTTCGCAAGCTTGAGCGCGAACCTGCACGACACCCCCTGAGGGGATTTCATGAAGCGGGAGGCCAACCAGTAATCCCACCACGGCTGCCCGAGACAGAAATCGGTCGACGTAAGCATATCGAGAATCGACTTATCGAAGAAGAAGGCATCGAAACCGAACTTATAGATCTCGCCCGCATCTTGATCGAGCGTATCGACGTCGGTTCGATTGGAGAGAACCATCGAACCCCTCGCCTCACCGATCAGATAGTCGATCATCGCAGGCGTTGCCCGCAGGTGAATATCCGAATTGATCAACCCACACACAGGCGTCCCGTGCGACCGCAGAAACGCGACAACATCATCCAGGTAAACCAGAGGCTTCCCGCAGTCCTGCGAAGCATCTTTGTGTACCGCAACGAACTCTACGGTACTGAAATCCGGCCCAAGCTGTTCGATCTCGGATGGTGCATTCAGCGAGGCCACCGAGAACCCCAGCCGCAACCAGCTTTCAACCGCCAATTGCTGATTCAGAATATTGTGGGGAGCAATGCTCGTTACGAGCAGCGTGCGTTCAGTCATTGCATTCATGTCCTAGCCACATATGAAGCCCACATCCCTTCCAGCGCCTGTTCGAAGTGCCGGGCGAAACGCTTGGCATCGCAGATGGGGCTGGTCAGAAAACGTTCGCGCAACGTAGCACGCACCGAAGCCAGCGCTTGCAGATCGCTCGCGTGCGATACCGCGCGGGCGACGTAATCCTCCGAGTCGACGGCAACCCATTCGGACAACCCCGTATTCATCAGCAGACCGACACCCTGACGAGACAGGAAACGCTCACCCGCCAACGTCAGCACCGGCACGCCCATCCACAATGCCTCGGCGCTGGTGGTACCGCCCGGATACGGGAACGGATCCAGCGCGATGTCCAGCCGCTGATAGGCCGCCAGGTACTCCACCCTGGGCACAGGCTCCTCCAGTATCAGTCGTTCCGCGCCGATGCCGTGCGCGGCAAACCGCTCGAAAACATTCTGCTGCACGGAAACATCATTCATCTGCCTGGCTTTCAGGAGTAGGCGACTACTCGGCACGGCGGCCAGTACCCGCGACCACAACGCCACAACGCCGTCGTTCATCTTGGCCAGATTATTGAAACACCCGAACGTAACATAACCGTTTGTCAGCGCCGGAAGCGGGCCGACCGACACATCGGCATCCGGCGGCGTGAAGCAAAGCCGCGTCTCCGGTAGGCGCCAGGTTGTTTCGGTGAAATAGGCCTCTTCCGCTTCGGGCAGCGTCCACGGGTCGGCGATGAGATAATCCATGGCCGCCACGCCCGTGGTGGCGAAATAACCCAGCCAGCTGACTTGGACGGGGGCAGGTTTATAGGCAAACATCGGCAGCCGGTTATGGCTTGTGTGCCCGCTCAGATCGATCAAGACATGCACGCCATCGGCATGGATACATGCCGCCGCGTCCGCATCGGATAGACCCGTCAGCGGTTTCCATGCAGTGAAGTACGCGCGCAGACGCCGACTGGTATCATCTTCTCTGGGCCGCGTCGGATAGGCCATGAGCTCGATACGGTCGGCATCGACACCACGCAACAGGGCTTCCAGAAAGTAGCTCACGACGTGCGTACACAAATCACCCGACACCACGCCCACCCGCAATCGCTTCGGCGGCTGCTCGCAAACCCACTCCGTGTAGCGCTTTGATGCGAGCGCTGCGACACATTCACCGTATTGGCGCGCCTCCTCCAAGGCCATGGCGGCAATGTCACCGCGATACGCCATCGAGAACAGCAGATTGCTGCGCGTCACAATGTCCGTCGGATCTAGCGCCAACGCGCGACGAAAACAGGCCTCGGCTTCGGCGAAGCGCCCGGTGGTATTGAACGTACCGCCCAAATTACCATGGGCTGCGGCATAATCTGGCCGCAAGGCCAATGCCGAACGGTAAGAAGCCTCGGCTTCGACATAGCGCCCAAGCACTTCCAATGCATACCCAAGATTATTGTGTGCCGATGCGTCGTCCGGTTGAAATTCCAGCACACGCCGGAAACATAATTCAGCATCCGCCGGTCGGTCCAGTGCCATCAACACGCCGCCTAGTTTCTCACGCGCCGGCGCATGATCCGGCTGGAGCACCAAAACACGCCGGAAATAAGGCTCGGCCTCACTTGGCCGACCCACCTCGACCAAGATATCACCCAGGTTGAAATTCGCTTCCATGGCATCCGGCTTGAGCGCCAACGTGCGCCGAAAGCACACCTCGGCTTCGTCCGGGCGATGCAGGTTCTTCAGGGTGCTGCCCAGATTATTGTGCGCGAATGCGAAATCCGGCTTGAGCGCCAACGCGCGCCGGAAACTGGCCTCGGCCTCAGCCGGGCAGCCCAGGTTATTCAGCGCGTTGCCCAGATTATTGTGCGCCACCGGATCGTTCGGCTGGAGTACCAAGGCGTGCCGGAAACTGGCCTCGGCCTCAGCCGGGCGGCCTTGGTCACTCAAGGTGGTGCCCAGGTTGTTGAGCACCTCGATGGAATCCGGCTGGAGCGCCAATGCGCGCCGGTAGCAAGATTCGGCGTCGCCGGGGCGTCCCGAATGACTCAAGGCATTACCCAAGCCAATAAGCGCCGCCACATCGTTTGGCTGGAATGCCAGCGCGCGCCGGAAGCTGGTTTCGGCCTCGCCGAAACGGCCCTGCGCATTCAAGGCCATGCCCAGACTGTTGTGCACCTCGGCGGCGTTCGGCTGCAACGCCAACACCCGCCGGAAACACGCCTCGGCC
>JACREG010000005.1 GCA_016218375.1 Gammaproteobacteria bacterium
GCGCATCGAACTCGTCGCCGTTCTCTTCGATGGCGTCGAGGTAGGCTTCATCGGACAGCAGTTGGCCGCGCTCCAGCGTGGTCATGCCCGGATCGACGACCACGAAGGCCTCGAAATACAGCACGCGTTCGATATCGCGCAGCGTCATGTCGAGCAACAGGCCGATGCGCGACGGCAACGATTTCAGGAACCAGATGTGCGCGGTCGGGCTGGCCAGTTCGATGTGACCCATGCGCTCGCGGCGCACCTTGGCCAACGTGACTTCCACGCCGCACTTCTCGCACACCACGCCGCGATGCTTGAGGCGCTTGTACTTGCCGCACAGACATTCGTAATCCTTCACCGGGCCAAAAATCTTGGCGCAGAACAGGCCATCGCGCTCCGGCTTGAAGGTACGGTAGTTGATGGTCTCCGGCTTTTTCACTTCGCCGTAGGACCAGGAACGGATCATATCCGGGGAAGCGAGGCCGATGCGGATGGCATCGAAGTCTTCGACCTGACCGGTGGGCTTGACGAGATTCAGTAAATCTTTCATGTGTTCTCCCGCATTAACAATTGGAGCAGTCCAGTTCGCGAATGTTGCGCGGCTAAAAGCCGCTCCAGTGTTAGTCCAGATCCAGTTCCATATTGATGCCCAACGAACGGATTTCCTTCACCAGCACGTTGAAGGATTCCGGCATGCCGGCCTCCATGCGGTGATCGCCGTCCACGATGTTCTTGTACATCTTGGTACGTCCATTCACGTCGTCGGATTTCACCGTCAGCATTTCCTGCAAGGTGTACGCGGCACCGTAGGCTTCCAACGCCCAGACTTCCATTTCACCGAAGCGCTGACCGCCGAACTGCGCCTTACCGCCCAACGGCTGCTGGGTCACCAGCGAGTACGGGCCGGTGGAACGCGCGTGCATCTTGTCATCGACCAGATGGTTCAGCTTGAGCATGTACATGTAACCGACAGTCACCGGACGTTCGAAGTTCTCGCCGGTGCGGCCGTCGATCAGCGGCGTCTGCCCGGATTCCGGGAGATCCGCCAACTTGAGCATATGCTTGATCTCGTCTTCGTCGGCGCCGTCGAACACCGGCGTCGCCATCGGCACACCTTTCTTGAGATTGGTAGCCAGTTCGACGATCTCGCCATCGCTGAACGACTTCAGATCTTCCTGCTTGCCGCTACAGTTGTAGATCTCGTCGAGGAATTTACGGATGTCGGTCACCTTGGTGCCGTTGTCGACCATGCGACCGAGCTTCAGACCCAGACCACGCGCCGCCCAACCCAGATGCGTTTCCAACACCTGGCCGACGTTCATACGCGACGGCACGCCGAGCGGGTTCAGCACGATATCGACCGGGATACCGTCCGCCGAGTACGGCATGTCTTCCACCGGCACGATAGAGGAGATAACGCCCTTGTTACCGTGACGGCCGGCCATCTTGTCGCCGGGCTGCACGCGGCGCTTAACGGCCAGGTACACCTTGACCATCTTCAGCACGCCCGGGGCGAGATCGTCGCCGGCGGTGATCTTCATGCGTTTCTCTTCGAGGCGCTTGTCGAACTCGGCGCGGATGCCCTTCAACTGCTCGGTGGCCTTCTCCAATTGCTCGTTGGCCTCGTCGGCCTTGAGGCGGATTTCGAACCACTTCTCGCGCGGTACTTCGCCGAGATAATCCTTCTCGATCTTGGCGCCGCTCTTGAGCTTCAGCGGGCCGCCTTCGGCGACCTTGCCCAACAGGAGTTTTTCGACGCGGTGATACACGTCTTCCTCCATGATGCGCATCTGGTCGTTCAAGTCCTTCTTCACGCCGGCCAGCATTTCGTTCTCGATCTGCAGGGCACGCTTGTCCTTCTCGACGCCATCGCGCGTGAACACTTGCACGTCGATGACGGTGCCATCCATGCCGGAGGGCACGCGCAGCGAGGTGTCCTTCACGTCGGAGGCCTTCTCGCCGAAGATCGCGCGCAGCAGTTTTTCTTCCGGCGTCAGTTGGGTCTCGCCCTTCGGCGTGACCTTGCCGACCAGAATGTCGCCCGGCTTCACTTCCGCACCGATGTAGACAATGCCGGATTCGTCCAGCTTGGACAGCGCGCCTTCGCCGACGTTGGGGATATCGCCGGAGATTTCCTCGGCACCCAGCTTGGTGTCGCGCGCCACGCAGGTCAGTTCTTCGATGTGAATGGTGGTGAAACGATCTTCCTGCACCACGCGCTCGGAGATGAGGATGGAGTCCTCGAAGTTGTAGCCGTTCCAGGGCATGAACGCGACCAGCAGGTTCTGGCCCAGCGCCAATTCACCCATGTCGGTGGACGGGCCGTCGGCCAATACATCGCCGCGCGCGATGATGTCACCGGTCTTCACCAGCGGACGCTGGTTGATACAGGTGTTCTGGTTGGAACGGGTGTACTTGATGAGGTTGTAGATATCCACGCCCGGTTCGCCGGCGACGGTCTCGTCGTCGTTGACGCGCACCACGATACGACCGGCATCGACGGAATCCACATGACCGCCGCGTTTGGCAACCACGGTCACGCCGGAGTCGGTGGCCACGGCGCGTTCCATGCCGGTGCCGACCAACGGCTTGTCGGAACGCAAGGTCGGCACGGCCTGGCGCTGCATGTTCGAGCCCATCAGTGCGCGGTTGGCGTCGTCGTGTTCCAGGAACGGAATCAGCGAGGCGGCCACCGATACGATCTGCTTCGGCGAGACATCGACATAGTCGATGCGATCCGGCGAGGACAGCGTGAATTCGTTCTGATGACGGCAGGACACCAACTCGTCGGTCAGACGTCCCTTGGCATCGACGGTCGCATTGGCCTGGGCGATGACGAACCGGCCTTCCTCGATGGCCGACAGATAATGCACGTCTTTCGTAACATGACTGTCCACCACCTTGCGGTACGGCGTCTCCAGGAAGCCGTACTGATTGGTGCGCGCATACACGGACAGCGAGTTGATCAGACCGATGTTCGGACCTTCAGGGGTTTCGATCGGGCAGACGCGGCCGTAGTGCGTGGGATGCACGTCGCGCACTTCGAAACCGGCGCGTTCGCGGGTCAGACCGCCTGGGCCAAGCGCCGAGACGCGACGCTTGTGGGTGACTTCCGACAGCGGGTTGTTCTGGTCCATGAACTGCGACAACTGCGAGGAGCCGAAGAACTCCTTGATCGCGGCGGCCACCGGTTTGGCGTTGATCAGTTCCTGCGGCATCAGGCCTTCGCTTTCGGCCAGGCTCAGACGCTCTTTCACCGCACGCTCGACGCGCACCAGACCGATGCGGAACACGTTCTCGGCCATTTCACCGACGCAACGGATGCGGCGATTGCCCAGGTGATCGATATCGTCGACGAAGCCGTTGCCGTTGCGAATGTCGATCAAGGTGCGCATGACATCGATGATGTCGTCGTTGGACAGGGTGCCTTGACCGGTGATCTCTTCGCGACCGACGCGGCGGTTGAATTTCATGCGGCCGACCGCCGACAGGTCGTAACGGTCGTCGGTGAAGAACAGATTGTTGAACAGGTTCTGTGCCGCTTCCTTGGTCGGCGGCTCGCCCGGGCGCATCATGCGATAGATTTCGACCTGCGCTTCCAACTCGCTGCGGGCCGGATCGATGCGCAACGTCTCGGAGATGTACGGACCGCGGTCGAGATCGTTGACATACAGCGTGCGGATATCGGTCACGCCGGCTTCGCGCAGTTTCTTGATCAGATCGGCGGTCAGCTCGTCGTTGGCATTGGCGATGACTTCGCCGGTGGACGTATCGACGATGTTATGCGCCAGCACCTTGCCGTGCAGGTAATCGTCGGGCACCACCAGATCGGTCGCGCCGGCCTTTTCCAGTTCACGGATGTGACGGGCGGTGATGCGGCGGCCTTCCTCGAACAGCACCTTGCCCTTGACGGCGATGTCGAAACTCGCGGTCTCGCCGCGCAGACGTTCCGGAACCAGATCCAGCTTGATTTCGCCCTTGCCCAAATGGAAGGTATTGGTCTCGAAGAACATGCCGAGCATCTGCTCGACATCGTAGCCCAGCGCGCGCAACAGAATGGTCGCCGGCAATTTGCGGCGACGGTCGATACGCACGAACAGGCAATCCTTGGGATCGAATTCGAAATCGAGCCAGGAACCGCGGTAAGGAATCACGCGGGCGGAGAACAGCAATTTACCCGAGGAATGGGTCTTGCCCTTGTCGTGATCGAAAAACACACCCGGCGAACGGTGCAACTGCGACACGATAACGCGCTCGGTACCGTTGATGACGAAGGTACCGGTGTCGGTCATGAGCGGCAGTTCGCCCATGTAGACTTCCTGTTCCTTGATGTCCTTGACGGTCGGCGTGCTGGCTTCCTTATCGTAAATGACCAGGCGCACCAGGGCGCGCAACGGCGCCGCGTAGGTCATGCCGCGCATCTGGCATTCCTTCACGTCGAAGGTGGGCTCGCCGAGGCGATAGCTCACGTACTCCAACGCGGCGCTGCCGGAATAACTGGATATCGGGAACACCGACGAGAAGGCTGCGTGCAACCCCGTCTCGGTACGCCGCTCGGGTTTCTTGTCGAGCTGCAGGAAGTCCCGGTACGACTCGATCTGAGTCGCCAACAGATAAGGGACCTCAAGGATGCTGGGGCGCTTGCCGAAATCCTTGCGAATGCGTTTCTTCTCGGTGAAGCTGTAGCCCATCGGTATTCCTCTTCAAACTGGTGTTACTCGTTGATCGTCGCAGGCATCGGGTAACGCGGTCACTGAACCACGGTTTATCCAATCGCCCCGCCACTCACCACTGCATTACAAACGGGAAAAGGCCGGCAGCGAAATCACGCTGCCAGCCCTACCCTTTTCTTGAGCGCGGACGCGCCAATGTATTTGGCGGGCGCCCGGGAACAAGATGCGCGAGTCCGTCTTACTTGACCTCGACGGCTGCGCCCGCTTCTTCCAACTGCTTCTTGATGTCAGCAGCGTCAGCCTTGGAAACGCCTTCCTTGACCGGCGCCGGCACACCTTCAACCAGATCCTTGGCTTCTTTCAGGCCCAGACCGGTGATGGCGCGGATCGCCTTAATGACGTTGACCTTGTTGGCGCCGAAGCTGGTCATGATGACGTTGAATTCGGTCTGCTCTTCAACAACAGCAGCAGCACCGGCAGCAGCCGGGGCAGCGGCCACAGCAGCGGCAGCGGAAACACCGAACTTCTCTTCCATCGCGGAGATCAGGTCGACAACGTCCATCACGCTCATGTTGGCGATGGTTTCGAGGATATCTTCTTTAGAAACGGCCATGATTAAATACTCCTGTTACTCTTGTCCGCGGTGTCC
>JACREG010000079.1 GCA_016218375.1 Gammaproteobacteria bacterium
CCCAATATCAAGAAGGGCGCCGCGCTGGCCTTCGCGCACGGTTTCAACATTCACTTCGGCCAGATCGTGCCGCGCGCCGATCTCGACGTCATCATGATCGCGCCGAAAGGTCCGGGTCATCTGGTGCGCGCCACCTATACCCAGGGCGGCGGCGTGCCGAGCCTGATCGCCGTGCATCAGGATGCCTCCGGCAAGGCCAAGCAGATCGCGCTGTCGTATGCCTCCGCCAACGGCGGCGGTCGCGCCGGCATTATCGAAACCAATTTCCGCGAAGAGACCGAGACCGATCTGTTCGGCGAACAGGCGGTGCTGTGCGGCGGTGCGACCGCGCTGGTGCAGGCCGGTTTCGAGACGCTGGTGGAAGCCGGTTACGCGCCGGAGATGGCCTACTTCGAGTGTCTGCACGAACTCAAGCTGATCGTCGACCTGATGTACGAAGGCGGCATCGCCAACATGCGTTACTCGATCTCCAACACCGCCGAATACGGCGATCTGACCCGCGGCCCGCGCGTCGTCACCGGCGAGACCAAGGCCGAGATGAAGCGCATCCTCACCGAGATTCAGAACGGCGAGTTCGCCCGCGAATTCATCCTGGAGAATCAGGCCGGCGCCCCGACGCTCAAGGCCAAGCGCCGCATCGGTCGCGAACACCAGATCGAGGAAGTCGGCGAGCGTCTGCGCAGCATGATGTCCTGGATCAAGGCCAACAAGATCGTCGACAAGAGCCGCAACTAAGTCGCCGCATTTTCCGGGCGTGGGGTTATTGTAGGAGCGGCCTGCGGCCGCGAACGCTTGCATGGGGACAGATTTCAAATCTGTCCCCGATCATGTTCGCGGCCGTAGGCCGCTCCTACAGGCGGATCAACCAAACCGCCTTGGTAAAGACCGACAGGACAGCCGTAATGGATCTGGAATCGCCCTCCCCCAAAAATCCCCACCGCGGGATTTATCTATTGCCGAATCTGTTCACCACCGCCGGCCTGTTCTCGGGTTTCTACGGCATTGTGGCGGCGATCAACGGGCGCTTCGAACTCGCGGCGGTCGCGATCTTCATCGCCATGATTATGGACGGCATCGACGGTCGCGTTGCGCGGCTGACCAACACCACCAGTGAGTTCGGTGTGCAATACGACAGCCTCACCGACATGGTGTGTTTCGGTCTGGCGCCGGCACTCATCATGTATCAATGGGCGTTGCGCGATCTGAATGCGTTCGGCGGCTTCTGGGGCAAGATCGGTTGGCTGACGGCGTTCATCTATGCGGCAGCGGGCGCGTTGCGTCTGGCGCGCTTCAATGCCCAGGTGGGCGTGGCGGATAAACGTTATTTCCAGGGCCTGCCGAGTCCCTCGTCGGCGGCAGTGGTGACCGGCTTGGTGTGGCTGGGCGCGGATCTCGGTATCGACGGTTCCAATTTCATCTGGATCGGCATGCTACTGACGCTGATGGCCGGTCTGCTGATGGTCAGCAACTTCCGTTACTACAGCTTCAAGGAACTCGACTTCAAGAACAAAGTCCCGTTCATGGTCTTGCTGCTGGCGGTGCTGGTGCTGGTATTCGCCTCGATGGACCCGGCCAAGGTGTTGTTCACGGGCTTCCTGGTCTACGCGCTGTCCGGACCGGTGTTCACGCTGTGGCGCGTGCGCCAGCGGCGGCGCGAGCGGCACGAGCCGGGCGTGTAGGAGCGGGCTTTGCCCGCGAACGGTACGCAGTGATGCCGGTTCGCGGCCAGAGGCCGCTCCTACATGATGCAGCTTACCCCGCCAACCGCTTGTACTTGATCCGGTGCGGCTGATCCGCCTCCACGCCTAAGCGGCGCTTACGATCCGCCTCGTAGTCCGCGTAATTCCCCTCGAACCATTCCACGTGACTGTCGCCCTCGAAGGCGAGGATGTGCGTGGCCAGACGGTCGAGGAACCAGCGGTCGTGTGACGTCACCAGCACGCAGCCGGGGAATTCCAGCAACGCCTCTTCCAGCGCACGCAGGGTTTCCACGTCGAGATCGTTGGTCGGTTCGTCGAGCAGCAACACGTTGCCGCCGCTCTTCAGCAGTTTCGCCAGATGCAGGCGGTTGCGTTCGCCGCCGGACAGATCGCCGACGCGCTTCTGTTGATCGCTGCCGGCGAAGTTGAAGCGCGACACATAGCCGCGCGAGGGCGTCTCGTATCTGCCGACGGTGATGATGTCCAGTCCGTCGGAGACTTCTTCCCACACGGTCTTGCTGCCGTCCAGTGTGTCGCGACTCTGATCGACATAGGCCAATTGCACGGTATCGCCGATGCGCAGTTCGCCGCCGACCGGTGCGTCCTGACCGACGAGCATGCGGAACAGCGTGGTCTTGCCGGCGCCGTTGGGACCGATGATGCCGACGATGGCGCCGCGCGGGATGTTGAACGATAGATCGTCGATGAGCATGCGCTCGCCGAAACCTTTCTTCAGGCCGTTGGCCTCGATGACCAACTCGCCGAGACGCGGCCCCGGCGGAATATAAATTTCGCGCGTCTCGTTGCGCGTCTGATATTCCTGCGACTGCAATTCTTCGAAGCGCGCCAGACGCGCCTTGCTCTTGGCCTGCCGGCCTTTTGGATTGGCGCGCACCCATTCCAATTCTTCCTTGATGGCACGTTCGCGCGCGGCCTGCGACTTCTGTTCTTGCGCCAGACGCTTTTCCTTCTGCTCCAGCCAGCTCGAATAATTGCCCTCGTAGGGGATGCCGCGGCCGCGGTCGAGTTCCAGAATCCAGCCGGCGACGTTGTCGAGGAAGTAACGATCATGGGTCACGGCGACGACGGTGCCGGGGAAGTCGTGAAGGAAACGCTCCAGCCAGGCGACCGATTCGGCGTCCAGATGGTTGGTCGGTTCGTCGAGCAGCAGCATGTCGGGCGCCGACAGCAACAGTTTGCACAACGCGACGCGGCGTTTCTCGCCGCCGGAGAGTTTGGTCACGTCCGCATCCCAGGGCGGCAGACGCAAGGCGTCGGCGGCGACTTCCAGCATGCGGTCGAGATTGTGCGCATCCGCGGCTTGAATGATGTTTTCGAGGCGCGCCTGTTCGGCGGCCAGCGCATCGAAGTCGGCATCGGGTTCGGCGTAGGCGGCATAGACTTCTTCGAGGCGTTGCTGCGCCTGCTTGATCTCGCCGAGGCCCTCTTCGACATTGCCGCGCACGTCCTTGGTGGGATCGAGTTGCGGTTCCTGCGACAGATAGCCGATCTTGATGCCCGGCTGCGGTCGCGCCTCGCCTTCGATCTCGGTGTCCACGCCGGCCATGATCCTCAGTAGCGTGGATTTGCCCGAACCGTTCAGGCCCAGCACGCCGATCTTGGCGCCGGGAAAGAACGACAGCGAGATGTCTTGGAGAATCCAGCGTTTGGGCGGTACGACCTTGCCCACGCGATTCATGGTATATACGTATTGAGCCATACTCTTACACCGTCATGCCGATTGGGGACGCATCATCGAAGGGGGGCCATTATCAGTGAATCCCGAGCGAGTTTCCACGCACCGCTGCGACAGTCACGACAATGGGCTGTTGTCCGGCCCCCGCCCGGGCATCGCGCTCGCGAGCATCGCACTGTTGCCGGTGCTGTTCGGTTTCGATCGCTACCTGCCACTGGGCGTGGCCGTCGGCGTGCTGTATGTCATACCGGTGTTGCTGACGCTATGGTCGCCGCCGCGATTGACCTTCGTCGTGGCGTGCGTGGCTTCGCTGCTGGTAGTGGCCGATGTGTATCTTTATCCGCACGATACCATGACCTGGATAGCCGGTCTGAACCGGGCGTTCTCCCTGCTGGTGATCTGGTCGACCGCGGCACTTGTGTACCTGCGCCAGCGCGCGGAACGCTCCGTGGTGGTCGCGCACGCCGAGTTGGAACGCAAAGTCGACGCGCGCACCGCCCATCTCGCCGAACTCAATCGCCATCTGGAACGCGAAGTGACGGAGCGTGCGCGCGCCGAACAGGCGTTGCAGGAAAGCGAACGTCATCTGCGGCGCATTATCGATCTGGTACCGCATCGGATCTTCGCCAAGGATAGCGATGGACATTTCCTGCTGGCCAATCGTGCCGTCGCGGACGTCTATGGTCTCACGGTCGAGGCGCTCATCGGTCGGTGCATGAGCGATGTGCACGAGAATCGCGAGGAGGCCGCGCGGATGCTGGCCGACGACCGGGCGGTGATCGAATCGGGCGTGGCGCGGCTCATTCCCGAGGAAACCTTCACCGATGTCCACGGCAGATGCCGTACGCTGCGCACGCTCAAGATTCCTTATGCAATCCCCGGCGACAGCCGTCGCGCGGTGCTCGGCATGGCGATCGACATCACCGAAGACAAGGAACGCCAGCGGCGGCTGATCGCCTCCGAAGAGAAATACCGTGCATTGCTGGAAAATGCCGTCGACGCCATCCTCCTCGCCAATCCGGACGGCCGGCTGGTGGATGCCAATCGCCGCGCGGAGCTGCTGCTGGGGTATAGCAAAGACGAACTGTGCCGGATGTCCGCCAGGGATCTGCATCCGCCCGAAGAGTATGCACGGTTGCAGGAAGTCTTCCGGGAACTGGCCAATCACGGCACGACTTTGGTGGTGCACCCGGTGCTGCGCAAAGGCGGCGAGATGATCTACTGTGAAGTGGCGGCGCAGCTCATCCGCTTCGGCGATCAGTATGTGGCGCAGGGTATCTTCCGCGACGTGACCGAACGCGAGCGGCTGGCCGAGGCACGCCTTGCGCAGGAGAAACAGCATCGCGACACGCTGATCCGCGAGGTGCATCATCGCATCAAGAACAACCTGCAAGGCGTGATCGGTTTGTTGTACCGGCATGTCCACGCCCATCCGGAATTGGAACAGACCATGGCCTCGGTCGTGACCCAGGTGCAGTCCATCTCGGTGGTGCACGGCTTGCAGGGGCAGGGCGAGGACACTCAGGTACGCTTGTGCGACATGGTGCGCGAAATTACCCGCAATGCCAGCGTGCTGGCGCGCGGCGAGCATGCGCCCGATCTGCAATTCGCGGTGCCGCGGCCGGTCATTGTCGATAAGGAGGAAGCGGTCGCGGTGGCGCTGATCGTCAACGAATTGCTCCTCAACGCGCTCAAGCATTGCCATTGCGAGCTGAATATCTCGCAAGTGCGCATCTGGGTCGGTCAGGCCGGGGGGGTGGCCGAGGTGCGCGTGACCAACCCGGGGTGCTTGCCGCCGGGCTTCGATTTTGCCGCCAACAAAGGCTGCGGTACCGGACTGGGGTTGGTGCGCTCCCTGTTGCCTTCGACCGGCGCGCACCTCGAAATCGTGCAAGACGCCGCCGAAGTACGGGTCTCTCTGCGCCTGACGACACCGGTCGTGCGCTGTTGACCGGCCCCAATGGGTTGCGCAAGTATTCTGGCTTGGGTTATAAATCCCAGTTAACGTAGCTTTTACCTGGGCCCCGCCTTCGCCCAGTACAACGCCGGGTCGCCGTGAGACCCCGGCTGTTAGAACATTCTCTTTTCCCGCCAATGACGGTAGGCAGCCCAGACCCGCGCAGCCGCAGGGTGTCTGTGGTCGTGTCTGGGGCCGTCCGTGGCATATGCACAGGAAGGATGTATGCCGACTGCGACTGCCACGCTGCTCATCGCCGATGACGACCGATTGGTGCTGACGACCCTGGCCGAGGGCTTGCGGCAGGCGGGTTATCGCGTGCTGGAAGCGACCGACGGGGATGCCGCGATCCGTGCTGCCCAGGAACAGACGCCGGACTTGGCCATTCTCGACATGCGCATGCTGGGCCGTAGTGGGCACGATGTGGCGGTGTGGCTGCGCGAGAACACCGATATCCCGTTCCTGTTCCTGTCGGCCTACAGCGACGAGGCCACGGTCAAGCAGGCGATCGCGGCCGGCGCGCTCGGCTATCTGGTCAAGCCGTTGGACGTGTTGCAGATCTTGCCGTCCATCGAGGCGGCCCTGAAACGCGGCCGGGAGCTCATCGCCCTGTTGGAAGAAGAGGCGCATTTGTCCGCGGCCCTGCGCCTGGGTCGCCAGACCAGTATCGCCGTCGGCATTCTCATGGCCCGTCATCGGTTGACCGAGCAGGCCGCGTTCGAGCAGTTGCGTACCCGGGCCCGGGCCGAACGCCGCAAGGTCAGCGAACTGGCCGCCGAGCTGATTCATGACGTGGAGTCCTCCACGGACAGTCGACGTTAGCCGGCTTGATTTTTGTCAGCGCTTCGGTAACAGTGCGGGAAAGACCATTAAGAAGTTTCGGTGTCTGGAGCCCCACACCCCGCTCCCACAGATGGACCCTGTAGTTCGCCGTCCGCCGGATGGCGATGGGACACCCAACTAAATCGTCAGTCTTGCCGCAACGCGCCCGGTAGTATCGCGCTGTCCGGTGCTGCGGGCGACTGCATGGGTAGTCATCGGGAGCAGGTCCGGCCGTCATGATGTCCACTGAATCGCTGGTCAACGCCATCATCGCGGAGCTCGGGCTCGATGCCAGCGAGATCGCCACGCGTAAGGCGTTCCTGGAATTCGAGCCGGCCGATGAACAACGGCTGCTGGCTCAACATGCACACCTGCATCGCGCGCGGTCGCGTTTCATCGATGTCTTCTATGCGCACCTGCTGCATTTTCGCGCCACGCGCGAACTGATCGCCACACCGGAAATCCAGGCGCGCCTGCGCCAC
Source organism: Gammaproteobacteria bacterium (assembly GCA_016218375.1). Taxonomy (GTDB): domain Bacteria; phylum Pseudomonadota; class Gammaproteobacteria; order Thiohalobacterales; family Thiohalobacteraceae; genus JAHJQQ01. The sequence goes on from JACREG010000079.1 coordinate 6,658, forward strand.
AAACAGAGCGACTATTTCGAACGCCTCACCAGCGGCATCTACGACCGGGATTACGTCCTGGACCGCTTGCAAGTGGGTGTGGTTCACCAACGGATTGGACTGGACCCGCAGTGGTACCTCGGTGCCTACTGCAAATATCTGGTCGAGCTGATTCCCGAGATTCTGGAGGGCGGTCGTGCGGGCGGCGATGCCGAGACCGCCCACGCCGCCGTGCGTGCGCTGCTCAAAGTGGTGTTCTTCGACATGGGCCTGGCGCTGGAGACGTATTTCCAGACCGACCGGCGTTCGATGCAGGCGCTCAAGCAGTATGCGGAGACCATCGTGTGCAGCGTGCCGGCCGGGTTGCTGGTGCTGTCGGCGGATCTGGAGGTGTTGTCCGCCAACCGCTTCGTGGATCGCCTGTTCGACATGGGCCACGATGCGCTGGTCGGTCACAATCTTTCCGAGCTGTTCGCCGACGGCGAGCTGGCGCGGATGGCGCCGGAGGTGCTGTTGTCCGGGCGCGAGATGCGTTACATGGGCATCTGCACGCCCAAGGACGGTGTCGAACATTGCTACGAAGCGACGTTGGCGCCGCTGGTATCGGGCATCGACGCGCGACTGCATTCCGCGCTCGGCAATCTGAGTCGCGCGGCCCTGCTGCTGGTGCTGGAAGACGTCACCGTGCAGGAGCAGTTGCGCAGCGACCGGCGCCGTTCGGATGCGCGCGTGCATGCCGTGCTCGACAACGTCGCCGATGGCATCATCACCATCGACAGCCGCGGCAACATCGAATCGTTCAATCGTGCCGCCGAGCATGTGTTTGGTTACACGGCGACGGAAGTGCTGGGCAAGAACGTCAAACTGCTCATGAGCGAAGATCACCGCGCACAGCACGACGGCTATCTGGAAAATTTCCGTCGCACCGGCCAGGCCGATTGCCTGGGCCTGGGATTCCGCGAGGTGCAGGGGCGGCGCAAGGACGGCAGTCTGTTTCCGATGGATTTGTCCACCAGCGAAATGCATCTGGAGGATCAGCAACTGTTCATCGGCGTGGTGCGCGATATCAGCGCGCGCAAGGCCGCCGAGGGCGAGTTGGCGAAACTGGCCGGTGCGTTGGGCCAGACCGCGGACTCGGTCGTCATCACCGATCGTCATGGCGTGATCGAGTACGTCAATCCCGCCTTCGAGCAGAACACGGGTTACACCCGTGCCGAGGCGATGGGCAAGACCCCGCGCATCGTCAAATCCGGCAGGCACAGCGAGCAGTTCTATCAGCGCCTGTGGGAGATGATTACCCGCGGCGAGGTATTCCGCGACATCTTCATCAACCGGCGCAAGGACGGCGAACTGTATTACGAAGAGAAGACCATCAGTCCGGTGCGCGATCCCGTGTCCGGGGCGATCACCCATTACGTTTCCACCGGCAAGGACATCAGCGAGCGCATGCAGACGCAACAGCGTCTGGATTATCTGGCGCATCACGACGCCTTGACCGATCTGCCGAACCGGCTGGCGCTGCTCGAACAGTTGCAGCGGGCGCTGACCCGCGCGGCGCGGCACTCCAAACAGATGGCGGTGTTGTTCCTCGACCTGGACCGCTTCAAACAGATCAACGACACCCTGGGCCACAGCGTCGGCGACCGCATGCTGCGCGCCGTCGCCAGCCGGCTGGCCAAATGCCTGCGCCAGGGCGACACCGTCGCGCGACTCGGCGGCGACGAGTTCGCCATTCTGCTGGAGGATCTGAGTCAGCCCGACGATGTGGTGCCGATTCTGGAAAAACTGGTGGAGGCCATGCGTTACCCCTTCGGCCTGGACCGGCATGAATTCTTCCTCACCTTCAGCATCGGCATCAGCGTCTATCCGCAGGATGGCGCGGAGGCCGAATCGCTGCTCTCCAACGCCGATACCGCGATGTATCGCGCCAAGGCGGAAGGTCGCAACAACTACCGCTTCTACACCGCCGACATGAACGCGCGCGCCTTCGAACGCCTGGATCTGGAGAACCGTTTGCGGCGCGCGCTCGAGCGCGAGGAATTCGTGCTGTATTACCAGCCCAAGCTGGATTTGAAGAGCGGTTGCGTGGTCGGCGTCGAGGCCTTGCTGCGCTGGCAACATCCGGAACGCGGCATGATCCCGCCCGGCGAATTCATCCCCACGCTGGAGGACACCGGCATGATCGTGCCGGTGGGACGTTGGGTGTTGCGCGAGGCCTGCCGTCAAGCGCGTGCCTGGCGCGCGGCCGGTCTTCCGCCGCTGGGGATCGCAGTGAATATTTCCACCCATCAGTTCCGCCGCGACGATGTATGCGCCGCGGTCGCCGAGGCGCTGGCGACCTTCGGCATGCCGCCCAGCGAACTCGAACTGGAAATCACCGAGAGCGCGCTGATGGACGACGCCGGCAGCTCCGCCGAGAGCATCCGGCAGTTGAAGGCGCACGGCGTCAAGATCGCCATCGACGATTTCGGCACCGGGTATTCCTCGCTCGCCTATCTCAAGCGCTTTGCCATCGACACCCTCAAAGTCGACCGCACCTTCGTCCGCGACATCTGCGACGACCAAGACGACGCGGCCATCGTATCCGCGGTCGTCGCCATGGCTCAGCGCCTGCACCTCCGGGTTGTTGCCGAAGGCGTGGAGACGACAGCGCAGTTGGAATTTCTGCGTGGGCAGGGCTGCGACGAAATGCAGGGCTTCCTGCTCAGTCGGCCGATGCCGGGCAATCAAGTGGCTGCCTGGTTGGCCGCACGCGCCGATTATTGATCCACATCCTTCTCCGCGGGCTTGGCCCGCATTTTGCTTTTCTCCTCTGACCAACCAGGGCTTGCGTCCGCGAGGTGGTGTCCGTCCCTGATGGACGAAGCCTCGATAAACTTAGCATTACGCTAAGGTAATGGGTTCTACGGGCGCTAAGGCCAAGGTTCACGCTAAGGTTCATGAAGCAGCGTCGCCTCGGCGGCGCGTGTCGAGTCGCTGACGATTTCCGACGGAAATCCGGCGAGGACACTCAGAAAGGCCCCATCCCCGCCTTTTCGCAACGGCCCCATCCCCGCCGTGTTATCAACATCGATGTGTTATGCCCGCAGCCAGTGTCTGTCGACTTGGCGCGCGGCCATGTGCAACTGCAACGACGGCGGCAGCGAATGGGATGACGATGCGACGGATCGAACGAAATCTGGACATGCTGGGTATGCCCGTGTTGCTGGGACTGTGTTCCAGCGTGGTGCTGGGCCTCTTGAGCGAGAGCTGGGCCGCGGCGTGGATCGGCACGGCCGTGGTGTTTTGCAACCTCGCGTTGGTGTTGGCCTGGATGAGTTGGCGTCTCCGGCGGCGCGAGGCGCAACGGGCCGGGCGTGCGGCGGAACGTGCCCAGGCCGAGACCGAACTGACCGTTGTGCAGCGCGAATTGTGGTCCGTCACCGAAGCACGCCTGGGACGGTTGGACGACGAACTGGCGCGTATCCGGCAATTGGTGGGCGATGCCATCGAAGATCTGGCCGGTGCGTTCCGCGGCCTCGACAGCCATGCGCAGCAACAGGGCGCCCTGGTGTGCGGACTGAGCCAACGGGTGCTGGGCGATGTCGGCGGCAAAGGCAGTATGCAGCAGTTCCTCGACGAGATCGCCAGTGTCCTGGCCTATTACATCCAACTGGTCGTCGATGTCAGCCGGCAGAGCGTCGAGACCGTGCATAAGATCGACGACATGGTGGAACACATGGATCGCATCTTTATTCTGCTCGAAGACATCAATGCCATCGCCGATCAGACCAATCTGCTGGCGCTGAACGCCGCTATCGAGGCGGCCAGAGCCGGCGAGGCCGGGCGCGGTTTCGCGGTAGTCGCCGACGAGGTGCGCAAACTGTCGCGGGACTCGGCCAACTTCAACGCGCAGATCCGTGCCCAGGTGGAAACCACCAAACATGTCGTCGAACAAGCGCGCGAATTGGTCGGCGAAGTCGCCGCCAAGGACATGAGTGTCGCGCTCAAGGCCAAAGGCAATGTGGATGACATGATCGGCAGCATCGGCGGTCTCAATCATCACATCGCCGAGACCCTGGAGCACGTCGCGGGCATCGGCCAGCAGATCAAGGCCAGTGTCGATACCGCCGTGCGCGGTTTGCAGTTCGAGGATTTGACCCGTCAGTTGGTCGATTACATTGCCCGCGAGGTGGCCACCGTGCGCGGGCTGGTCGAGCCGCTGCACGCGGAGAGCATGGCGGCTCCGGCGTGCGCGGAGACGTTACGCGAGCGGACGCGGCTGCACGCCGAACTGGTCGAGCGCATGCGTTACCGGCAGGGGAGTGCGCCGGCCTGTGTGGTGCAGCAGCAGTCCATGGCGGCGGGCGAGGTCGAATTGTTCTAGCGGTCGATTGGCAGGAGGTGGGTAATGTCGATGAGTGGCGCGGTTTCTTCGCAGGGCGATACCCGGACGCTGACGGTTCAGGGTCGCTTCGATTTCAAGATGCACCGGATGTTCCGCGAGATGTACGAGGGCGCGCCTCCGGAGATCGGACGCTATGTGATCGATCTCAACAAGACCGTTTACATGGACAGTTCCGCGCTCGGCATGTTGTTGCTGTTGCGCGAACATGTCGGCGGAGAGCCGCAGCGGGTGCGCATCGTCAACTGCAATGCGGAAATCCGCAAAATCCTCGAAGTGGCCCGCTTCGACATGCTGTTCGAGATCGCCTGAGTGGAGCCTATGTCGTCGCAGCATCAACCCGAACACTACCCGCACCCGGACCGGACACCCGGCACCGGCAGGGTGTTGGTCGTCGACGATAACAGTATCAACCGCATGGTGCTGCGGGAGATGTTGCTGCAGGAAGGTTACAGCGTCTGTACGGCGACGAACGGCGCCGAGGCCGTGGAGGTGTTCGCCGCCGAGGCCGTGGATTTCGTGCTCATGGACGTGATGATGCCGGTCATGGACGGCTACGCGGCGACCCAACGCATCAAGGCGCTCTGCACGGAGCGCGGCAGTTACTGTCCGGTGTTGTTCGTCACGGCCATCACGGATGAAAAATCGCTGGCCGCGTGTGTCGAGTGCGGCGGCGACGATTTCCTGGTCAAGCCCTACAACCGCGCCATCCTGCGGGCGAAGATGACCTCGCTGGAACGCACGCGGGATCTGTATGCGCTGGCACAACGGCAGCGCGACACGCTCGCGACCCAAAACGACTACTTGGCGCATGAGCACGAAATCGCCGAGCGCACCCTCAGCAAACTCATGCAGGCCGGCTATGCGGGGGCGCGCAATCTGCGCCAGTTGCTGACCTCGGTCGGCTTGGTCAGCGGCGATCTGCTGCTGGCGGAATACCGTCCGGACGGCGTGCAGCATGTATTACTCGGCGATTTCACCGGGCATGGCCTGGCCGCGGCGATGGCCGCGATTCCCGTCGCCGACATTTTTCAGAGCATGACCCGCAAAGGGCTGGGCATCGACCTCATCGCCACCGAAATCAACCGCAAGCTCAAGGCGAAATTGCCGGTCGGTCTGTTCCTGGCCGGTTGTCTGTTGGCGGTCGATGCCGCGTCGATGCGGGTGAGGGTGTGGAACGGCGGTATCCCCGACGTGCTGTTCCGGCGTGCCGGCGCGGGCGTGTGCGCGCGGATACCGTCGCGGCATCTGCCACTGGGAATTCTGGACGAAGCGCGTTTCGATGCCGCGTTGGATAGCGTCGAGGTGCACCAGGGCGATTGTATCTATGTCTATTCCGACGGGCTGATCGAGGCCGTCGACGCCACGGACACGATGTTCGGTACGGAACGCTTAGAGGCGCTGCTGGACGATCCCGAGGCGGACGATTGTTTCGCGGCGACCTGCGATGCGCTCAGCACGTTCCGTCAAGGCACTCCGCAGCACGACGACATCACGCTGCTCGAAATCGAATGTCCGGTGGCGCGCACGGCGTCCGCCGGCGATGCGTCCGCGGAGGCGGTCACGCCCGGGTTCAGTCTCAACATCGAATACAGTGCGGCGGCATTGCGCAACGACGACACCGCCGCGCATCTGGAACGGATTCTGGACATGCTGCCCGTGGTGCGGGCCCATCGCGGGCGTCTCTACACCGTGGTGTCGGAGTTGTACAACAACGCGCTGGAACACGGGCTGCTGCGCCTGGATTCCGGACTCAAGCACGATACCGAGGGCTTCCACGAATATTACCGTCTGCGCGATCAGCGTCTGCGGTCGCTGGAACAGGGCAGTATTCGCGTCGCCCTGAGTCTGCAAGGCGACGCCGTCGCCGGCGAGGTGTGTATCGAGGTCGAGGACAGTGGTGCGGGCTTCGAACATGCCGCTTATCCATTGCCCATGTCTCCCCAAAGTCTGTCGCGGCGGGGCTTGGCGTTGGTGCGTTCACTGTGTCGGTGCGTCGAAGTTCAGGACAGGGGCAATCGGGTGCGGGCCGTGTATGCATGGTCCGAAGCCGGTGTTGCATAGGAATCGCGTCATGGGCCTGCGTCTGAAAATACTGTTGCCGCTGCTGCTCCTGGCCAGCCTTGCCGGAGGTTATCTGGTGTTCCGCTGGGTGCCGGCGTATGTCGCCGACGATATGCAGGCCCGGCGCGGTCTGCTGCTGACGCACATGGAATTCCTCCATCAAGAATTGCTGGAACACGCGCAGCAAGGCGATCTCGCCGAGGTGCGGGCGCATATGCTGGCGTTGATCGGCATTTATCCGGACGTGCGCGGCGTCGTCCTGAGAGATCCGGCCAGCGGTATCGAGTTGCGCGAGACGCTCGCCGACCGCGTGCCGCGTTCCCCCGAACTGGAAACATTGGTGGTTCCGCCGCAGGCGACGCCCAACCAGTCCGCCTTGAATTTGTGGTGGGATGCCAGCCGGGAACGCGGCGTCGCCCTGGCGCGAGTGCATCGTCTGCAATGGGTGATCGCGGGATTGCTCGGCGCAATGCTGCTGACGGTCTATGCGCTGGTCGAATACCGCGTGCGGCGACCCGCGCTCCGACTCGCGCGTGCCAGCAGCCAGTTGGCTATGGGCAACAGCGATGTTCCCCTGCCGCAGCCGGGCGGCGACGAGATCGGCGACTTGGTGAACGATTTCGGCCGCATGCGTGCGCAGCTCGACGCGGGCCGGCAGGCCTTGTGCGATGCCCGCGATGCGCTCGAAGACCAAGTGCGCGCGCGCACCGAGGAGCTGGAATACGCCAATCGCGCCTTGTATCTCGAAGTCGACGAGCGACGCCAGGTCGAGACTGCATTGCAGCGCACCCTGGCCGAACTCAAGCAGCAGAAACACGCGCTCGATTTGTATTCGATCGTCGCCATCGCCGACCGGCGCGGTTGCATCACCTACGTCAACGACAAGTTCTGCGAGATCTCCGGTTACAGCCGCGAGGAATTGCTCGGCCAGGATCACCGCATCGTCAACTCCGGCCACCATCCCAAGGAATTTTTCCGCGACATGTGGTCGGTCATCGGCCGCGGCGGGATCTGGCAGGGCGAGATCTGCAACCGCAGCAAGTGCGGCGAGCCGTATTGGGTGGACACGATCATCGTGCCGTCGCTGGACGAACAGGGCAAACCCCGCCAGTACGTTTCCATCCGCACCGATATCACTCGCATCAAAAACTACGAGGCACAGCAGCAGGCGCGCGCCCAACGCATGCACGAACAACAATTCGTGCTGTTGGAACTGGCGTGTTATCCGGCGCTGGTCGAGGGCAATCTGGATGCCGCGTTGCGGCGCATCGCCCGGGTTGCCGCGCACATGCTCGGTTGCGCGCGCGTCGGCGTGTGGCGCTACGATGCCACCCGCACGCTGCTGCGGGCCGATGTCGAATACCGGCGGGCCGAGAATACCTTCATGCGCGACGAGGTGTTGGAGGTCGCGCGCTATCCGAACTATTTCGCCGAACTGGGCCAACAACGGGTGCTGGCGGCGAGCGACGTCCGCAGCGATCCGCGGCTCGCCGAATTCGGCGCGGCGTATTTCGAGCCGATCGGGATCGTTGCCACGCTGGATGTGCCGATCTATTGGGAGGGCCGTTGCGTCGGTCTGTTGTGTATCGAACACGGCGGGGAGACGCGCGAGTGGTTGGACGACGAAATACACTTCGCGGCGTCGTTGGCGGATATGACGGCACTGGCGTTGTATAACGCGCAACGGCATGCCACGCAGAACGCACTGCGCCTGTCGGAGGCGCGCTTCAAGGGCATCGCCGAGTCGATGTCCGATTGGATATGGGAAGTGGACGCGCAAGGCCGGTACACCTGGTGTTCGTCGGGTGTGGAACGATTGCTGGGGCTGCACCCGGAGTCGTTGCTCGGGCAACCGATCTTCGCCTGGCTGGCGGAGGACGACCGGGCGGGCGTGCAGCAGGCCTTCGCTCAGGCCGCGGCCGCGCGTCAGCCGTTCAAGGACATCGAACTCTGCGTGACGCGGGCCGCCGGCCGGAGCGTGTGTCTGCTGATGAGCGGTGTACCGTTGATCGACGCTCACGGTGTCCTGATCGGCTACGCCGGTGTCGGCACCGATATCAGCACGCGCAAAGAAACCGAACGGATGCTGACGCGCGCACGCGACACGGCGTTGGAGACGTTGCGGCTGAAGACCGAATTCCTGGCCAATGTCAGTCACGAGGTGCGCACGCCGCTGCATGGCATGCTGGGTCTGTTGGGCCTGTTGCGCGAAGCGGGGTTGGCGCCGCGCGAACACGAATACGCCGAACTGGCCCACGGCGCCGGCGAATCCCTGCTGGCACTGGTCAACAACATTCTGGATTTCTCGCGATTGGAAACCCGCGGCCTGGTGATCGAAGAGGCGGCGTTCGATGCGGCGGCGGTGATCGACGAGGTTCTGCACTTGCACAGCGGCAGTGCTGCCATCAAAGGCCTGCGTCTGGAACAGCACATCGATGCGGCGGCGTTTGGAGTGTGGCGCGGCGATGCATTACGGCTGAGTCAGGTGTTGGGTAACTTGGTCAACAACGCGGTCAAATTCACTGTCGCCGGCGGTGTGACGGTGGAATTGGACGTAACGGCGGATGCCAGTTTGCGCTTCCGTGTTCAGGACAGCGGGCCGGGCATTACGCCGGAATATCAGACGCGGGTGTTCGAGCCCTTCGTGCAGGGCGACGGTTCCAGCACCCGGGTGCTGGGTGGCAGCGGGCTGGGGCTGGCCATCTGCAAACAATTGGTCGAGCGCATGGGCGGCTGCATCGGTCTGGAATCGACGCCCGGCGCAGGCAGTTGTTTCTGGTTCAGCGTGCCGCTGCCGCGCGAAGACGTGCACCCGCAGCAAAGCGGCTACGCGACACACTGCACTTCAGGAGGCAATCATGGCTAGACGTAAAAAGACCGAACCGGCAAGTGCGGCCGGTACGCCGCTGGTGTTGGCCGGCGTGTTGGACATTGCCGCGGCGCAGCACCTGCGGCAACACCTGGGCAATGCGCTCGACGCCGGCGATCCGCTGCGCTTCGATGCCCGCGCGGTGGAGCGCATCGATGCCAGCGCCCTGCAATTGCTGTATGCCTGCGTGCAAGCGGCGACAAGCAAGGGGATGTCATGCACATGGGACGGCGTATCCGAGGCCTTATGCACCGCGGCAGATCTCTGCGGCATGCGCGACAGCCTGGGGCTGACCGGTCACGCGCCGTAAGGCACGCGAACGGGTCATGCGAAATTCGATAATCGATCTATAGAGGAATGCAGCGATGGCAACGATTCTCGCAGTCGACGATTCGGCCTCCATGCGACAGATGGTGGCCTTCACCCTGAAGGCGGCCGGTCACGATGTCGTGGAGGCCGCGGACGGCCAAAAGGCTCTGCAAGCGGCCAAGGGCAAGAACTTCAATCTGGTGATCTCGGACGTGAACATGCCGGTCATGGACGGCATCGCGCTGATCAAGGAGCTGCGCACCCTGCCCACGTACAAATTCACGCCGATCCTGATGCTCACCACCGAGGCGGGCGCGGACAAGAAGGCGGAGGGCAAGGCGGCCGGCGCCACCGGTTGGATCGTCAAGCCGTTCAACCCCGACCAGTTGTTGGCAACCGTCAAGCGCGTGTTGGGATAGGCCGCGATGTCCATCGACATTACACAGTTTCATCAGATCTTCTTCGAAGAATCCTTCGAGGGTTTGGACAGCATGGAAGCCGCGCTGCTCGAACTTGGCGGAGGCTCCGAGGATGCCGAACTCATCAACACGATTTTCCGCGGCGCCCATTCCATCAAGGGCGGCAGCGGCACCTTCGGCTTTACCGAGGTGGCGCGCTTTACGCATGTTCTGGAAACGCTGCTCGACCAGATGCGTTCCGGCCAGCGCGAAGCGACCCGCGCGTCGGTCAACCTGCTGCTTGAATCCGTCGACGCGCTACGCGAGATGCTGACCGCAACGCGCGATCATAGCGCCATCGATGCGCCGCGCATCGCCGATCTGATCGCCCGTCTGGAGGCGATGCTGGGTCACGAACCGACGCAGGCGACACAAACAAAGTCCGCGCCGGCGGCGGCGCGTACACAGGGTTGGCGCATTCGCTTCCGGCCGCATGCCGACATCCTGCGCACCGGCAACGATCCCGTGCGCATCCTGCGCGAACTCGCCGGACTGAGTAATACGGGCGATATGCGCGTACAGGTCGATCTGAGCGCGGTGCCCGGTTGGGACAGTCTGGACGCGGAAGCCTGTCATCTCGGCTGGGACATCGACTTGCACGGCAACGTCGCACGCGCCGCCATCGACGAGGTCTTTGCCTGGGTGGTCGACGAAGCGGATCTGCATATCGCGCCGCTGGAAAACGCGGTGGCGGACGTCGCCGTGGAGGCGGATACGGCGGTCACCGGCGAACTGGTGGTGGAACGGCGCCGCAGCGAAGACCGCCGTCAGGGCGAAGACCGGCGCAGCGCCGCGCCCGCCGGCGATGCGAGCTCCATTCGTGTCGGCATCAACAAAATCGACGCCTTGATCAACATGGTTGGCGAACTGGTCATCACCCAGTCGATGCTCGGCCAGATCGGCGACAGTCTGGTGCAGGACGGCACCCAGGCGCAGATCGAAAAACTGCGCGACGGTCTCGCCGCGCTGGAACGCAACACCCGCGAATTGCAGGAATCGGTGATGCGTATCCGCATGCTGCCGATCAGTTTCGCCTTCAACCGCTTTCCGCGTCTGGTGCACGATCTGGGCGGCAAGCTGAACAAGCAGATCGAACTGCGCATGTCGGGCGAGAACACCGAACTCGACAAGACCGTGATGGAAAAGATCAGCGACCCGCTGGTGCATCTGGTGCGCAATGCGCTCGACCACGGCATCGAAACGCCCGACGTGCGGATCGCGGCCGGCAAGCCGCCGGTCGGTACGCTGCACCTGAATGCCTATCATCAGGGCGGCAATATCGTCATCGAGATCGGCGACGACGGCGCCGGCCTCGACAAGCAGAAGATTCTGCGCAAGGCGGTCGAACGCGGCGTCGTCAGTGCGGCCGAGGCAACCGGTCTGTCCGACGACAAGATCGGCGATCTGATTTTCCTGCCCGGGTTTTCCACTGCCGATGTGGTCAGCGATGTGTCGGGACGCGGCGTCGGCATGGACGTGGTGCGCCGCAACATCCAAGCGCTGGGCGGCAGCGTCGAGGTGCGTTCGCAGGCAGGCCAGGGTTCGAGCTTCATCATCCGCTTGCCGTTGACGCTGGCCATTCTCGACGGCCAGTTGGTGCGCGTCGGCGAGCAGATCTACATCATTCCGTTGGTGTCGATCATCGAATCGCTGCAAGCGCGCAAGGAACTTATCAACAGCGTCGCCGGCATGGCCGAGGTGTATCGCCTGCGCGACGATTATCTGCCCGTGATCCGCCTCTACCGCCTGTTCAATATCCAGGCCGACACCGAAGATCTGACCCAAGGTCTGCTGGTGGTCGTCGAGGGCGACGGGCAGAAGGCCGGCGTATTCGTCGACGAACTGCTCGCTCAGCAGCAAGTCGTCATCAAGAGTCTCGAATCCAATTATCGCCGCATCGATGGCGTGTCCGGCGCGACCATTCTCGGCGACGGCTCGGTTGCGCTGATTATGGATATCCCCGGTCTGATCCGTCTGACCAACACCCCGCCCCAGGCGGTCCGCAAAACGGCTTAACGACTCAAGGAGCGATTATGACGCAAGCCATGACAACGACCGAACGCGTGTCGTCGGAACTGCAACGAGGCGGCGATGTGGCCTCCAACCAGTTTCTGACGTTCTCGCTGGCCAACGAGGAATACGGCGTGGATATCCTGCGCGTGCAGGAGATCAAGGGCTGGACGCCCGTCACGCACATCCCCAATGCGCCGGCCTACCTCAAGGGCGTGCTGAATCTGCGCGGCACCATCGTGCCGATCGTGGATCTGCGCATGCGCTTCAATCTCGATGCGATCGACTACACACCGACCACCGTGGTCATTGTGCTGTCGCTGCTGAACGAAGGCCGCGAACGCACCTTCGGCATCGTCGTCGATGCGGTCTCGGACGTGTTGAACATCGCGCCGACGGACATCCGGCCCAAGCCCGATTTCGGCACTGTGGTCGACGCGGATTTCATCAACGGTCTGGCGACCGTGGGCGAACACATGGTGATGCTGCTCGATATCGATTGTCTGCTGCGCCCCGACGAGATCAATGCCATCGCATCGGTCGGCGAATAACCCCGTCTTTGGCTACATGAGGATAAGGAAATGAAGGCTCTGACTATCAAGGTACGTTTAATCATCACGCTGGCCATCGCCATCGTCCTGCTGGTGGCCATCGGCATCATGGGTATCGTCGGCCTGGGTACGGTCAAGGAAGGGCTGCGCACGGTCTATGAGGATCGCACCATCCCGCTCGATCAAGTGGCTACGATCGAACAGTTGATTCTGCGCAATCGTTTGGCCATCGCCGTCTCGCTGGTGACGCCGACCGCCGAGGCGATCCGTAAGAATACCGACGAGGTCGAGCAGAACATCGCCGAGATCGGCAAGATCTGGGATGCCTACATGGCGACCTATCTCACGCCCGAGGAAAAGCAGATCGCCGAAAAATTCGCCGCGGACCGCAAGCATTTCGTGGTCGAAGGTTTGAAGCCGGCAGTTGCCATGTTGAGGACAGGAAAAATCGAGGAGGCCAAGGCGCACGTCGTCAACGTGGTTCGTCCCCTCTACGCGCCGGTGGGCGAGGGTGTGCAGGCCTTGGTGAAGCTGCAACTGGATGTCGCCAAGCACGAATACGAAAGCGCCACCGATCTCTACGGCACCCTGCGTTTATCCTCCATCGTTTCCATCCTGATCGGCGTGGCCGTCGTGCTGTGGATGGCCTGGCTGCTGGTGCGCGCCATCATGGACCCGCTGCAACAAGCGGTGAGCGTGGCCGGACGCATCGCCGGCGGCGAGCTTGACCACAGCATTCGCGTCGAACGTAACGACGAGCTGGGCGAACTGCTCAATGCTCTGCGCGGCATGGCCGAGAAATTGTCGCAGATCGTCGGCGAGGTACGCGGCGCCTCCGATTCGGTGAGCACCTCCGCACGGGAGATTGCCGCCGGTAACGACGATCTGAGCCAGCGCACCCAGGAACAGGCTTCGGCCTTGGAAGAGACGGCGTCGTCGATGGAGCAGATGACCTCGACAGTGAAACAGAACGCCGACAATGCGCGTCAGGCGAATCACCTGGCGGTGGGCGCGCGCTCGCAGGCCGAAAAGGGCGGCGAGGTGGTGATGCAGGCGGTATCGGCGATGGGTGCGATCAACGCATCGAGCCGCAAGATCGCCGACATCATCGGTGTGATCGACGAGATCGCCTTCCAGACC
>JACREG010000080.1 GCA_016218375.1 Gammaproteobacteria bacterium
TAACTCAATTCATTATCGAGGAGCAGCGCCGTATCCCCGGTGCCACCGGCGACTTCACTTCGCTGCTCAACGACATTCTGACCGCCTGCAAGAAGATCGCCTGCGCGGTGAATCGCGGTGGTCTGATCGGCATTCTCGGTTCCGCGGATACCGAAAACGTGCAGGGCGAAACGCAGAAGAAGCTCGACATTATTTCCAACGACGTGATGATCAACTCGCTGGAGTGGACCGGCCACCTCGCTGGGATGGCCTCCGAAGAGATGGACGATCCGCTGCCGATTCCGGCCATGTATCCGAAGGGTAAATATCTCATTCTGTTCGATCCGCTGGACGGTTCATCAAACATCGACGTGAACGTGTCGGTCGGCACCATCTTCTCCATCCTGCGCTGCCCCGAAGGCGTGAAGGAGCCACAAGTCGAGGACTTCCTGCAACCCGGCACCCAACAAGTCTGTGCCGGTTACGCCATCTACGGACCGACCACCATGCTGGTGATGACTTCCGGTCATGGCGTCAACGGCTTTACCTTGGACCGCTCCATCGGCGAATTCATCCTCACTCATTCCGACATGAAGATCCCGGCGGATACGCAAGAATTCGCCATCAACATGTCCAACCAGCGTTTCTGGGACGCGCCCATCAAACGTTATGTCGACGAATGTATCGAGGGCAAGGAAGGTTTGCGCAAGAAGGATTTCAATATGCGTTGGGTCGCCTCGATGGTCGCCGAAGTGCATCGCATCCTGACCCGCGGCGGTATTTTCATGTACCCGCTGGACAACAAGCTCAAGGCCAAGGGCCAGACCGGCAAGCTGCGCCTGATGTACGAGGCCAATCCGATGAGCTTCATCGTCGAACAGGCCGGCGGCGCTAGCAGCACCGGCGTCGAGCGCATTATGGAGATGCAGCCCAACGATCTGCATCAGCGCGTGCCGGTTATCCTCGGCTCCAAGAACGAAGTCGAGAAGCTTGTGGCTTATCATCGGGAAGCGGGCAAGAAGGCCGTCGCCTGATTCCAGCCTGAGTTGCAGGTATGCCAGACGGGCCGTGTCGCAAGACGTGGCCCGTTTGTTTTTGGCATATCACGGTTGACCTGGTTGGCCATGCATGTTGATCTGTGCAACATTGATTTGCACAGTATTCGTTGCGTGGTATCGCCACGCAGAGGTTGGCGCGATGCCGCCACGGTGACGATCCAGGAAGAGGGCAGACGTATGCCGAAAACCGAAGACAGTGCCGTAGCGCTACAACGTCTGTTGGACATCATGCGCCGTTTGCGCGATCCGGACGGTGGTTGTCCCTGGGATTGCGCCCAGGATTTCCGCAGCATCGCGCCTTTCACGCTGGAAGAGGCCTACGAGGTCGTCGACGCCATCGAGCGCGAACGTCCCGACGAACTGTGTGACGAACTTGGCGATCTGTTATTCCAAGTAGTATTCCATGCGCGCATGGCCGAGGAGCGCGGCTGGTTCGACTTCGCAGAAGTAGCTGCGGCCATCGGCAACAAGCTCGAACGGCGGCATCCACATGTGTTCGGCGATGTCGAGATCGCCGATGCCGAGGCGCAAACCCTGGCCTGGGAGGCGCACAAACGCGCGGAACGTGTGCAGCAAGGGCGGCACGGTGTGCTCGACGGCGTGCCCTTGGCCTTGCCGGCATTGACGCGCGCCGCCAAGTTGCAACGTCGTGCCGCCCGTATCGGTTTGGATTGGCCGGATCACCGTGGCGTGATCGACAAGCTGCACGAAGAGGTTGCCGAGGTCGAGGTGGCGCGCGCGGCTGGCGATCAAGCGGCGTTGAGTGCGGAGATCGGTGACCTGCTGTTTACTTGCGTCAATCTCGCACGGCATTTGGAGGTCGATCCGGAAGGTGCATTGCGTGCAGCCAATGCACGCTTCGAGGCGCGCGTCGGTCATGTCGAGACAGCCCTGGAGGGCATGACAAAGGTTGCGGGTGCTCAGTCGGATGCTCAAATACTGGATCGTCTGTGGACGGCGGCCAAACAGGCGGGGTTATAGGGTGTAGATGGAGACGTCCTCGACTGCGCTTGAACGGTGCATATGTGAGTGCGCGCCGGTGCAGGTGCGCGTGACTGCGGGGCGCTCCAGTCCGGCTCATTGCGTTTAATTGGTGCGATATGGCCCATGATTGCACGATAGTGGTGCAATTATCCTCTGCCGAACCGCGCGCCATATAGCCAACTCAATGATAATCAATGGATAAACCCGGAGGCATGGTTCCTGCTTAGTATGCGCCGGATTAGCACACGTTATCGCCTATGAGGGGTTGTTATGGAGACATTACAAGCGGGAACCGACGTTCTCTTCATTCTTCTGGGCGCCATTATGGTGCTCGCCATGCACGCCGGCTTCGCTTTTTTGGAACTCGGTACCGTGCGGGAGAAGAATCAGGTCAATGCCCTGGTCAAGATCATCTGCGATTTCGCGGTCTCGACCATCGCCTATTTCTTCATCGGCTATGGCATTGCCTATGGCGTGGATTTCCTGCGTGGCGCCGAGACGCTTACGGACAAGAACGGCTATGACTTGGTCAAATTCTTCTTCCTGCTGACCTTCGCCGCGGCGATCCCGGCGATCATCTCCGGCGGTATCGCGGAGCGGGCGCGGTTTCATCCGCAACTGATCGCCACCTTCGTGTTGGTCGCGCTGGTCTATCCGTTTTTCGAAGGCATCAGTTGGAACGGCCAATGGGGCGTGCAAGATTGGATCGAAGCGCAGTTCGGTGCGCGTTTCCATGACTTCGCGGGTTCGGTGGTGGTGCATGCCATGGGCGGTTGGGTGGCGCTCGCCGCAGTGTTGTTGCTTGGCTCGCGCCACGGGCGATATGGAAAGGATGGTGCTGTGTATGCGCACCCGCCGTCCAATATTCCGTTCCTGGCCTTGGGTGCGTGGATTCTCACCGTGGGTTGGTTCGGCTTCAATGTGATGTCGGCACAGACCGTCGATGCGATCAGTGGTCTGGTGGCGGTAAATTCGCTCATGGCCATGGTCGGTGGGACGCTCACCGAATTGGTTGCCGGCCGTAACGATCCGGGTTTCGTGCAGAACGGCCCGCTGTCCGGATTGGTCGCCGTGTGCGCGGGTTCGGATGTGATGCATCCGCTCGGCGCCTTACTGACCGGCGGCGTGGCCGGTGCGATGTTCGTTTGGTTGTTCACGCTCACGCAGAACCGCTGGAAGATCGACGACGTGCTCGGCGTATGGCCGCTGCACGGTCTATGCGGCGCGTGGGGCGGGATCGCCGCGGGCATCTTCGGCAGCCAGTTGTGGGGCGGTCTGGGCGGTGTCAGTTTCGGTGCGCAACTGGTCGGCACCTTGTTGGGTGTGGCGATTGCGCTGGCCGGTGGTTTTGCGGTCTACGGCACGCTCAAGGCCGTGATGGGACTGCGCCTGAGTCAGGAAGAGGAATATCAGGGCGCCGATCTCAGTATCCATCGCATCAAGGCGACGCCGGAATACGATCGCTGAGCGGATTGCACAAGGTGCTAATAAAGAACGGGGATGCTTACGCATCCCCGTTCTTGTTGGGGGCTCAAAATTGCCGTCGCTAAGCCGATAGAGGGATGTACCAATCGGAGGATAGGCCTTGCAACTCGCTCACAGCCCCGTGGACCCTCGCCGTCTGGCGCAACTGGTGCCACTCAACAGCCTCTCGACGGATAACTTCAAGGATCTGATCCAAAAGGTTCGCATCGAACATCTGGCCGCCGGTCGTTCCGTGTTCCGGCAGGGTGACCGGGACAATCTGACCGTTTATCTCCTCGAAGGCGAGCTGGAGCTGCGCGATGCCGGCAATGCGGTCGCGCGGCTACAGGCGGGTATGCCCGCCGCACGGCACCCGCTGGCACCGCAACAGCCGCGCACGGTCAATGCGGTGGCGCGTACCGATATCACCCTCGTGCGCATCGATACCGATTTGTTGGATATTTTGCTTACCTGGGATCAGTCCGCCGGCTACGTCGTCACCGAGCTGGACGATGAGGATGCCGCCGCGGACGCCGATTGGATGACCCGGATGCTCGGTTCCAAAGTATTCCATCAAGTGCCGCCGGCGAATATCCAGGAAATCTTCCGACGCATGGAAGCGCTGCCGGTCGCGGCCGGCGAGGTCGTGATCCGCCAGGGCGAGCCGGGCGATTATTATTTTGTGCTGCGCCAAGGGCAGGCCGAGGTCAGCCGCTGCGCGCCCAATGGCGCCGTGATTCGTCTGGCGCAGTTGAATCAGGGGGCCTGCTTCGGTGAAGAGGCGCTGTTGTCCGATTGCGAACGCAATGCCACGGTGACCATGCGGACCGATGGCTTGCTGATGCGCTTGTCGAAAGCCGATTTCGATGCCTTGCTCAAGGCGCCGTTGCTGCGCGAGGTGGATTTCGCCACCGCGACCCAGCGCGTTCATAGCGGTGCGCGCTGGCTGGATGTGCGGTTGGAGAGCGAACACCACAATGCCGCGATCCCCGACAGCCTCAATATCCCGCTGTATCTGTTGCGCCTGCGGTTGCGCGAACTCAATGCCGCGTCGACCTATGTGCTGTATTGCGACACCGGCCGGCGCAGCGCCGCGGCGGCCTATCTACTCAGCGAAGCCGGTTTCGATGTCCTCATCCTCTCCGGCGGCTGTCTTGGGGCGTCGACGGCCGCGGCCGCCTGAAGTCCTCGCTTTCCCGCTAGGGCACGGCTCTTGCAATCTCCCGGTCACTGACCCGGCACTGCCGTTCGTTTGACGGCGTGCCGTGGTTGTCTGCTCCACATGCAGAGGCCAATCGGGATGTTTAAACGCAGTATCGGGATCGTCCTGCTGAGCGCATGGCTTGCACAGACAGCGTATGCCGGCGCCATCGATGAAGAAATCCAGCGGCAGTTACGCCTCGGTCAGCCGCAGGCCGCGTGGACGTTGGCGCAGCAGCATCTGTCGGATAGCGCCGGCGAACCGGCGTTCGATTTCGCCGCCGGACTGGCGGCCCTTGAAGCAGGACAGCCGCAACACGCCGTTATGGCCTTGGAACGGGTGTTGCTCGTGCAACCGTCCCATCATCGTGCCCGTCTGGAATTGGCGCGCGCGTATTATCAATTGGGCGATTACGCCGCCGCGCGCCGCGAATTTCAGGCCGTGGATGCCATCGGCCCGCCGCCGAACGTGCGGCGACGCGTCGAGTCGTTCCTCGCCGAAATCCAGCAACGCGAAGATGCCGCCCGCACCCAGGTGACCGGTTATGTGGAGTTGCGTCCGGGTTGGGACAGCAACGTGAGCAGTGCCACGGCCGACAGCAGCGTCGACATCCCCGCGTTCGGTGTCGTCAGTCTCGATGCGGACAGTCGCGCGCGCAGTGATCGTTTCCTGGACAAGAACGCCGGCGTCACGTTGGTACGGCCCTTGGATAAACGCCGCGCTCTATTCGCCGATGTGGCCTATCGCGACCGCGAGAATGTCGAGACGCAACTGTACGACACACGCAGCATTGGCGTGAGCGCCGGCATGGCCTGGTCGCATGAAACGGATCGGCTGCGCTTGCCGGTGCAGTATCAGGTGCTGTATCTCGCCAATGCCGAATTCCGGCGCATGGCCACGCTCGGTGTGGAGTGGTCGCGCGATCTCGATGCACGCAATCAACTGCTGGCCTTCGGTCAGTTGGGTGCGATCCGCTACCCCGACGATGCCACGCGTGACGTGAACTTGCTGTTGGGCGGCGGCGGTTGGAATCACCGGTATGCCGGCTTGCCGCTGTTGCTGACCACGAACGCCTATCTCGGCGACGAATCGGCGCGTGCGAGTGGCGGCGACGCCAATGGCCGCACTTATTACGGCGCACGTCTCGGTACGCAATGGACCGGCATCCCGATGCACACGCCATATGCCAGTCTGAACTGGCAGCATTCCGGTTACGCTGCATCCAATTCAGTGTTCGTGCGCACGCGCAGCGAGAACTTCGCCGAACTGCGCCTGGGTTGGGGCTGGCAACCGCAGCGGAATTGGAACGTGACAGCGGAGGCCAGTCTGGTGGATAACGGCGCGAACATCGCGTTGTACGACTACACGCGTCGCCAGTACGCGGTGGGTGTGCGGTATCAGTTCGATTAGTGTGAGGTGCAGCGTGTCGTCAAGCAGAATCAAATCACTCGCCATACGCGTGGTCTGGGTACTGGCCGGACTGATAGGCCTGCAACCGGTACTGGCCGCCGCGCCGGACGCGGCCGGTCAGGTGATCGTCGCCAGCGGCACGGTGCAGGCACTGACAGCCACGGGCGAACAGCGCACGCTGCGGCGCCGCTCGCCGTTCTATGCGGGCGAGATCGTTCGCACGGCGGCGGCCTCGGCGGTGCAATTGCGTTTCAGCGACGGGGCGTTGATGTCTTTGCGCGCCGACAGTGAACTCAAGGTCGACGATTACCGTTTCCAGAATCACGGAGGCGCCGGCGACCGCAGCATGTCCACGCTCATCAAAGGCGGCTTGCGCACCATCACCGGCGTGATCGGCAAACAAGATCCCACGGCCTATCAATTGAGCACGCCGGTGGCCACTATCGGCGTGCGCGGCACGCATTACGAGGCCGTGCTGGAATCGCCGAAGAGCTTGGTACTGGCGGCTTGGCAGGGCGGCATTCGCGTGCGCAACGAACAGGGCATCATCGACCTGGGCATGGGCGCCGATTACAACTTCGCGCGCGCCGAGGCCGCGCAATCGCCGCGCGGCTTGTTGGAACCGCCGCCGATCTTGCAGAACGAAGCGCCGGTCGGCCACGCACAACCCGCGTCGCAACCGGCATCGCGAACGGCGACGCAGGACGAGGATGCGGCGCCGGAAAACATGCGGACCGATAGCGATACGCAGACGGCAGAATCAGACGCGGGCGCCGAGACATCGACAACCGAACACACACTGGCGGAGGGCGAAGGCGATTTCGCAACGACCGATGCGCCGGTCGGCACGCAGCCTGTTGCGGAGCCTACGTCGGGCGATAGCTTCGCCAGTCCGATCGGCAGCCCAGTTGCCGACACGACGTGCAGCACCTGCGCACCGCCGCAGCAGGTCGTGGTCGATCAGCCGGCCGATCTGCCGGTGGTGTCCGATCTGCGTTTCACCGCGACCGAATGGGATGTGCTCAAGACCACGCCTTACCTGGGTATCGCCATCGAAGCCAACAAAACACCGGACTTCGATTTCGACGGCGGTCGCGTGCTCTATCACAACACCGATTCGCCGGTGTTCGTCGACAACGGTTACGGTCCGCACGAGCCGCAATATGCCACCGCGCCGATTCTGGACGTTATGCGTCGAGGCGGTGCGTCTGTCACTGCTTTCCACAGCTACCGCGTCGATACCACGCACACTGTCTATTGGGGAAGCTGGGACGGCAACGTCAATCCCGTGGAAATCCAAACCGATCCGACCGATCCCGCGATCAAGGATCTGGCTCATGCCCCATTTCACTGGGCGACGATGCTGCCGACCGATCCGGGCATCATCGCCGCGCGCACCGGCAGCGTGGCGTACAACACTGTGATCGTCGCGCACGGCGGCGGCAGCGGCGGCGGTTCGCTGACCCCGGCCAATGTCATGTTCAATGCCCAGGTGAATTTCGACACCGGCGCCGTTACCAACGGCAATCTGAATATCTACAACGGACCGGAAATATGGAACGTCGGTTTCGGCGGCAAGGTGGTCGGGAATATTGTGGATGTGCAGGTCGATAGCGCGGTCAGTTCGGTTGGGGTATCGACGGTCGGTAATCCCCGCGCGGTCGAAGGCGATATGGGTCTGGCGTTCACGGGAAATAACGGCCAAGCCATCGGCGGCGGTTTCGCGTTGCAGGCGATCGGCAGTCCGAGTACCCACGTCGAAGGTATTCTGCTGGTGCATTAACCGGCTGTCAAAAAACGCGCTGAGGGGCAGCGGTTATTTTTCGCGCCGTTCGTAAACGCCGTCCCAGTCTTCGGCGAGCATCAGATCGCGTAGATGCGCGATGCGTTCCAGATACAGCGCATAGAGCGAAGTCTCTGGATGCGCGCTGTGCAGCGACTCGAATAACGTTCGCGCAGCATCCCAGTCGCGCGCCCGGAACCGTTCCAGGGCGTGTTCGTGCAATGCCAGTTCCTCGCGCAGCGTGTCGCTGAGTTCGGCGACGCGGCATAGCGGTGCGTAAACCTCCACGGCCTCATGTTTGCCTTTCACACGAACGCGATCCAGTTGCCGGTAAACGAAACCCGGCGCCAGTTCGCGGGTGCGCGGTCCCACCACCAAATGCACGCCGTAGTATTTGGTCAACCCTTCCAAACGCGAGGCGAGATTCACCGCGTCGCCGATGACGGTATACGCGCGGCGATACTGCGAACCCATGTCGCCCACATTCATCACGCCGCTGTTGACGCCGATGCCGATGTTGATTTCCGGCAGGCCCTCGCGCGCGAATTCTTTTTGCAGTTCGCGGACAGCGCGCAGCATGTCCAGTGCCGCGGCGATGGCGTGTTCAGCATGTTCGTTGTCCTGCACCGGCGCGCCCCAGAAGGCCATAATCATGTCGCCGACGTATTTGTCGATAGTGCCGCGGCGATCGAAGATGACGCGTGTCATCGGCGTGAAGAAACGGTTCAGCAGGGTTTTGAGCGCGCCGGCGGATAGCGCCTCGGAGATGGCGGTGAAATTGCGGATGTCGGCGAACAGCACCGACAACTCGCGGCTTTCGCCGTTGAAATCGAAACGATCCGGATGCTGGCTCATCTCCTCGACCAAGGCCGGCGGCACATATTGGCCGAACATATTCTTGAGCTGACGGCGGCTGCGCGACTCGAACAAAAAGCCGTAGCTTATGTTGAAAACGGATAGCAGCAGGATCAGCAGCAACGGCAGGCTCAGCGCGAGCGCCAGATCGGCCGACGTCCACAGCCAGACATTGCCGGCCGTCACGCCAGCGAAGGCCGCGGTGGCGGTGAGCAACTGCGACCAGGCCGCGAGATAGGGCAATGCACAGGCCAGCGCTACGCCGAGCAGCAATATCAGCATGAAGTCGGCACCCTTTGCCCACGCCGGTTCCGCCGGGAAGCGGCCTTCCAAAATACCGGCGAGGATGCTGGCCTGAATCTCGACGCCCGGAAATACACCGGCGACCGGCGTGGCGCGCAAATCGGCAAGCGCCAGCGCCGAGGCACCGACCAGCACGACGCGGTTGCTCAGTACATCGTTGCCGATCTGTCCTCGAAGCACGGCGGTTGCCGAAACGTGCGGAAAAGTTCCGGCCGGTCCTCGATAGGGAATCAGCACTTGGCCACGGCCGTCGACGGCGAGATGCTTATCGCCGAGGACGATCTGATCGACGGTTTCCGCCGTGCCGATCCGCGTGAGGCGAATGTCGGGCGTATCGACCAGCAAGTACGTGCTGGCCGCGGCCAACGCCAGCGAAGGGTAGACGGCAGCGCCGACGCGCAACACCAGCGGCGAGCGGCGGATCACGCCATCGGTGTCCGGCAACGTGGTCAGAAAGCCGCTCGCGCGACTGGCGTTCTGCAATGCGGACAGATTTCCCGTGGAGGTGGCCAGCGCCGGAATCGTCGTGTGCAAGTCGGCGGGGACGGTCAGTATGGGCGCGGGAAGCGCGCCGCTGGGTGGCGTGTGCTGATTGTGCAGTACGAAGCCCAATACGCTGTCGGTCTCGGCAAGGCTGGCAGCGAACTGCGTGTCGGCATCGAAGCTCGACAGCCGGGCGTTTAGTTGCCGGGTAACGATTGGATCGGCCGTACCCAGCTTATCCAAGACGGTGCGAACGGGGTTTGTCTCGGCTTCTGAGAACACCATATCGAAGGCGACCACAGCGGCGCCCGCGTCCCGCAATCGGTTCACGAGTTCGGCGAGACGCGCGCGCGACCAGGGCCAACGGCCTTCGGCTTGCAGGCTGGCTTCGTCGATATCGCAGATGACGATGTGCGGGGATGCGCCGGTTGTCTGCGGCACGCTGGCCGTGAGTCGCAGATCGTAGGCGAGGTATTCCAGGCGTTCGCGAATAACGGCGACGCCGGTGTATGCGGTGTGCTGAATCCAGAGAAACGCCGCGACGAGCAGCAGCCCGAGGCCGATGGGAATGGATTTACCGGCGAAGCGTGTAGCGGGCATGCCGAGACGGGGTGTCCTGTGCCGAAGCGGGGTGGGTGCAGCGCGATTGTGCCTGAGCGCAGTCGCGCTGACAAAATATCCGCCCGCAAAAAAACGAGCCCAGGGAATGCCTGGGCCCGTAGTTGTTGCCGACCGTGGCCGCAGCCACCTATGCCGGATTTAGTTTAACGGGCAGCCCTGCTCGTTGTACTTGGCCAACCGATCCTTCATGTCGTCCAGCTCGCCATCCGGATAGTTGCTCTGGAACAGACTGATCACGTCGCTGGTGCTGAGGTCGTAATCGACATCCGTGGAGGCGGAATTCAGCAGCGCCGCAACGGTGTGGCGTGCAGCGGCGTTGATATTGCCGCCCTGAGCGGACAACGCTTGCAGCAGCGTGGGATTGGTGATGGTCTGTTTGTCGAAACGGATGGAGATGTCGCGACCAAACACCGAGGAGAAGGTCGTGCTCGGCGCATAGGCGGACGGCCAGGAGTCGAAATGCTGATCCTGTTTCCAGTAACCCGGAGTGCAGCCCTGGCCCGCTTGCGGTTCTTCGCCGCAGTTGACCCAGGCGACATCGCTGGCTTCGATGTAGGTAGCGGAAATTTCGCCGGTGCCGGAAATCGTGGCGGTGTTCTTCACCAGCCCGTAACGGCCAACGCACACCTCGGCGGCAGAGAATTCCATAACAGTGTCGTTCGCCGGCCGTAAACCGCCGATATAGGCGTCGACCGCGAGCAGCGGATCGCTGATGTGTACATTTATCAGTTTCTCGTCGCCGCAGTTGGTGGGACGCAGACGGTACTTGGACGTGCTGTCGATGGTCACGGCCTCGGCTTCGGTGTTGGCGTCATACCAGGGCTTCAACCCGTCCGAGCTGACTTCTTTGAGCAGCGTAAGACAAGTTGTGGTCGTCGTCGGGGGCGGTGGCTCGCACGGCTCGGTGCCGCAGGCAGCAGCCAGACCGGGCAACAGGCCGGGAATGGCGAGCAGGGCGCAGAGACTGAAAGTACGCAGCGTGTTTCGGGGCTGATGGGAATACATGGGTCTTTCCTCCGGTTCATGGATCATAATCGAATGCTGTCGCGGTCTTACGATGAGCAGAAGCGCAAGCGTTGTTGCGTCATCGGCCGCAGTGTTTGGGCGCAGACATCGGGCATTCGACAGGCCGCGCGGAGGAAAGTCTGAGGCGCGGCCTGGATGCGACAGATCGACCCTGAATCCAGGGTGGAGGCATCCCAACTCACTCTAAATACAAGGCAAATACTGGGCCAGTCAATTTTAGTTTTTATATTACAATTGGTTACATGCCTGCGCTGTGCCTTGTAATGGCGGTCGTGTAAATAAGGGCGACATCGCTATGGGTGTGTTAATAGGCAATATACTGATGTATTAAAGTGTTAAGGAGTACCCAGCATTGTAGGTGAGTGAGGAAGTTTGTCGGAGGAATTGCCTGACTTCCCGCCGGTCCACAGGGTGGCGGTGGGAAGTTCGAGATCAGGCAAGATGCCGGGTGTCCGGCGAGGAAAATGGTCGGGGTGAGAGGATTCGAACCTCCGGCCCCTGCGTCCCGAACGCAGTGCTCTACCAGGCTGAGCTACACCCCGAGATCAGTAGGTTCTACTGACTGAGAATTCCGCGAGTGCGTACAGGGCATCCTTATAAGGCGATGCCGGCAAACTTTGCAGGGACTGCATGGCTTGATCGGCTGCCGAACGCGCGGATTGCGCAGTGTACGCGATGCCCCCTACCGATTCAATGGCCTGTTGGACGGCTTCGATGTCGTCGCGGCCGCCGTGTTCGATGGCCTTGCGTACCACGGCGACTTGTTCCGGCGTGCCTTTGCGCAGCACATAAATGAGCGGCAGCGTGGGCTTGCCCTCGGCGAGATCGTCGCCGATGTTCTTGCCGGTTTCCGCGGCATCGGCGCTGTAATCGAGTACATCGTCGATCAATTGGAACGCCGTGCCCAAGTGCATACCATAGGCGGCAATCGCCTCTTCCACGGCCGGTGATTGTCCGCCCAGCACCGCGCCGATACGCGCGGCGGCCTCGAACAGTTTGGCGGTCTTGCAGCGAATGACCTCCATGTAGCGCGCTTCGCTGGTGTCCGGGTCGTGGCAATTGAGCAACTGCATCACCTCGCCTTCGGCGATGGTGTTGGTGGTCTGCGCCATGATTTCCATGATGCGCATGCTGCCGACCTCGACCATCATTTCGAAGGCACGCGAATAGAGGAAATCGCCGACCAGCACGCTGGCCTCGTTGCCCCACAGGGCGTTGGCGGTTTCATGGCCGCGGCGCAGCTCGGAGGCATCCACGACATCGTCATGGAGCAGCGTGGCGGTGTGAATGAATTCGACGATCGCGGCCAAGTTGATATGATGGCGTCCGGTATAACCGCAGGCGTGCGCCGCGAGCAGCACCAGCAATGGGCGCAGACGTTTGCCGCCGCTGTTGACGATATACAGACCGAGCTGATTGATTAGCAATACTTCGGAGCGCAGACGTTCCTGAATCAGCGTGTCCACCGCTTGCATGGCGTCGGCGGTCAGGTCGCGCACCTGATCCAAGCTCATGAACTGGCTGTTTTTTCGAAGTGGTTCGCGCATCGGTTGGGGTGATCCTGACCGTGTCCGACCGGGCAACCCCGGGCGGTTCCCGATCACCGGGTGGGCACCGGGGTGACGGGCTGCCTAGTGTAACCTCAGGTTCCGTCGCAGACCAAGCAAATCAGGTTTGACCTGTGGGCAGGTGGCCTATAGAATTGGCGCCCTTTCAATGCTGTGGCGCCGATTCTATAGAGGGGCCCGGCCAAAGAGACAGGTTTGTGGAGAACTTCACGATGTACGCAGTGATCGTCACCGGCGGTAAACAGTACCGGGTCACCCCCGGCGAGACCCTCAAGATCGAAAAACTGGAAGTGGCTGAGGGCGCCGCGGTGGAGTTCGACCGCGTCCTGATGGTTGCCGATGGCGATGCCGTCAAACTGGGCACCCCGTATCTGGCCGGCGGTAAGGTCAGCGCGACGGTCAAGTCGCACGGTCGGCACAAGAAGGTGCACATCATCAAGTTCCGTCGCCGCAAGCATCACATGAAACATCAGGGCCACCGCCAGTACTACACCGAAGTGCAGATCACCGGCGTTTCCGCGTAAAGCATTCGAGAACAGAGGCAGGCTAAGCAATGGCACACAAGAAAGCAGGCGGCAGTACCCGCAACGGCCGCGATTCAGAATCCAAACGACTTGGCGTGAAGCGCTATGGTGGCCAGCAGGTGCTCGCCGGCAACATCATCGTGCGTCAGCGCGGTACCCACTTCCATCCCGGCTTGAATGTCGGCTGCGGCAAGGATCACACCCTGTTCGCGACGGCGGAAGGCAAAGTGTGTTTCGTGACCCGCGGTCCGAACAACCGCAAGTTTGTGGATGTGGTTGCCGCCGAGTAAGCGCGCCCCACAGTCCTGTATCCAAGGCCCCGTCCGGTACGGGGCCTTTTATTTTCTGAAGTCGGTACGCGCTTATGAAATTCGTCGACGAAGCCATTATCCAAGTTGTCGCCGGTGACGGCGGCAACGGCTGCGTGGGTTTTCGGCGCGAGAAATTCATTCCATTCGGCGGCCCCGACGGCGGCGACGGCGGCGACGGCGGCAGTGTGTTCCTGCTCGCCGTCGAGGGCATCAATACGTTGGTTGACTTCCGCTACGAACGCCGCTATCAGGCACAGCGCGGCGAGAACGGCGGCGGTAGCAACTGCACCGGCGCGAAGGGCGAGGATCTGATCGTGCGCGTGCCGGTTGGCACCATGGTCTACGACAACGATACCGGCGAACTGATCGCCGACATGCTGCACGACGGCCAGCAGATGCGCGTGGCGCAGGGCGGTTGGCACGGCATCGGCAACGCGCGTTTCAAAAGTTCGACGAATCGCGCGCCGCGCCAGTCGACACCTGGAACGCTCGGTGAACAGCGCGAATTGCGTCTGGAATTGAAGGTGCTCGCCGATGTCGGTTTGCTCGGCATGCCCAATGCCGGCAAGTCCACCTTGATCCGTGCGCTGTCGGCGGCGCGGCCCAAGGTCGCGGACTATCCCTTCACCACGCTGTACCCGAATCTCGGTGTGGTACGCATCGCGGCGCACCGCTCCTTCGTAATGGCGGATATTCCCGGGCTGATCGAGGGTGCCGCCGAAGGTGCCGGACTCGGTATTCAATTTCTCAAACATCTGGGACGCACCCGCCTGCTGTTGCACATGGTCGACATCTCGCCCTACGGCGGCAGCGGCGATCCCATCGACGACGCGCGCACGATCATTGCGGAATTGGCCAAATACAGCGACGAGCTAGTCGCCAAAGAACGTTGGCTGGTGCTGAACAAAATCGATCAACTGCCGGACGACGCGCGTGAGCCGCGTTGTCGGGAGATCGTGGAAGGTCTGGGTTGGCAGGGGCCGGTGTTCCACATCAGCGCCCTGAGCGGTATCGGCACGCAGGAACTGGCCTATCAGATCATGGAATACATGGAGGCGCATGCCGCGCCGTCAGGGTTGGACTACCCGGACGACGCTGGCCCGGTGACAGACGCGCCCGACATGGATTAACGTAGCGCATCATGAGCACACGGGAAAAACTCGGGAAAAGCCAGCGCTGGGTCATCAAGATCGGCAGCGCCTTATTAACCAACGATGGTCGCGGTTTGGATTTCGCCGCGATTGGCGCCTGGGTCGAGCAGATGGTCGGCCTCAAACAGGCGGGTCGCGAATTGGTGTTGGTCTCGTCCGGCGCGGTCGCGGAAGGCATGTGCCGGTTGGGTTGGAAGAAACGCCCGCACGCCTTGCACGAACTCCAAGCCGCCGCGGCCGTGGGCCAGATGGGCTTGGTACAGGCCTACGAATCGCGCTTTCTGCAACACGGTCTGCATGCCGCGCAAGTGTTGTTGACTCACGACGATCTCGCCGACCGGAACCGCTATCTCAACGCCCGCAGCACCCTGCGTACCCTGCTCAAACTCAATGTCGTCCCGGTGGTCAACGAGAACGACACCGTGGCCACCGAAGAGATCAAGTTCGGCGACAACGATACGCTGGCTGCGCTGGTGGCCAATCTGGTCGAGGCGGACCTGCTGGTCATTCTCACCGATCAGAAGGGCGTGTACGACTGCGATCCGCGGCAGAACCCCGAAGCCAAGCTGTTGCA
Organism: Gammaproteobacteria bacterium; assembly: GCA_016218375.1. Classification (GTDB taxonomy): domain Bacteria; phylum Pseudomonadota; class Gammaproteobacteria; order Thiohalobacterales; family Thiohalobacteraceae; genus JAHJQQ01. The sequence continues at coordinate 15,296 of JACREG010000080.1, forward strand.
TGAAGTCGCCGCCGACGATCCGGAGTTGGAGCGCGTAGCCGGCGGCGGTGGTGTGCTGGGGCGTGGCGGCATGATTACCAAGGTGCGTGCGGCGCGGCGCGCGGCGCGTTCCGGTGCCAGCACCCTCATCGTCTCGGGACGCGAGCCGGAGATCCTGCGTCGCGTCAGCGAGGGCGAACGCGTGGGCACATTACTCACGCCGCAGCAGGAACCGATTGCCGCGCGCAAACAATGGCTGGCCAGCCATATGACCGCGCGGGGTAGTCTGCGCCTGGACGCAGGTGCGGTGAATGTATTGCGTCAATCCGGTCGGAGTTTATTGCCGGTCGGCGTGACTGCCGTCGAGGGCGAATTCAATCGCGGCGAGTTGGTGATCTGCAAGGCACCGGACGGTACCGAAGTCGCGCGCGGTCTGGTCAATTACAGCACGGACGAGGCGCTGCGCATCATCGGCCAGCCCAGCGATCGCATCGAGTCCATCTTGGGCTATGTCGACGAGCCGGAATTGATTCATCGCGACAATCTGGTGGTGGTCTGAATCTGATATACCGCCGCTGTGGGGACAGATCTTTAGCTCTGTCCCCACAGCAGCGGGGCGTTTCGAACTGTACCAACGAACGGA
>JACREG010000083.1 GCA_016218375.1 Gammaproteobacteria bacterium
ACCTTCTGCTGTGGCGGTGGCGGCGGCTTGTTGACCGACGACCTGATGGAGCTGCGCGTGAAGGGTGCGCTGCCTCGCATGCAAGCCCTCAAGCAGGTGGTCGAGGAACACGGCGTGACCCACTTGGCGGCGATCTGCGCGATCTGCAAGAGCCAGTTCAGCAAGGTCATGCCCTACTACGGCTTCAAGCTCGATCAGATTGTCAGCGTCCACCAATTGGTCAGCAATGCCATTGTGTTGGGCGACAAGCAGTAAACGAACGATTTTGGCGTAACTAGATAACACGATGAATCCGGACATACCGGGTTCACCTAACAGGAGAACAGGCATGGCAACTTCTCGCGACGACATGCAGAAACTAACGTTCCGTAAGTTCAAGGACGGCGACCACGAGTGGGATAGCTGGCATGACGCCATCTTCAAGGGCGACACCTCGCACAAGTGCCCCACTTACGTTCACCGTACCCCGCCTTGCCAAGGTAGCTGCCCGTCCGGTGAGGACATCCGCGGCTGGTTGCAGATCGTGCGCGGCATGGAAAAACCGCCAAAGGATGTGAGCTGGCAGGAATACGCCTTCCGTCGTTCCACCGCGGCCAACCCGTTCCCGTCCATGATGGGTCGCGTGTGCCCGGCGCCGTGCGAAGACGGCTGCAACCGCAACGAGGTCGAAGACTTCGTCGGCATCAATTCCATCGAGCAGTTCATCGGCGACACCGCCTTCCAGAACGGCTTCAAGTTCGAAGCCCCGGCGCTGACCACCAACAAGAAAGTGGCGATCATCGGCGGCGGCCCCGCCGGCATGTCCGCGGCCTATCACCTGCGCCGTCGCGGCATCGCCAGTTGCATCTTCGACGACCACGCCGAACTCGGCGGCATGATGTTCTACGGCATCCCGGGCTACCGTACCCCGCGCGACGTGCTGCGCCACGAGATCAAGCGCATCGTCGAAATGGGCGACATCGAAGTGCGTCTGAACACGCGCGTCGGCAAGGACGTGACCGTCGAGGCCCTGGAGAAGGAATTCGGTGCCATTCTGTGGTCGATCGGTTGCAAGTCCGGCCGTGGCCTGCCCGTCGAAGGTTGGGATGGCACGCCGAACTGCGTCAGCGGTGTCGCGTTCCTCGAAGCCTTCAACAAGGGCGATCTGAAAGTGACCGCCGACCGCGTGGTCTGCGTGGGTGGCGGCGATACCTCCATCGACGTGGTGTCCGTGGCTCGCCGTCTCGGCAAGATCAACAACATCAACGCCAAGGATCGTCCGGAAGAAGTCATCGGTGGTTACACTGCGCATGACGCTGCCGTCGTGGCCGCCCGCGAAGGCGCCACCGTCACCCTGACCGCACTGTTCCCGCGCGACAAGATGACCGCCACCGAGCATGAAGTACACGATGCGCTGCACGAAGGCGTGACCATCATGAACGAAGTCATGCCGATTGCCCTGGTGAAGGATGCCAGCGGCCGCGCCACCGCGCTGCGCCTGGCCAAGTGCACCTTGGACAAGGGTCGTCCGGTCAAGATCGAAGGTACCGAGTTCGAAATCGAGTGCGATCTGGTCGTGTCCGCCATCGGTCAGGGCGGCGACCTCACGGGTCTGGATGCCTTCAACAACGGCAAGGGTCTGATCGATGCCGACAAGTTCTATCAGGTGCCGGGCAAAGCCGGTCACTTCGCTGCCGGCGACATTATCCGCCCGCACCTGCTGACCACCGCCATCGGTCAGGCTTCCATCGCCGCCGAGAGCATCGAGCATTATCTGAAGCAGGAAGAACAGGCCAAGCGTCCGAAGGTCGACAAGCATCACTTCAAGCTGCTGGACAAGCTGCGTGAAACCGGTCTGTCGCCCGAAGAGTTCGACGCCGACAAGGGCGATCAGCGCGGCACTTCCGACGCCAAGTACGCGGTGCACAATTATGAAGACCGCTCCATGGCGGAAATCATCCCGCACACCCGGCTGTTCCTCGGCCACTTCGCCTACACCCCGCGGCACAAACGCGAGGAATACGGCCCGAGTGCCAACGAAGTGCTGAGCCACTTCGAGGAACGCCGCAAGAACCTGCCGGAGGCCGAGGCCATTGCCGAAGCCAAGCGTTGCATGAGCTGCGGTCTGTGCTTCGAGTGCGACAACTGCGTGATCTACTGCCCGCAGGACGCGATCTTCCGCGTCAACAAGAAGGAATACACCACGGGTCGTTATGTGGCCACCGACTACGCCAAGTGCGTGGGCTGCCACATCTGTTCCGATGTCTGCCCGACCGGCTACATCGACATGGCGTTGGGCGAATAAGCAATCCTGTGTTAGGAGCGGACATGGCCGTGATGTTGCGTAAGCTACGATCTCTGCTGCTGTTGGTTGGGATGACCCTGCTGGGTCTCCCGCTGACCGCGCAGAGCGGAACCCCACTGCCCGAGGTGCCTGAAGCCACCGCGCGCTTCAGCGAGACTCAGGGCTGCGTGGAACCGACGGCGGAAATGCGGAAGAACCACATGAAGATGATCCTGCACAAGCGCGATCAGACCATGCACGAGGGTATCCGCACACCGCAGCACAGTCTGGAAGAATGCATCAACTGTCATGTCCCCGGCGACGACAGCGGCAAGATCGTGCGCATCGACAGCAAGGAACACTTCTGCAACAGTTGCCACAGTTACGCCGGTGTTTCCATCGACTGCTTCCAATGCCACGCCGACCGCCCGGTGAAAAAAACGGAGTTCCATCCCTTGGTGACGAAACCCTCGCCCCACCATGCGGAAGCGATCTCCAATGGGCCAGTCTCGACCGGCACGCTGGAAGTCCTGGCTGAAGAGGGCAAGCTGCAATGACCCATACGCATGAAATCCAGAAAGTCGATGCCCAGGACCGCGAGATCGACAGCACGCGCCGCCAGTTCATCGGTGGCAGCGCCGGCGCGCTGGCCGGTCTGGCCGTCGCACCGGGCGTACTCCTGACCCAAGTCGCGCTGGCCAAGCCCGCCGATCAGCCGGTTTCCAGCGCCAACCGCTGGGGCATGCTCATCGACACCAACAAATGCGCCAAGGGCTGCGATGCCTGCGTGCGCGGGTGTCAGACCGAAAACGGCGGGGGCGCCAACGAACCCCACTCCGCCGAAAATCAGCAGGCACAGTGGATTCGCAAGGTCGAACTGCACGACAAGAGCACCGGCTACGCCCACTCGCTGCCGTTGATGTGTCAGCACTGCGAACACCCGCCGTGCGTGGACGTGTGTCCCACCGGCGCTTCTTTCAAGCGCGTCGACGGCATCGTCCTGGTCGACAAGCACATCTGCATCGGCTGCCGCTATTGCATGATGGCTTGTCCCTACAAGGCGCGTTCGTTCATCCATGAAGACTTGCAGGATCAGTTACCGGTCGCCCCGCGCGGCAAGGGCACGGTCGAAAGCTGCACGCTGTGCATGCATCGCGTCGACCGCGACGGCGATAACGCCCTACCCGCCTGCGCCGAGGCCTGCAACAGCGAAGGCCACGAGGCGGTCATATTCGGCGACCTCAACAACCCGGACAGCCGCATCTCCCAGGAACTCGCCAAACACGGCGGTACCCAGATCCGCGCCGACCTCGGTCTTAACGTCGGTATCCGTTACCGCGGCATCTGATCGCGCAAGGGTTCACTCCCGCTGGACAAGCAACAGGAACATCGGTGGCCATGAAACAAAAAATACACTTCCGCGAAGTCGTGAATAACGGTACCGGCTATTACGGTCTGCTGGCCCTGCTGGCGGCTGTCGCGCTGGTCGGACTGGGTGCCGCCTATTACATGGAACACCACGGCCACTACGTGACCGGCATGAACAACCAGATCGTCTGGGGCACGCCGCATGTGTTCGCCGTGTTCCTGATCGTCGCCGCGTCCGGTGCGTTGAACATCGCCT
>JACREG010000082.1 GCA_016218375.1 Gammaproteobacteria bacterium
CACAGGCCTGGCGCACGCGCTCGACGATCTCCGGGCGGCGGTTGCCGGGGATCACCACAGTCTGCACCGGCGAGCGGCCCGGTGGCAGTTCGTCGATGATCGAGGCATCGAGATCGGCATACAGCGTCATCGCCAGCGTGCGCGGGATCGGCGTCGCGGTCATGGTCAATTGATGCGGGCGCAGTTCGCCTTGCTGGCCCTTGTCGCGCAGCGCCAAGCGCTGATGCACGCCGAAGCGGTGTTGCTCGTCGACGATCACCAGACCCAAACGCGCGAACTGCACGTCTTCCTGAAACAGCGCGTGCGTGCCGATGGCAAGCGGCGCGCGGCCCTCGGCAAGTGCAGCAAGCGCGGTCGTGCGCGCCTTGCCCTTGATCTTGCCCGACAGCCACGCGACTTCGATACCGAGCGGCGCCAGCCAGGCGTGGAAATTCCGGTAATGCTGTTCGGCCAGCAGTTCGGTCGGCGCCATCACCGCCACTTGCGCGCCGGACTCGATAGCCTGCAACGCGGCGAGTGCGGCGACCACGGTCTTACCGGAACCGACATCGCCCTGCACCAGCCGCAGCATGGGATGATCGCGACACAAGTCGGTTTCGATTTCGGCAACGACGCGTTGCTGCGCAGCAGTCAACGCGAACGGCAAACTCGCGAGAAACCGTTCGCGCAACGCGCCCAGACCCGCAAGCGCCGGCGCGCGTTGCGCCTTCGCCGCATGGCGCAACTGCCGCAGACTCAAGTGATGCGCCAGCAGTTCTTCGAACACCAGCCGCTGTTGCGCGGGATGCTTGCCCGCCTCCAGGCTTTCGACACTCGCCTCGGGCGGCGGACGGTGCACATAGCGGATGGCCGCGGTCAGCGACGGCAACTTGAACTGTTTGAGCAATTCCGGCGGCAACCAATCGTGCAGACCCGCGTCGCCGGTTTGCGCCAGATGTTCCAGCGCCTGATCGGTGAGCGCGCGCAGCGTGAGTTGATGCATGCCCTCGGTGCTGGGATAGATCGGCGTCAGGTGTTCCTCGACTGCCTCTACCACACCGGGCTCGACGCGCCGGTATTCGGGATGAATCATCTCCAACGTGACCGCGCCCGGCCGCACCTCGCCGTAACAGCGCAGCCGCGTGCCGCGCGCGAAACCGGCCTGCTGATTGGCGTTGAAATGGAAGAAGCGTAGCGTCAGTGCGCCAGTGCCATCGGAGAGGCGCACCAGCAGCATGCGTTTGCGACCGAACTTGATTTCGGCGAGATCGACCGCACCTTCGATCACCGCCTCGTCGCCCGGCCGCAGACTGCCGATGGGCAGCACGCGCGTGCGGTCCTGATAGCGCGACGGCAGATGAAACAACAGATCCTGAACAGTGGCGATGCCGAGATTGGCCAAGCGCTGCGCGGCGCGCGGGCCGACGCCGCGCAACACCGTCGCCGGCCTCGATTGCAGATCGAGGGCTTCAGTCACCGGCACATCCCTGTGCGGTTTGTGCATACGTTCCGTCACACAAAGAAGTTCAGCCGCCCAACACCATCACGGCATCCATCTCCACCGCCGCGCCCTTCGGCAGCGCCGCCACGCCCACCGCGGCGCGCGCCGGATAGGGCTGTTGGAAATAACTCGCCATGACTTGATTGACCAGCGGAAAGTGGCTCAGGTCGGTGAGAAAGATATTGAGCTTGGCGATATCGGCGAGCGTTCCGCCGGCGGCGGCGCACACGGCGGCCAGATTGTCGAACACGCGGCGGATTTGCGCTTCCATGTCGCCGGCCACCAACTCCATGGTCTCCGGCACCAACGGAATCTGTCCCGACAGATACACGGTATTACCGGTCTTGACCGCTTGCGAATACGTTCCGATCGCCTGCGGCGCCCGGTCGGTGGCGATGATTTCACGAGCCACGATTGTCTCCTGCGATTGATGAAAAGCCGTTTATTGAATTAGAACTCAACTCTTGGCGCGGCTGATACGCAGCACCAGCGGAATATGCCGGATGCGGCGCATGACGCGCGCGAGGTGTTTGCGGTCGTGCACGGTAATGGTGAAGGCAATCGACGTATTCAAGCCGTCGCGCTCTTCGATGCCGACGTTCTCGATATTCGAACCCATGTCGGCAATGGCCGCCGCCACGGTGGCGAGCACACCGCGCTGATTGGCGACTTCCACGCGCAACTCGGCGGTGAATTCGCCGCTCACCTCGCGTTCCCATTCCACATCCACCCATTTATCCGGACGACTGCGGAAATCGGCGATGTTCTTGCAATTCTCGGCGTGGATGATGATACCGCGGCCGGCGCTGACGAAGCCGACGATGCGGTCGCCGGGAATCGGCCGGCAGCACTTGGCGAAATTCACCACCATGCCTTCGGTGCCTTTGATAACCAGCGGCGCACCGCCGCCGCCCGATGCGCTGACCTCGCCGGCCTCGTCGCTGCCCAGCAGGCGCCGCGCGGCGAGCATGGGCATGCGGTTGCCCAGACCGATGTCTTCCAACAAATCGTCGGCCGTCTTCATGCCGTAGGACGCGGCGATTTCGCCCAAACGCGTCTCGTTCAACCGCGCCTCGCTCGATTCGGCCGCCGCCACGCCCAGACTCAGCAACGACTTGTCGAGCAAGCGTCGGCCGAGACTCACCGCCTCTTCGCGGCGCAGATTCTTCAGATAGTGACGGATATTCGAGCGCGCCTTGCCGGTCACGGCGAAGTTCAACCAACTCGGGTTGGGATGCGCGCCGGGCGCGGTGATGATCTCCACGGTCTGCCCATTGAGCAGCGGCGTGCGCAACGGCGCGAGACGACGGTCGATCTTCGCGGCGATGCAGGTGTTGCCAACATCGGTGTGCACCGCGTAGGCGAAGTCCACCGCGGTGGCACCGCGCGGCAGTTCCATGATCTTGCCGCGCGGGGTGAACACGTACACCTCGTCGGGGAACAGATCGATCTTGACGTTCTCCAGAAACTCCAGCGAATTGCCGGCGTGCTTCTGCATCTCCAGCAGTTCGCGCAACCATTCGCGGGCGCGCGCATGCGCACCGCCGGTACCGTCGTCGCCGCCCTTGTACAGCCAGTGCGCGGCAATACCGGATTCGGCGACGCGATCCATGTCGTCGGTGCGGATCTGCACTTCGATGGGCACGCCGTAGGGCCCGAACAACACCGTGTGTAGCGATTGGTAGCCGTTGGACTTGGGGATGGCGATGTAATCCTTGAAGCGCCCCGGCACCGGTTTGTACAGGCTGTGCACCACACCGAGCACGCGATAGCAGGTGTCTACATTTTCGACCACGACACGGAAGGCGTAGACATCGAACACATCGTTGAACGACAGCCGCTTGCCGCGCATCTTCTGATACAGACTGAGCAGGTGCTTCTCGCGGCTGTGCACATGCCCGGGAATGCCGTCGTGTTCGAGACGCGCTTTGATGGCCGTCTCGATCTTGCTGAGGATTTCCTTGCGATTGCCGCGCGCGCGTTTGACCGCCTCGGCGAGGATGCGCGCGCGCATCGGGTAATACGCGGAGAACCCCAGGTCTTCGAGTTCCAGACGCATGTTGTTCATGCCCAGGCGGTTGGCGATGGGCGCGTAGATATCCAGAGTCTCGCGGGCGATGCGCCGGCGCTTAGCGGGCGGCATCACGCCCAGAGTGCGCATGTTGTGCAGCCGGTCGGCGAGTTTGATGAGGATGACGCGGATGTCGCGCACCATCGCCAGCATCATCTTGCGGAAGTTTTCCGCCTGCGCCTCGGCCTGGCTCTCGAAGGTGATCTGGGTGAGCTTGCTGACGCCGTCGACCAGTTCGGCGACCTCTTCGCCGAAGGCCTTGGCGATCTGCTCCTTGGCGGTGCCGGTGTCCTCGATGACGTCGTGCAGGATCGCGGCGGTGATGCTTTTGTAGTCCATGCGCATGTCCGCAAGGATCTGCGCCACCGCCAGGGGATGATAAATATAAGGTTCGCCGGAGACGCGCTGCTGGCCTTCATGCGCCTCGGCGCTGAACAGATAGGCGCGATAGACCTCGCGGACTTGGTCGGCATCGAGGTAACTGTCGAGCTGACGGCACAGATCGCTGATCAGCAAGCGCGGCTCGCTGTCGGGTTTCGCAATCTGTTCGGAAATGACCGCCATGGTTTCGTATCCAGCATACCTGCCGCCCGGACACGAGCGCCGGTGGCCGATGCGTCGCATCGACCTGGATCATAGGACAAGGGAAGGTCAGCGTCACCCGAAGACCCCGCGCGACACGCGGTAGGATTTCGGGGTGGCCAGGGGAAAGCGGGCGATCAGCCCTCGTCGTCGTCAGCCGGGGCGGGCGCGGCGGGCGCGGCGAGATCGGCCTCGTCGCCGTCCGGACCGATCAGTTCGCCGTCGGCGACATCCGCGAACAGCGCCTTGGCGCGGGCCACAGCGTCCGGGGCTTCTTCGATGGGCTCGTCGATCACATTAAGGATGTCCGGTCCGACCAGCTTCTCGGCGATCTCGCGCAAGGCCAGCACGGTGGGCTTGTCGTTTTCCCAGGCCAGGCTGGTCGCCGCACCATTGGCCAGTTGCCGGGCGCGCTTGGAGGCCACCAGCACCAGCTCGAAACGGTTGGCGACATTTTCCAAACAGTCTTCTACGGTGATGCGTGCCATGGTCTTGACCTTGTTGCCGGGTGAAACGGGACGGGAAGTCTACCCAAATCGCCCCGGGAATGCACGGGTCTCCCCGAATCCGGGGCTCAACCGGCCGGTTCGAGGAGCCGCTCCAGCAGATCGGCATGGCGCAAGGCCTGCTGCGAGGTGCGCAGGCGCTGGGCGCGGACGATAGCCATCAGTTCCTCCAGGGCGCTGGGGAAATCGTCGTTGATGATGAGGTAGTCGTACTCGTCGTAATGGGCGCTCTCGCTGACCGCGCCGCGCATGCGCTTGGCGATGATCTCGTCGGAATCCTGGCCGCGATCGCGCAAACGGGATTCCAACGCCGCCCGCGACGGCGGCAGAATGAAAATACTCACCACCCCCGGCCAAGCCGCGCGGATCTGCCGCGCGCCCTGCCAGTCGATATCCAGGAACACATCCTGCCCGGCCGCCAACTGCGCCTCGACCGAGGTCCGCGCCGTACCGTAGTAGTTTTCGAACACCTTGGCGTATTCCAGAAACGCACCCGCCGCGATCTCCACCTCGAAGGTCGGCACATCGACGAAGTGATAGTCGATTCCGTCCTGCTCGCCCGGCCGCATGGCACGGGTGGTGTGCGACACCGAGAACGCGATCGCGCCCAGGCGTTCCATCATGGCCCGCACCAGACTGGTCTTGCCCGCCCCGGAAGGCGCGGAAACGATGAAGAGGTTGGCTTGCATGGATATCCGAATCAGTGACTTTCTTTGGTAACCCACACGAACTACTAAATTACGCGTTCAAGGCAAAATCAACAATCTCGCCCATATGTTGGTACGGAAGGACCGTAACACCCGTCTCTCTCAGCATCTCAACAACTTCGTGGTACGCGTTCCCCATAGGCCCCTGGGTTGCTGGACCCTCGACGGCAAAGAGAACCTTGTCCGGAAGAGTGTGGCGTTTCTGTAGCTCGCGAATCTTGAACCACCAGTTGCCGCCATGTTCAAGAATCTTGCTTGAAGTGTCTTGGGTCAAATTCAGCGGCTTGATGATCTTGGCCGGCCGATTCTCGTGCTGCTCGACGAACGGGAAGGTTGCTTGGTACTCATCATCACCAACCTTCATGCGATCAAAGCGGTCGGCAATGCGCGCATCGAGCAACCACTTGCGCACACCTCTCTCCAGCACAATTTCCTTGTATTCTTTGGTCACAAAGTTGCGCTCGATATAGAACGCGAAAAGCTCCTTGAGCTTTTCCTTGGGATCTTCCGCTAGAACCAAGCGAGTCTCGCTAAAGCGGACGATGCTTTCCCGTGGCCGTGTAACCTCCGTGAAGAGTCTCCCAGCAAAATCGACCTCATTGACCTTCAAGCGCTTATCGAAGCCGTGCGCCTTGAGTACACCATGAACACGCGCCAATTCCTCGCTGAGATCGCGCAGGGTTTCCCGGAAAAGCCTGGGTTCCAACTCATCGAAAAACCGCGTAATGCGCCCATGACGACGGGGCGCCAGCAGCTTAAACCCGAAATACCGCTGCCTGGGCGCCATCAGGATGATGCCCACATTGGCGAACTCGCCCGTTTCCGTAAACGGGGCGAAGCGCACAATTACGTATTGGCAGGGAATCTTTGTCATATCCAGTTCCAGAATTCGTCGCGGTCGTGTCCCATGAGAAGTTCATGGGCGACATTCAGATCGAAGTCAACCGACACTGTCATTTCGGGATCGACGTAGTGCCACTCCCGGGGGAGTTTGGAGCAAATATCAGGCCATTGGGTAAGCGCGGCCGCGAGCTTGGCATTGTAGTCACGGCGACTGACAAAGTCACCGAAGACTTGATGGGCCTGATCTCTAAATACGTGATATTCGAGCAAATGCGCCTTAGTCAGGGCAGTATCGAAGGCCTGATTGTGGTCGATAACGACAAGTTCCCGAGCTTCGGGCCTCCAGAACAAATTGGGGTTGCCCCCTTTCTCGGTCAGGCTCCGGTCCCCATTCCGTACCCACCAGTCAAAAACCAGCACATCCTGCTGAACAGCAGCAGGAACCTCCATCACAAGCGTCGCCGTCAGCTCCGCCCCCCGTTGGTCCCGTGAACCGAAAGCGGGCCCCGCACCAAGGTCACTTAAATCGAAGGACACTTCGAGTTCCAGCAACTCTTCCGGCACATGGACAATCTCAAAGGGCGCAATAGGCAGTCCAAGCTCCAATGCCAGCCGCCCAGCGATCCACTCACAAATTTGGCTACGGCGTCCGGCACCGGTGCCTTTCACGAAATACGTTTCCCCGTCGTCCCCGCGACAGATATAAGGGCGGGTAAGCCCCTGCTGCGAGCGACGCAGCACCTCGACGATCTCGATGGTCATGGCACTCCCTTAGTCAGGACGACGCCTCATTCACGAATGAATTGGCAATCCCGCTGATCACATGCCCCGTAGGTCCGGAGCCTGCGGCAGAGACACAATGCCGCGCCTGGTCGTCAAAGAAGAAATCTGGCTCGAATTCTTTGAGGAATGGCCCCTTCTCCAACCCTCCCAGAAACATCGCCTCGTCCACAGAGATATTCCAATCCATCAAAGTCCGTATCGCGCGTTCATGCGCCGGCGAACTGCGAGCGGTAACCAATGCCGTACGGATTTGTGTCGGCACTGCCGAACCTGCCGCCATCTGGAGCCGGCGCAACGCTTCCAGCAAAGGTTTAAAAGGGCCAGGAGGCAAGGGACAACATGCGTGTTCCCGCTCGTGATTCTGAAATTCGTCAAGCCCCTTCGCCTGAAAAACCTGTTCAGCTTCGTCCGAAAAAAGTACCGAGTCCCCATCGAATGCAATGCGGATTTCATTAGGGTGCCGCGTTGCATCCACCAGCGACTGCGAATAGACACGGGCGGACGGAAAGCCCGCCTGGAGCGCTGCCTGCACATCCTCGGCATTAGCGCTAAGAAACAGATGCGCCCCTAGGGGACTCAGATAACGGTAAGGTGCCCTACCTCGGGTGAATACCCCTCGACCAAGATTAAGGTCGACAGATTCAGCTGAGCGGAATACACGCAAGCCAGACACTGGATCATTGCGTGATAGGATCACAACCTCCACCCGGTGTTGCCCATCACTGTTGAACGTCAGCAGCTTCTTCACCAGCGGGAAGGCAACCCCCCGCTGCGCAGGCGCGTCCAGCCGCTCAAGTTGTAGTCGCATATATGCCGTATCGTCCTGCTCCTCGAAAACGCGGTTCTCTTCCTCGAAATCGAACAGCGCCCGCGAGGAAACCGCGACTACGAGCTTTCCTTCAAGGCTGACAGTCATGGCCTGTTCCCTTCCAGGACTCCGTTGAATGTATTGTGCAGCAACCCGTCGATGATGGCTCTTGAAAAGGCTTCGGTTGTCGGCATCCGTGTTCGCTTTTTGTTCTGACCGCTATTCGACGTTCTGCACTTGTTCACGCATCTGCTCGATCAGCACTTTGAGTTCGACCGAGGCCTTCGTCGTCTCGCTGTCGGCGGACTTCGAGCCCAAGGTATTCGCTTCGCGGTTGAATTCCTGCATCAGAAAATCCAGGCGGCGGCCGACGGGTTCGGCGAGTTTGAACACGCGGCGCACTTCGGCGATGTGGCCGGTGAGGCGGTCAAGTTCTTCGTCGACGTCCATCTTCTGCGCGATATACGCCAGTTCCTGTTCGAGCCGGTCGGGATCGGGGTTGGCGGTGAGTTCGGCGACGCGCAGGCGCAGTTTGTCGCGGATGCGCGCGAGCACCTCCGGCAGGCGCGCGCGGGCGCTGGCGACCAGCGGCTCCATGGCATCCAAACGGGTGCGCAGAATCTCGCCGATCTGCGCGCCTTCGCGGTCGCGGGTGGCGACCAGTTCGTCGAGCGCCTGGTCGAACAGCGCCAGCGCGGCTTCGGCCAACGGCGCCGGGTCGGCGGTTTCCTCCAGGATCACGCCAGGCCAGCGCAGCAGGTCCAGCGGATTAACGGGGGCGGCAGCGGGCAGTTGTTGGCGGATCTGTTCGCAGGCGGCCAGCGTCTGTTCCAGCGTCTGGGCATTGAGTGCCAGACCGGCGCGGCGTTGGGTGGGTTTGTAGCGCAGGTTGCAGTCGAGTTTGCCGCGACCCAGGCGGCGCGCGGCGCGTTCGCGCACGGCGGTTTCCAAGCTACGCAATTCGTCCGGCAGGCGCAGACTCACTTCCAGATAGCGGTGATTGACCGAGCGCAATTCCCAGGTCAGCGCACCCCAGTCGCCCTCGCGTTCCTGGCGCGCGAACGCCGTCATGCTGCGGATCATGTAGAACCCCGTGATGGTGGTAGAGGTCGTAGCCTCAAGTCCCCCGGCGACAGTGCCGATGGGGGTAGGCTAATGGTACGGCCTCCGGCGCCTGGGTGAAACCGCCGCCGGGCGCCCCCTGAAGAAACAAATTCCGTCGCAATCCGACACCTGGACGCAATGAAGCAACGCCCACCCTCGTTACCGGCCGGTACCCGTCTGGACCGTTATCGCATCGACCGGACCCTCGGCGGCGGCGGCTTCAGCGTCGTTTATCTCGCCAGCGACATCGAGTCCGGCGAGGTCGTAATCGTCAAGGAATACATTCCGAGCCGATTGGCCACGCGCCGAGAGGATCACGGCGTCGTGCCCAAGGACGAGGAGGCGGCCGGTCGTTTCAATCGCGGGCGCATGCTGTTCTTCCAGGAGGCCAGTGCGCTGGCCACGCTCAAACATCCGAACATCGTCAACGTGCTAAGCTTTTTCCGCGCCAACGGCACGGTGTATATGGTGATGGAGTACCAGGACGGCAAAAATCTGCAAGCCTATCTGACCGCGCGCGGCGGCAGCCTCAGCGAGAAATTCCTGCGCACGGTGTTTCCGCAATTGCTCGACGGGCTGGTGCTGATTCATAGCCGCGATCTGCTGCATCTGGACATCAAGCCCGGCAACATCCACATCCGTCCCGGCGGCGATCCCTTGCTGTTGGATTTCGGCGCCGTGCACGGCTTTCCGCAAAGCCGGCAGTCGCAGCCCGGACAAGTCATCAGCCCCGGCTTCTCGCCCATCGAACAATACGAGGTGAACGGCTATGTCGGTCCGTGGACCGATATCTATGCCTTCGGCGCCACCATGCGCGCCTGCATCGAGGGCAAGCCGCCGCTCACGGCCAAGGAACGCCACGCGCGCGACACCCTGAAAAGCGCGCGCAACACCTTCCGCAAACGCTATTCGGACAGTCTGCTGGCCGCCATCGACTGGGCCATGGAGGTCGATCCGATGTTGCGCCCGCAAAGCGCGGCCGCCTTCCGCGAGGCGTTGCTCGCGGAAGATCCGCCCGGCGAGGAAACCGTCGAACCGCCGTCCACCTTGGAACGTTTCGTCGGCAGCCTGCCCTGGGGCAAGGGCTGAGTCATGCGTTACGTCGCCGGCCAAGCCAACCGTCTCGGCAATCGCGCCAGCAATCAGGATCGTTGTCTGGTGCTCGAACGCGACGACGCCGTGCTGCTGGTGATCGCCGACGGCATGGGTGGTCATGCGCGTGGCGATCTCGCGGCACAAGCGTGCGTCGACACCTTGAGCCGGCAGTTCCGCGCCCGGCAAGGCTTGGAAGACCCGGCGCAGTTTCTGCGCGAGGCGTTTCGCGAGGCGCATCGCACCATTCAGCGCGTCGGCCAGGCGCAGAAACCGCCCATCGAGCCGCTGACCACCGGCGTCGCCTGTCTGATTCAAGACGGCGCGGCGCACTGGGCGCATGTCGGCGACAGTCGCGCCTATCTGATCCGCCAGGGCGAAGTCGCCCTGCGCACCCGCGATCACACCCGTGTCGCCGAGATGGTCGAGTCGGGATTACTGACCGAACAACAGGCGCGCCTACATCCGTTGCGTAATCACGTCAGCCTGTGTCTGGGCGGCACGCAGCATCCGCCGCCGGTCACGCTGGGGCCGGCCATTTATCTGCTGCCCGGCGATATCCTGTTGCTGTGCAGCGACGGGCTGTGGTCGGCGGTCTCCGAGAAACGCCTCACCGGCATGTTGGACGACGACGATCTGCCGCGCGCCCTGGATGCCTTGGCCGAGGCCGCGGAACGCGCCAGCTATCCGCAAAGCGACAATGTCAGCGGCGTGGTGTTGCGCTGGGAATCCAGTCGCGACACACAGTCCGCGGCAACCCACACTGCCGGCGGCATCGAGGGCGACAGGAAACCCGCCGCACCGGCACACGCCGCTCATGACCCGCTGGGCCGCGCCATCGCCGATATCAACGAAGCCTTGGCGGAATACGAGCACGAGATGCTGGGCAAGTGATTTCGGGATTCGGCCTACTGTCGACAGCCAAATCCTCTATACTCGCGCCTCCACGATAAACCGCGAGATTCCCATGCGTCCCAGTCAACGCGCGGCCGACGAGCTGCGTCATGTCCGTTTCACCCGCCGCTACACCAAACACGCCGAAGGTTCGGTGCTGGTCGAATTCGGCGATACCCGCGTGCTGTGCACCGCCAGCGTGGAAGAGCGCGTGCCGGGTTTTCTGCGCGGCAAAGGCCAGGGTTGGATCACGGCAGAATACGGCATGCTGCCGCGTTCGACCGGCTCGCGCATGGACCGCGAGGCGGCGCGCGGTAAACAAGGCGGTCGCACGATGGAAATTCAGCGCCTGATCGGCCGTTCGCTGCGCGCGGTCGTCGATCTCAAGGCACTCGGCGAGCGCTCGCTCACCATCGACTGCGATGTCATCCAGGCCGACGGCGGCACGCGTACCGCGAGCATCACCGGCGGTTATGTCGCGCTGGCCGATGCCATTGCGCATCTGCTCGACAAGGGCGCACTCACTACCAATCCACTGCGAGCACAAGTCGCGTCGGTGTCAGTCGGCGTCTATAAAGGCACGCCGGTGTTGGATCTCGACTATGCGGAAGACTGCAATGCCGAGACCGACATGAATGTGGTGATGAACGACCGCGGCGACTTCATCGAGGTGCAGGGCACCGCCGAAGGCCATCCGTTCTCGCGCGCCGAATTGCTGGCCATGCTCGATCTGGCCCAAGGCGGCATTTTCACCCTGATTCAGGCGCAGAAACAGGCGCTGGCCGAGAAGGGCTGAATACCGCCATGACAACCATCGTTCTCGCCAGCAACAATCCCGGCAAGGTCCGCGAGTTCAACGCGCTGCTCGCCGACCATCACATCGAAGTCGTGCCGCAATCGCAGTTCGGCGTGCCGGAGGTCGAAGAAACCGGCCTCAGCTTTGTCGAAAACGCCATTCTCAAAGCACGCAACGCGGCACTGCACACCGGCCTGTCGGCCATCGCCGACGATTCCGGCATCGAAGTCGATGCGTTGAACGGCGCGCCCGGCATCTATTCGGCGCGCTACGCCGGTGTCGGCGCGGGCGATCGGGCCAATCTGGAAAAACTGCTCGCCGATCTCGAAGACGTGCCGGAGGAACAACGCAGTGCGCGCTTTCAATGCCTGATGGTGTATATGCGGCATGCGAACGATCCAACGCCGCTGATCTGCCAAGGCACGTGGGAAGGCCGCATCCTGTTCGCGCCGCGCGGCACCCAGGGCTTCGGCTACGATCCGGTGTTCTTCGTGCCGACGCACAATTGTTCCTCGGCGGAACTGCCGCCCGAGGTGAAAAATGCGCTGAGTCATCGCGGCCAGGCCTTGCGCAAGCTGGTTGCTGCGCTGGATCGAGTGGGCTGAACCGCGCCCGTCCTCCATGTTCCACTTCACCACGCTGCCACCACTCGCACTGTATGTGCATATCCCTTGGTGCGTGCGCAAATGCCCGTATTGCGATTTCAACTCGCACGAGGCGCATGCCGATCTTCCGGAACGCCAATACATCGATGCACTCCTGACTGATCTCGATCAGGAATTGCCCGGCGTGTGGGGACGCGTCGTCTCCAGCATCTTCATCGGCGGCGGTACACCCAGTCTGTTCAGTGCTGAATCCATCGATCGACTGCTCGGCGGCATTCGCGCGCGCCTCACCTGCAAACCGGATATGGAAATTACGTTGGAGGCGAATCCCGGCACGGTGGAGCAAGGTCGCTTCCGCGAATTTCGCGCCGCCGGAATCAATCGGCTGTCCATCGGCGTGCAGAGTTTCGACGATGGCATGCTCCAGCGTATAGGCCGCATCCATGGACGCCGCGAGGCGATCCGCGCCGCGGAACTCGCGCACGACGCAGGTTTCAACAGCTTCAATCTGGATCTGATGTTCGGTCTGCCCGGGCAGACGCCGGCGCAGGCGCTCGCCGATCTCGCCACCGCCATGGACCTGGAGCCCGCGCATCTGTCCTGGTATCAGCTCACGCTGGAGCCGAATACCTATTTTCATCGCCATCCGCCTGAACTGCCCGACGACGAAGTGCTCTGGCAGATGCAGGAACAGGGTCAGGCACAGCTCGCGGCGCGTGACTATACTCAGTACGAAGTGTCGGCCTACGCACGCAGCGGCATGCAATGCCGACACAATTTGAATTACTGGCACTACGGCGATTACCTGGGCATCGGTGCGGGTGCACACCAGAAAATCACCGATGCAGCGACGCAACGCATCCGCCGCAACTGGAAGGTGAAGAATCCGCGCGACTATTTGGCGAACGTGCACAGCGACGCGCGCATCGGCGGCCACAGCGAGCCTGCCGCCTCTGATGCGATGTTCGAGTTTCTGCTGAATGCCTTGCGCCTGAATGCCGGCTTCGAGTCGACGCTGTTCGAACAGACCACCGGCCTTGCGTTCGAACAGGTACGACTGGCCCTGGAGCGGGCTCAGCGACGCGGGTTGTTGGAATGGGATACGCCCTGGCGCTGCACGGAACAGGGCCGACGGTTTCTGAACGATCTGCTCGCGGAGGTTCTACCCGACGATGAACCTGCTTGAAGAACGCGACATCGACTGCCCTTACTGCGGCGAGAACCTCACCGTGAGCATCGATTGTTCGGCCGGCAGCCACGACTTCATCGAGGATTGCATCGTCTGTTGCCGCCCCATCGAACTGCATGCCGACATCGACGCCGGCCAATTGCTCGGCCTGAAGGCGCGGCGCGACGATGAGTGATTACACGCCCATCGATTGCGGTCAATACAGCGAATACGAACTCGCCATTCTGCGCAAATGGAAACTGCGCATCGGTTGGCGGGATGCGAACGGCCTCACCCATATCGAAACCCTGTTGCCACGCGACCTGCAAACCCGGCACGGCGAGGAATTTCTGATTGCGGAAACGCAGACCGGCGAGCGACTGGAGATTCGCCTGGATCAGATCACCGAGGCGCGGCACCCTTCCCCCTAAATCGGCCCGGTTCCGGTTGCAGTTACGCGGGCACGCCAAACAAATCGTGCTCGCTCGCCTCGGTAATGCTTACCGCGACGATATCGCCGACCTGCACATCCTGCGAGTCGACGAACACCTGACCGTCGATCTCCGGCGCGTCCGCCTGGCTGCGGCCGATGGCGCCTTCGGCATCGACCACGTCGATAATCACGGCGAGTTCGCGACCCACTTTGTCTTGCAGGCGCGCGGCGCTGATGCGCTCTTGCACGTCCATGAACCGTGCATAGCGTTCTTCCTTGATCGCCTCCGGCACCGCGCCCGGAAGCTCGTTGGCCGTCGCGCCATCGACCGGTGAGTAGGTAAAGCAACCGACGCGATCCAATTGCGCGGCAGCGAGGAATTGCAGCAGCTCCTCGAACTCGGCCTCGGTCTCGCCGGGAAAGCCGACGATGAAGGTGCTGCGCAGGGTGATATCCGGACAGACCGCGCGCCAGTGTTCGATGCGACGCAAGGTGTCTTCCGTCGCGGCCGGGCGCTTCATCGCCTTCAACACCCGGCGGTTGGCATGCTGCAACGGGATATCGAGATACGGCAGGATGAGCCCGTCGGCCATCAGCGGGATGAGATCGTCGACGTTGGGATACGGATAGATGTAGTGCATGCGCACCCACACGCCCAGTTCGCCCAGTGACTTCGCCAGTTCCAGTAGCCGAGTCTTGACCGGGCGCCCCTTCCAGAAACCGGTGCCGTAGCGCATGTCGACGCCGTAGGCGCTGGTGTCCTGCGACACGATCAGCAGCTCCTTCACGCCGGCTTGCACCAGATTCTCGGCTTCTTCCAGCACCTCGCCAGCCGGTCGCGATACCAGATCGCCGCGCAGCGACGGGATGATGCAGAAGGTGCAACGATGGTTGCAGCCTTCGGAAATTTTCAGATAGGCGTAATGCCGCGGCGTGAGTTTGATGCCGCCGGGCGGCAACAGTGCAGTGAACGGATCGGTCGGCGGCGGCAGGTGTTCATGCACGGCGCCCAGAACCTGTTCGTATGCCTGCGGTCCGCTGACCGACAACACCTGCGGATGCGCCGAGAGCACTGCGTCAGCGCGCGCGCCCAAACAGCCGGTCACAATGACCTTGCCGTTTTCGGCGATGGCCTCGCCGATGGCGTCGAGCGATTCTTCCACGGCGCTGTCGATGAATCCGCAGGTGTTGACGACCACCAGATCCGCATCGGTATAGGTCGGCACGATGCCGTAGCCCTCGGCGCGCAAGCGGGTCAGGATGCGCTCCGAGTCGACCAAGGCCTTGGGGCAGCCGAGGCTGATGAATCCGATTTTGGGTTGGGCAGTCACGCTAAGACACCTGGTGTCAGAAAAAAGTCGGCGCAGAACAAGCGCCTGGGAAAGTTTTACACATGGGAACGCTGGCCTCGTGCGGCACATCGCGCGCCGCAGGCATTCTAACCCAATCCCCGAACCATGAAATAACACACTGATAAATTGCCTGTTTCCACCGAGCCCGCGAGAATCTGCCCAGCACTCGCGGCAGATCCCAATTCAGCCCGGGCTCAGGGCAATACGGCCATCCACAGACTTATCCACATTACGCGCACTTATTGCACCATCAACAAAACAATGAGTTAGGAGCGCTTTCCTGGCGTGCGCCATATTTCGGACGCCAAAGGCATGACTCGTGAAAATCCCTGTGATACAGTCCCTATCGACCACAACAATAAAACGAAGCCGTGGTACGCCGCGGCCGTGAGGGGAGATCCGATATGCCCGAGCACGCTCAGCACAATTTCGATTTTGAATCCTGGTCCGCCTTGGTCAGCAACGATCCGGAAGGTTTCGAAGCCCGGCGTGCCCGTGCCATCGAAGAAGCCATCCGCCGCGCCGCGCCGCGCACTCAAGCACGCCTGCGCCGTCTGCAATGGAAACTCGATCAAGTCCGCCGGGCGGCAGCGACCCCGATGGCGGCCTGCATCCGCATGAACCATATGATGTGGGATCGCGTGACGGGGCCCGGCGGCCTGCTGGAAACCCTGGTCGAAGGCCGCGCCCCGACGCCGCCCCAGAGAAACGCCAAGGTACTGGAGTTCCGCCCGCGTTAACACGGACGGGGCTTGTCGCCCCGTCTACGATCCCGTATTATCGCCGGCCTTTCACGGGTGCGGCCCCTTGCCGCGGCCGGGACGGTTTATCGAGGACTTTTACATGAAGCCGGACATCCATCCGAAATACAGTGACGTCACCGTCACCTGCAGTTGCGGCAACAGCTTCCAGACGCGCTCGACTCACGGTCGCGATCTCGCCATCGAAGTGTGCGCCCAATGCCATCCCTTCTTCACGGGCAAACAGAAGATCGTCGACACCGGCGGCCGGATGGAAAAATTCCGCCAGAAGTACGGCATCAAGAAGTAACGCCCATGCCCCTCGCGGGCAGCGGTCGAATCTCACCAGGGGCGGGTCGGCGACGACTCGCCCCTGTGTGCGTTTGGGCCAAGGTTATATCCAGACTGATCCTCGCTACCGCCTTCGCGGCGCCAATCTACGCACACGCGCAGATACCTTGCGCAGCCGACCGCATCGATGAACAAGTTCGTGTCAGCCTCGCCTACGACGGCGACACCGTCACGCTCAGTGACGGCCGCCGCGTACGACTCATCGGTATCGATACCCCGGAACTCGGCAGGGACGGCCGCCCGCATCAACCCGGCGCACTCGCCGCCCGTGACCGTTTGCGTCAATTGCTGTTCAGCCATCGACAACGGCTCGATCTGCGCTTCGATGCCGCGCGTCAGGACAAATATGGACGGCTGCTGGCACACGCTTTCTTCGGCGACGGCAGCAACCTCGTGCAACAGTTGCTCGCCGAGGGCGCGGGGGCGCAGCTCGTCATACCGCCTAATACCTGGCAAGCCGGTTGTTACCAACAGGCTGTCCGTAGCGCCCGCCAACAGCATCGCGGCGTCTGGGCGTTAGCGGCGTACCAACCCACGCCCGTCGAACGACTGACCCTGCGCGATGAAGGCTTGCGGATCGTGAGCGGTCGCGTCAGCCATCTCAGCAACAGCGCCTCGGCGGTGTGGATCAATCTGGTTGGCAATGTCGCGTTGCGCATCGAGCGGCAAGACCTGCCCGAGTTCCGTAACGTCGATCTCGACGCGCTGGCCGGCAACACCCTCGAAGCCCAGGGCTGGCTGTATGCGCGCAGCGGCCAATTGCGCATGCGCGTACGTCACCCTGCTGCGCTGAATATCCTGGGTCGGGCTCCCGCCACAGCCACCGGCCCGCTAAAATAATCCGCATGCCACAGCACCGCGTTGCATCCTGGTTTGCCCTCATCCTGGCCCCCATTCTGGTCCTCGGGCTGGCCACTCTGCCGGGCTGCGCCACCAATCCGGTGACGGGTTCGCGCGATTTCGTGCTCATGTCCGAGCAGCAGGAAATCGCCCTGGGCCGCCAATACCATCCGCAGGTGCTCAAAGAAACACCCGCGTATACGAACGCGGAACTCGCCGCCTATGTGCAACGCATCGGGGCGGCATTGGCCGCGCACAGCCACCGCACCGATCTGATCTACCGCTTCACCGTGCTCGATAGTCAGGACGTGAACGCCTTCGCCCTGCCCGGCGGTTACATCTACATCACCCGCGGCCTGCTGGCCTATCTCAATTCCGAGGCCGAGCTGGCCGCCGTGCTGGGCCATGAAATCGGTCATGTCACCGCCCGGCATTCGGTGCGTCAGCAAAGTGCGGCGACGGCAACCGGCCTGTTCGGTGCCGTGCTGGCTGGCGCGACAGGTGTCAGAGCCGCTGGCGATCTGGCCAATGTCGCCGGTACGGCGCTGGTGCGCGGCTACGGCCGCGAACATGAACTGGAAGCTGATCGGTTGGGCGCGGAATACCTCGCCCGCAGCGGCTACGATCCGCAGGCCATGCTGCGCGTCATTCATGTGTTGAAAGATCAGGAAAGCTTCGAAATCCAACGCGCCAAGGAAGAAGGCCGCGAGCCGCGCGTCTATCACGGCCTGTTCTCCACGCACCCGGACAACGACCAGCGTTTGCAGGAGGTCGTCGGTGCCGCGCGGAAATTTGCCCGCCCCAACGCCACCGCCAATCACACCCAGGCATTTCTCAAACAGCTTGAAGGCCTGACCTTCGGCGATAGCGAACGCGACGGCATCCGCCGCGGCAATCGCTTCTATCATGGCGAACTCGACTTCGCGCTGGAATTTCCTGAAAGCTGGCGTATTGAAAATTCCGCCGAGCGTCTACTGGCGCGGTCGCGCGACGGCAACGGCCTGATGCAATTCACGATGCAGGATCGCGGCAAGAACGTCTCGCCGCAGGCGTTCCTGCGCGAGCAATTGCACCTGAACAACGTGCGCAACGGCGAGTCCATCCAACACGCGGGCCTACAGGGCTACACGGCGCTC
The DNA here is from genome assembly GCA_016218375.1 of Gammaproteobacteria bacterium. GTDB lineage: Bacteria > Pseudomonadota > Gammaproteobacteria > Thiohalobacterales > Thiohalobacteraceae > JAHJQQ01. The sequence continues at coordinate 18,292 of JACREG010000082.1, forward strand.
GTCGATCAAAAAACGTCCTTCGGTCGGCTGCCGGTACGCTACGCCGTGTTGTACCGGGGCACACAGGCACTGATCTTCGCCGGCCTGTCCAAGGCCGAGAATCAGCCCTATAAATACGATTCGCAGATCCTGCAAACCGTACGCAGTTTCCATCCGCTCACCGAACAGGAACGCAACTTGGCGCGCGCGCAGCGTCTGCATATCCTGCGCGCCACAGCGACGACCCGCTTCGCCAGCCTAGCCCGCGAATCGGCCTTGCCCGACTACCCCGAGGCTCGGCTACGGTTGTTGAACGGCCACTATCCCAGCGGCGAAG
>JACREG010000084.1 GCA_016218375.1 Gammaproteobacteria bacterium
CTTGTAGTGCTGAAGAATTTCGCGCGAGACGTTGAGCGTCAAATCGACCGAGTCGATCACGCCGCGTACGAAGCGCAGATATTGCGGCATAAGTTGTTCGGCATCGTCCATGATGAACACGCGCCGCACGTACAGCTTGATACCATGCCGGCTGTCGCGATCCCAGAGATCGAACGGCGCGCGCTGCGGGAGGTATAACAGCGAAGTGTAGGATTGATTTCCCTCGACACGGTTATGCGTCCAGGCCAACGGGTCTTCGAAATCGTGGCCGACATGCTTGTAGAAGGCCTTGTATTCGTCGTCGCCGATATCCTTCTTGGCGCGCGCCCACAGTGCCGAGGCGCTGTTGACCGTCTCGAACTCATCGGCTTTATCCTCGACCGGCATCTCGATGGGCAAGGAAATGTGGTCGGAATATTTGCGGATGATGCTGCGCAGACGGAAGGCATCGAGGAATTCGTCTTCAGCCTCGCGCAGATGCAGGATTACCTGGGTACCGCGCCGATTTGTATCGAGGGTTTCGAGCGAATAACTGCCCTGCCCGTCCGATTCCCAGCGCACACCGTGCTCATGCCCGAGTCCGGCGCGACGCGCAATGACCGTCACCTTGTCGGCGATGATGAACGCCGAATAGAAACCCACGCCGAACTGGCCAATGAGATTGCTGTCCTTGGCCTGATCGCCGGTGAGCGCCTCGAAGAACTGGCGCGTGCCGGACTTGGCGATAGTGCCGAGGTTGTCGACGACCTCGTTGCGACTCATACCGATTCCGTTATCGCTGACGGTGACGGTACGCTGCTCACGGTCGACCTGCACACGGATCTTGAGCGCGCTGTCGTCCTCATAAAGCGCATCGTCGGACAGCGCTTCGAAGCGCAGTTTGTCGCAAGCGTCCGAGGCGTTCGAGATCAATTCGCGCAGAAAGATCTCTTTGTTGGAATACAGCGAATGGATCATCAGGTTCAGCAGTTGCCGAACCTCGGTCTGAAACTCCAGGGTCTCTTTGTGAGCCTCTACGGTCATCGCCGAACCTCTCCTGAAACGGGCCTAAATACGGATAGATCATGAAACGGCTGTTCACAGCCTGACGCCGACCGAAATGGGGACGACAGTCACGGTATTCAAGGCGTATGTTTCACGCCCTCATGCGCCAGCAACCACGTCTTGATGGCCAGATCGGGGCCACTGGTCGCGCCGCTGTAACCGCCGATGCCGGATTGCCCCACGACACGATGACAGGGCACCACGATGGGCAGCGGGTTGCGTCGGCAGGCCTGTCCCACCGCACGCGGCGCGGATGCGATCCGCTGCGCGAGTTCACCGTAAGTGCAGATCGTACCCGCGGGAATTCCCTGCAAGGCACGCCAGACTTTCTGTTGGAACGGCGTCCCCGTCATTGCCAGCGGTAAATGAAGCGGCTGAGCGGGATTGGCGAAGTACCCCATCAGCGCAGCAACAATGCGGCGCGTGGTATACGTTGCTGCCGGTTTGGATTTCCCGCGTTGTCCCAGGAAATCCAGCGCAACGAGCTGCTCCTGGTCATCCAGTTTGATCCCGATACGACCGATGGGGCTGGTCATTATGGCCTGATAATCGTCCCTCATGGAGTGTCACCTCGCGCGTTCCTTACGACGATGCACCGCCGATGCCGGCGGCTCCGAACCGATACCGTACAACAAAAAAGGGCGCCATGTGAAACATGACGCCCTGCGTTTGGCGTAACCCAAGAGCACCGGCCGGGTTACAGCCGGCACCTGCTTGCAGCCGTTTAGAGTTTTTCCTTGATACGTGCGGACTTGCCCTGACGGTCGCGCAGGTAGTAGAGCTTGGCGCGACGCACGTCGCCACGGCGCTTCACTTCGATGCTGTCGATGGCGGGGCTGTAAGTCTGGAACACGCGCTCCACACCCTCGCCGTGCGAAATCTTGCGCACGGTGAACGCGGAATTCAGGCCGCGACTGCGAATGGCGATGACAACACCTTCGAAGGCCTGGGTGCGCTCGCGGGTACCTTCTTTCACCTTTACGTTGACAACCACGGTGTCGCCGGGGCCGAACGCCGGAACGGTGCGACCCATCTGTTCCTTTTCCAATTCTTCGATGATGTTGCTCATGACCTTACCCCTAACTCACTCGTCGTTACTGTTGAGTGTCCTGTCGTTTATCGCCCTGCTCCTGGATGAACTCATCCAAAAGCGCCTGTTGTTCCCGCGTCAATTGCAGTTGTTCCAGCAATTCCGGCCGCCGCCGCCACGTCCGCCCCAGCGACTGTTTGGCCCGCCAGCGTTCGATCTCGGCGTGATGACCACCCAGCAAGACCTGCGGGACGCCCATACCATCGATGAGTTCCGGCCGCGTGTAGTGCGGGCAGTCGAGCAGACCCTGCGAGAAGGAGTCCTGCTCCGCCGAGTCCTCATCGCCCAGCGCACCCGGCTGCAACCGCGCCACGGCGTCGATCACCACCATGGCCGCCAGCTCGCCACCACTCAGCACGTAATCGCCGATCGACCATTCTTCGTCGATCTCATGGGCGTGCAGGCGTTCGTCGATGCCTTCATAACGCCCGGCAAGCATAATCAAGCCCGGCTCGTTCGCCCAAAACCGCACGCGTTCTTGCGTCAGCAATCGCCCCTGCGGCGAGAGATAGACCACTCGCACCTGCGGCGATTCTGCGCGTACCGCACGAATCACATCCCGCAGCGGCTCGTAACGCATCACCATGCCGGGGCCGCCTCCGTAGGGACGGTCATCCACCGTACGATGTCGGTCGTAGGTGTAATCGCGCGGGTTCCAGGTATGCAACGCCAACAACCCACGTTGAACCGCGCGTCCGGTCACGCCGCATTCGGCGACCTGGCGCACCAGATCGGGAAACAGCGTCACCACGTCAATCCGCATTTCGAATCCCCACCGGCCCCGGCATCCGCCTCAACGTAGCCGCCAATCCAAGGCCATTAAAATTCGGGATCCCAATCGACCTCCATGACACCGCGCTGGAGATCTACGTTCCTTATCACATCACCCCGTATGAACGGCAACAAACGCTCGCGTTCACCACGGACGACGATCACATCGTTCGCACCCGTGGCGAACAGGTGATCGATCACACCCAGATCGACACCTTGCAGATTGACGACTTTCAAGCCTTCCAGATCTGCCCAGTAATATTCACCGGGTTCCGGCTTACCCAACTGTTCGCGGTTGATCGCGATATCGCAACCCACCAACAACGCAGCGGCGTCACGATCGTCACAGCCGATAAGTTTAACGACCACGCCTTTACCTTGAACACGCCCGGATTCGACTTTTACCGGCCGCCATTGGCCCGCTGTATTCAAGAGCCACGGACCATATTCGACTATGTTCTCGCGCGGTTCAGTGTAAGAAAAAATCTTCAGCCAACCGCGCACGCCAAACAGACCACTGATACGACCGACGATCACCAGACCGGAAGGGTCATCGACCATCGGCATCGGCGCAGCGAGCTCAGGCGCTCTGCTTACGCTCCTGCTTGACCAATCCAGCAACGCGATCGGACGCCTGGGCGCCTTGAGCCAACCAATGATCCATGCGCTCGAAATTGACTTCCAAGCGCGTCTCGCCACCTTTGGCGATCGGATTGAAGTAACCGATGCGTTCGATATAACGGCCATCGCGCCGGTTGCGGCTGTCGGTCACTACGATGTGATAGAAGGGGCGCCGCTTCGCACCGCCGCGTGACAAACGAATGGTTACCATGTGCAACTTCCTCTCAACAACTGCCAAGGCCACCCCATCGGGCAGCCACTGAGTAAACCGCGCATTCTACGGAATTCTGGAAAAAAGTGAAGTGCTTGGGGCGCGTGGATTCAAAAGTCATAGGCATGCAGGATGAAAATACAGGCCCCGCCGGCAATCGCTCAGCATCGCCTAAGCGTAGAATCTCCGCACTTGGAAGCTACATGTAAGCCGGTCCATTATTGTCGATAATCCTTACTCAAACTTAAAACCGACCGTATCTCCCCGTTAGAGCCATAACTAACTATTAGATAAGATATTTATATTTCATTTACGGCATACGCCATGGACACCACATGTCGACTTTACTTACGGGACTTCCCCTAACACACGCATTTCCCAGTCCCATAAATAGAATAAGATATTAATAAATATAAATAATATTATATATGGCATGGTGCTTGCTCTTATTCTTAAGCAAGCGCCAAGGCAGGGTGCGGAAAACAACATGAGGATTGGAGGAGTTACCCGACTCTAATAATAACAACGGGTTATAAAACAATACCAACAACGGTGGGGCCGGCGGCACAAAGAATTAAAATAACCAAAAAGTTGTAAAGGCCAAGTGTATTGAACGGCGGCATCCGGACACGGGGTCGCCGTTTTATTTTGCTGCTTATATAACCATCAAACGACCATGCCGGTTAACAGCAAACCAATCAGGATCGCGACCAACCAAAACCAGTCCTCCAAGGATATGCCTGTCGTTTTCATGCTCGCCTCCCTCGCCCGATTCGGGACAACCCCAGGCGATGGAGCAACAATCATTCCTGAACTCGCAACGCACTGATTCCTATCTCGTCGCAAATCCGGCATCGAGGGCATACGTAAAATTTCATGACAAGACCGGGATGACCATCCGGGTGAGGATTCAGGCAAAACCCGTTGATCTTTTGAATAGTCGTTAACGCGGTATCAGAAAAGACCGCATTAACGTACTGTCAGAGAAACCGACGTGGATAAAATCAAGACGTGATTTCCAGTGGTGCGGGAGACTGCACTTCGACGGGCACTCGCGAGGCAATCGCGCACACCAGCTCATACGCAATCGTGCCTGCATAACGCGCGATTTCTTCGACTGGCAATTCGGCACCCCATAGCAGCACCGGATCTCCAATACGGGCATCGGGTTGTCCGCGCAGATCGACGCATAACATGTCCATGGAAACACGGCCGATGATTTGCGTGCGCTTGCCGTTTACCAACACCGGTGTACCGGTTGGCGCATGGCGCGGGTAGCCGTCGCCATAGCCCACAGCAACCACGCCAACCGGCATATCTTCCGGGCACACCCAAGCTCCGCTATAGCCGATCGCCGCGCCGCGTTCGTAACGGTTCACGGCAATCAACTCCGAAGCCAAGGTCATGACCGGCTGCAAGCCCTGTTCAGGCCCGGTATTTCCCGCGAACGGCGAGATCCCGTACAACATCAATCCCGGGCGTACCCAATCGAACTGTGTCTCGGGCCACCCCAGCAAGCCACCGGAATTCGCCAGCGAGCGAGCGCCCGGAAACGCATCGACCAACGCATGAAAACGCTCGCATTGCCGCTGCGTCTGCAGGCTGCGCCGATCGTCGGCATAACCCAAATGGGAAAACAGACCTATATCGCCGACATTGACGCATGCCTGAAGACGCCGATACATCGGCTCGAACATTTCGGGCGTGAAACCGAGCCGATGCATGCCCGTATCGATTTTGAGCCACACCGCAACCGGTTGCGGCAACTGCGCCGCCTCCAATTGACGGATTTGTCGCTCCGTATGCACCACCGGCATCAACCGATAGTGACTGATCGCGGGCAATTCACCGCTTTCGAAAAAACCTTCCAGCAACGAGATCGGCTGTTGAATGCCCGCCTCGCGCAGAGTGATCGCCTCTTCCAAACACGCGACACCGAAGCCGTCCGCCTCGTGCAGCGTCTGCGCGACACGCACCATACCGTGCCCATAACCATTGGCCTTGACCACCGCCATAATATGACTGTGCGGCGCAGCCTCGCGCGTCCGGTGTAGATTGTGTTGCAGCGCGCCCAGATCGATACGCGCACGAAGCGGACGCGTCATGCATAGTCTCCGGCGCCATAGCCGTCGGAAACGAAATTCTCGAAACGGGTGTACTGGCCGAGAAAAGTTAGACGCTTCATTCCGATCGGTCCGTTACGCTGCTTGCCGATGATGATCTCCGCCGTACCCTTGTCGGAACTGTCCTTGTCGTAAACCTCGTCGCGGTAGATGAACACAATCATATCGGCATCTTGTTCGATGGCGCCGGACTCGCGCAGATCGGACATCACCGGGCGTTTGTTCGGGCGCTGCTCCAGCGAACGGTTAAGCTGCGACAGGGCGATCACCGGCACATGCAGCTCTTTAGCGAGCGCCTTCAGCGAACGCGAGATTTCCGAAATTTCCGTGGCACGGTTCTCGCGCGAGCCGGGCACTTGCATCAACTGCAAATAGTCGATCACGATCATGCCAAGATCGTGTTCGCGCTTCAGGCGCCGCGCACGCGCACGCAAATCCGTCGGCGACAATGCCGGCGTGTCGTCGATGAACAGCGGCGACTCGGCCAGGATACTCACCGCCGAGGTCAAACGCGGCCAATCGTCGTCGTCCAGTTTGCCGGTACGCACCTTGTGCTGATCGATACGCCCGAGCGACGACATCAGGCGCATGGCCAACTGTTCGCCGGGCATTTCCATACTGAACACCGCGACCGGCACTTTGTGTTTGATGGCCGCGTTCTCGGCGATATTCATCGCGAAGGTGGTTTTGCCCATGGACGGACGACCAGCAACGATGACCAGATCTGAGGGTTGCAAGCCGGCGGTCATTTCGTCGAAGTCGTTGAAGCCGGTGGGCACGCCGGTGATGGGATTATCCAGTTGAAACAGGTGATCGATGCGGTCGACCGCCTGGGTCAGCAGATCCTTGATGCGCACAAAACCGCGTTTGCCGCGACTGCCGCGCTCGGCGATCTCGAACACCTGCGACTCGGCGAAATCCAGCAGCTCGCGCGACTCGCGCCCTTCCGGAAAATACGCGGCGTTGGCGATGTCGGTACCGACCCGCACCATCTGTCGCAGCACGGAATGCTCGCGCACGATATCGGCATAGGCGCGGATATTCGCCGCGCTGGGCGTGTCTTTCGCCAGCGCGCCGAGATAGGCCAGACCGCCGGCGTCGTTGAGCAGCCGATTCTTTTCCAATTGCTCGGCGAGCGTGACGACGTCGAATGGTTTATTCGCCTCGGCAAGCTCGGCGATGGCGCGAAAGATCAGACGATGGTCGCGTCGATAGAAATCGTCTTCCGAAACGCGGTCGGCGATCTGGTCCCAGGCATCGTTATCCAGCATGAGCCCGCCCAACACGGACTGCTCGGCCGGAATGGAATGCGGCGGAATCTTGAGCGACTCGGCACCGCCACCGGGCATTTCGGTGGACAGGACGGACTCAGGCATGTGTGCTCCAGAGGGAAGTCGTCCCAGAAGGACGTCGTCAGAGACGCGAAACAGTGTACCGAAGGGGAGAATACACAAGAGCGGCGGCAACCGACAAGCGCGGTCGCCGCCTTCTTGGTACCGATTCGGGCAGATGCCCGGAAGTGCTTATTCCGCGACGATAATCAGTTTGATCGTGGCGTTGACGTCGGTGTGCAGATGCAGTTCGACCTCGAACTCGCCCACTGCACGGAACGGGCCTTCCGGCAACCGCACTTCGTGACGCTCGACCGCCTGACCCAGGGCCGTCACCGCATGGGCGATGTCGCCGGTACCGACGGAACCGAACAGCTTGCCTTCGTCGCCGGCCTTGGCTGCGATGGTAACGGCAAGACCGTCCAGCGTGGCCTTGCGCGCCGTGGCCGCCGCCAGGGATTCGGCCGCGGCCTTTTCCAGTTCGGCGCGACGCTCTTCAAAGCGGGCGATATTGGCCGGGGTCGCCGCCGTGGCCTTGCCCTTGGGGATGAGGAAATTGCGGCCATAACCGGAACGCACCTTCACCTGGTCGCCCAGGTTCCCCAGATTTTCAACCTTCTCCAGCAGAATCACTTGCATGACTCGTTACCTCGTCATATGACATTCGTAAATCGACATTCACACCGGGATCAGACATTCCGCCTCAAACGAGCGCGAAAATCGATCCAGGCATCCATCCAGCCCAACAACGCCAACAGCGGCATAAACTCCGGAGCGGCCACCAGCAGCACTGCGTACAACCCGATCAGCCAGCCGCGATGCGCCTGCATGCCGTAAACAACCGCGTGCGCCAGCGCCAACCCCTGCAACACATAGACGACCAGCAGGGTCACCACGGCATCGGCCAGCATTTGCGCCACGCCACCGTCCAGCAGCATCGCACCGCCAACCAACACCAGACTCGCCACTGCGAAACTACGCCCCAGACGCAGACCGCGAAACTCCGCGGCGAAACCGCCCGGGTTATACAATCCGGCCTGCCAGGCTCGCGCCAACAGCAAACTCAACAACGCACCGAGGATCAGCGCCGCGACACTCAGCGCCGTCATCCAGCGCGCCATGTTCGGCAGATAATCGCCCGCATCCAATCCCTGCGTTGCGAACACCGGCCCGAGTACCGCATCGAGACGCGGCGCCCACCACGCCTCCGGCGATCCCAACCACAGATGCACCAGCCCGACCAACAGCACACCGACAGCGGCGGCAACCTGCAAACTCAGCGCCAGCGAGCGGCTTGATCTGAGCAACGAACCCAGCGCCCACACCGGCAACCAGAGTACCCAGGCCCCGACGATCATCGGCAACGCCAGACCGCTGGAGACGACACCCAGCACACCGAGCGCCACACCACCGGCCAGCACCACACTCAGGCCTTGCAGCGCACCGAGGCGCAACGTGACTAAGCCGACGACCGCCCCACCCAGATACACCAAGGGCGAGGTCAGCGGCGGCAACAACCAAGCGGCCGCTGCGCTCAACGTCGCCACCACGATGGCGCGCCAGCGCGTGCTCATCGCGAAGGCCGCCAATCCCCTCATCATTCGGGCATCATGCGGTCGACCGCCTCAACGCGCCGACACAAGGCCGGCGCAACACCACGACATCAATGCGAATCGCTGTACGGCAGCAGCGCCAGGAAGCGCGCGCGCTTGATGGCCGTGGACAACTGCCGCTGATAACGCGCCTTGGTGCCGGTGATACGGCTGGGTACGATCTTGCCGGTTTCGGTGACGTAGTTCTTCAGCGTCGCGAGATCCTTGTAGTCGATCTCTTTGACGTTCTCGGCGGTGAAGCGGCAAAATTTCCGACGGCGGAAAAAACGTGACATAGCCAATTACCTCGTATTAACGATCTGCATCGTGCAAAATTTTTATCGATTGTGCGTGCAGCACCAGACTGTGTTCGGCACTGCGATAACCCGCACGCGCCAGAAACCCCTGTACCCGGATGCGTTGCCCGACGTGCAGCGCCGCGACGCAAGGCCGCAGGCCTTCACCGGTCGCCACCACCGCGAGCCGAAACTGCACCTCGCGCGGCAGACCCGCCTCTTCGCAGATCGACCGATGTTCGATGGCAAAACGGCTGAGCGGAATCCCGGCCGGAGAAAACCGCGTCTCCGGTGGTTGCGCAACCAGACCCTCGATCACCAGCACATTGGCCGGAACATCCGTCATGGGGCCTTACACATCCGGTGCCGAATACGGCACACACATTTACTTAGGCGGCGTCGCTCGCGTCGTCGCCGTCATCGTCCTCGTCATCGGAACGACGCACGTCGTCACGCTCGCGATCGTCGCGCTTGACCAGGACCGAAGGCTCGGTGACGGCCTCATCGCGGGCGATGACCATGTTGCGCAGCACCGCATCGTTGAAGCGGAACGCGGCCGTCAGTTCGTTCAGCACGTCCTGGCCGCACTCGATGTTCATCAGCACGTAATGCGCCTTGAGCACTTTCTGGATCGGATAGGCCAACTGGCGACGACCCCAGTCTTCCAACCGGTGGATCTTGCCGCCCGCGGCTTCGATGGTGGCGCGGTAACGCTCGACCATGGCGGGAACCTGTTCGCTCTGGTCCGGATGAACCAGGAACACGATTTCGTAATGACGCATTGTCTGCCCCTTGTGGATTGATAGCCTCCCGATCCCAGACCATCCGGGCGGTGAAGCAAGGAGCCATGGGTGTACCCGCGGGTACCCTCATGGGAGCCGCGCATTCTAATAGAGGCTTGTTGCGGATGCAATTTCCAAGATGGTCACAGTATCGGCGACCCTGTCGAGACCGGCGCGGCATCACGCCGCGCACAGGGCGGGATAGCCGACACCCCCGGATAAGCATTTGATCCGGCACTCTATCCAAGCAGTCGGCGGACACGGTTTCAGCGCGGATGACGCACGCTGCCGCCGTTCAACGGTGCGTATCGTGACCTAACGCACCCATGACGGCCCCTATCAACTCCCCGACCTTCACCGGTTTGGTGAGGTAATGACGGAACCCGGCCCGCATCCCTTTTTCGATATCGATCGGCATGGCATCGGCCGACAGCGCAATGACCGGGATACGGCGCGTCTCGGCATCCGCTTGCAGCGCGTCGAAGACTGCGTAGCCATCCATGCCCGGCAAATGAATGTCGAGCAGAATCACATCCGGCAGATACCGGCGCGCCAATTCGAGCCCGTACTCACCGTTGGTGGCGCTCAAGAGGTGCAGCTTTGGGTGATGACGAAGCATCGCCTTGACGACCTTCAGATTGGCCGGATTGTCTTCCACATAGAGCACCTTGATCCGCTCGCCATCGGTCGCGTGCTCCACGACCGGCGGCATATCGGCGACCACCTGCGCGGCCGCGGCATCGATCCGCGGCAGATCGACCCAGAACGTCGAACCTTCGCCCGCGACGGTGTCGAGCCCGAGCACGCCGCCCATGAGTTCGGCCAGTTGCTTCGACAGCGCCAAGCCGATGCCGGTGCCGTCGATGGCGCTGAATTCGGCGCCGAGCCGCTCGAACGGCTTGAACAGACTGGTGAGCTTCTCAGGTGCGATACCGTTGCCGGTATCGGTGACCGTGATGCGCAACCACTCGTCGCCGAGCAACCGGCAACCGAGCAGCACCTGCCCGCCGACGCGGTTGTATTTGACGGCATTGCTTAGCAGGTTGACCAGAATCTGGCGCAGACGCACCGGATCGGCCAAGACCAGCGCCTGTTCGTCGCAGGCATCGCGCAGGATGATATGCCGTTCGATAACCTGCGGCTGGACAATCTGCGCCGCCTCGTGCGCGATCTGTGCCACCGACGTGGGTTGCAAAACCATCGTCAATTTACCCGCCTCGATGCGCGACAGATCCAACAATTCGTTGATGAGTTCGAGCAGGTGATCGCCGGCGCGGTGGATCTCATGCACGAATTCCAACGGCTCGGACCCGAGCGGTTCGACCTCCAGCACCTGCGCGAAACCGAGAATCGCATTCAAAGGCGTGCGCAATTCATGGCTCATGCGCGACAGGAACTCGCTCTTGGCACGGTTGGCGCGTTCGGCCTCTTCCTTGGCGTGGAGCAATTCGTCCTCGGCCTGCTTCCGGGCGGTGATGTCCTGGACCGTACCGGTGAGCCGCAGCGGCTGCCCCTCCGCATCGCGCTCCAGTTGCGCTTCTTCATGTACCCAGCGAATCGTGCCGTCGGGATGCACGACGCGGTGGTCGATGCTATGGCGCCCGCTGCGGAACGATTCCTGCTCGGACTCCTTGACCCGCGCGTGGTCGTCCGGGTGCACGCAGGCGAAGAAATTATCGTAGCTCGGCTGAAACTGCGCCGGATCGCGGCCGAAGATACGATAAATTTCGTCCGACCAATGCAGTTCGCCGCTGACCAGGTTCACCGACCAGTGGCCGAGATGCGCAATCTCCTGCGCCCGACGCAATTGACGCTCGCTTTCCGCCAACCGCGCGGTGCGTTCCTGAACCAGCTCTTCCAAACGTTCGCGGTGCCGGCGCAACTCCTCTTCGGCCTTATGCAACTCGGTGATGTCCTGCACTGTGCCCACCGAACGCAGCGGTTTGTCCTTGCCGTCCGTATCGAAGAACGACTCGCAGGTTTCCCGCACATATTTAATACGGCCGTCCGCCATCTTGAGCCGGTGCACGATCACATATGGCGTACGCTTTGCCAGCGAATCGCTATAGGCACGATTGACGATATCGCGGTCGTCGGGATGAATTGCATCCAGGAACGCCTCGTAGGAGGCACCGAACTGCTGCTTGTCGATCTCGAAGATACGGAAGATTTCGTCCGACCAGATCAGCGTATTGGTGCGCAGATCGAGTTCCCAACTGCCCACCTTGGCGAGACGCTGAGCCTCGCTGAAGCGCACCTCCGCATTCTTGCGCTCCGTGATGTCCGTGATGGTGCCGGTGTAGCCCGTGATGACGCCACCCCTGCCCCTGAGCACCGAGGCCTGCCCATAAAGCCAGCGTGCCGTGCCGTCCGGGCGCAGAAAACGGTACTCGTGCTGGAACGACGCACGCCCCGCGACAAAGGCATTCCAGGCTACGACGTAAGCAGGCCGATCGTCCGGATGCAGCGCATTCACCCAACCTTTACCCTGCGCCACGTCGGGACCGAGCCCGGCGAGATCGCACCACTGCGCATTGACGAACGTGCAATTGCCGTGAGCATCGGCTTCATAAACGCCCACTGGCGCCTCCGCGACGAGCGCAGTGAAGCGTTGTTCGCTTTGCATCAGGCGTCGTTCGAGGGGTCGCGTCGCGCCAATGAAACCGAAGACACCGATGCCGATGACCAACAGACCGATCTCCGCGGCCAACACTCCGGCGCGGGCAAACGGCCTGCGGAATTCGGCCAAGGTGATCTTGGTGGCGATGGCGATGCCCAACGTCGGCACCGGTGCATAGGCGGCAAGTACATGATCGCCGTTGTAATCGACCAGTTCGCCGCTGCCGCGCTCGTGGATAAGACCGCGATACAGCGCCTGCGCCCGACGGCCATCGAAGGGTATCCGCATCAATTCCTGGAAGCCCTTGCCCGGCACGGCCTGCAACACCACCAACTCTTCTCCATCGCGCCGGCCGAGGAGAATTTCTTCGTTAACATGGGTGGCGCCATGACCTTTGAGCGCGCGCTCGATCTGGCTCATGGTTGCGCCCCACGCGCCTTGCGGATGATCTTGCGCGCTGTGAAGTTGGTCGAACTGCCCGATCGACTCGAACAGTCCCGCCAGGGTCTCCACTTCGGCCTGCATGTTCTGAAGCTGGGTTCTATAGGCCGTGCGATAGAGCATGGCGATCGAGGAGATGGCTACGCCCGCCACCACGCAAGCCAAGATGGCGATGAGCACCCACAGTGTTCGACGTCTATAGACGTAATCCATGTGGCGTCAGCTCCTGCCTTGGCCCACCCATCGCTGCCGCACCACCTCGAACAACAGCACCGCGGTGGCGACCGACACATTCAAACTTTCCACAGTGCCGGCCATGGGGATTTTCACCAGACCGTCGCAATGTTCGCGGGTCAACCGCCGCAAACCACCGCCTTCGGCGCCCAACACCAACGCCACGGAGCCCTTGAGGTCGACGTCGTACAGCGTCTGTTCGGCCTCGCCGGCGGCGCCGTAAATCCAGATGCCGGCGTCTTGAAGCGTGCGCAGGGTGCGCGCGAGATTGGTCACGGAAAAAACCGGCAGACTTTCGGCGGCGCCGCACGCCACTTTGCGCACCACCGGCGTCAACCCGACCGAGCGGTCCTTGGGCAGGATCACCGCCTGCACGCCGGCGGCATCGGCGGAACGCAAACAGGCGCCAAGATTGTGTGGATCGGTCACACCGTCGAGCACCAGCAACAACGCCGGGGCCGTGAGCGTGGCGAGGAAGCTGTCGAGATCCTGATCGGTGGCTGCGATGCCGCCCTGAAACTCCACCAGGATACCCTGATGGCGCACGCCCGGCGCCAGCCGATCAAGCTCGCGCCGCGGCGTGCGGTCGACCCGACTACCGCGGGCCTGCAACTCGCCGATCAAGGTCTCCAGCTTCGGATCGTGCCGACTGTCCTGTGCCCAGGCATGCACCACCTGCACACCTTCCTGACGGAGCAGCGCGCGTACCGCGTGTAATCCATAGACGCGCTGCGTTTCAGCCATTCGTCAACGCCATGAAGCGGGCGCGTCCTGCACCGGCGGCGGTTCATAGGCGCGCTGTTCCCGACCTTGCACGATCGGTTTGACGTACAGCTCGACACGTCGATTGAGCTGCCGACCGGCCTCGGTCGCATTGGTGTCGCGCGGCTCGTGCTCGCCGCGGCCCTCCACGCGCAGACGCTCGCGCGGCACGCCGGTACTGGCCAGATAATCGACCACCGCCTGCGCGCGCTGCTCGGACAAGCGCTGGTTATAGGCGTCGGAACCAACACTGTCGGTATGCCCGACGACATGCACGATCGAGTTCGGATAACGCTTGAGCACATCGCCGACCTTGTCCAAGGTGGGGCGGAACGAGGGTTTGATTTCGGCGCGGGCGAAATCGAACGAGACCTCGCTGCTGATATCGATCTTGAGCGTGTCGTCCTGCAGGCGCTGCATATTGACCGCGTTCTGGCGCTGTTCCTCGGCCAGCGCGCTATCGAACTCCTGTTGCTGCTTGTCCATGTAATTGCCGACCGCGGCACCGGTCAGCGCACCGACCGCGGCGCCGACGTAGCGCCCCGAACGGCTGTCGAGCTGATGTCCCAGCACGGCACCGGCAACCGCGCCGATGGCGGCGCCGGTCTTGGCGCGCTTGTTGGGATCGTCGGCGGCACAGCCGGCCAGTGCGACCGCAACGGCCGCCACAATGACTTTTTGCAGATGGCTATGTTTCATTCAGGCTTCCCTCCAGACTTTTTGCGGCGCCGTGGCTTGCGCGCTTTTGCCGTTTTGGGTTTACCACCGGCAACTGCACGTCCCGGTTTGCCCTCGTGTTTGAGCACCGCCTGTTCGACAAGTTCGAAATCGACCTTGCGTTCGTCCAGATCTACACGGACGACCCGCACCCGTACGGCGTCGGCCAAGCGATACATCGTGCCGCTGCGCTCGCCGCGCAGGCGATGACCGGCCGGATCGAAATGATAATAGTCGTTCTTGAGCGCGGTCACATGCACCAGACCCTCAACATAAATTTCCTTCAGCTCGACGAAAATCCCGAACGAGGTCACGCTGCTGATAATGCCGTCGAATTCCTCGCCGACCTTGTCCAGCATGTACTCGCACTTGAGCCAGTCGACGGCATCGCGGGTCGCCTCGTCGGCGCGGCGTTCGGTGGTAGAGCAATGCTCGCCGAGCACCAGCATATCGCTGCTGCTGTAGCGGAAACCGCCGCTGGAACCGGTCTGCAATACCCGCCCCAGGGCGCGCTTGATAATGCCCTTGCCGGCCTTGGAGCGCACCACATGACGGATGGCACGGTGCACCAGCAAATCGGGATAGCGCCGGATCGGCGAGGTGAAGTGCAGGTACTGATCCAGCGCCAAACCGAAATGACCGACGTTGTCCGGGTTGTAACGCGCCTGCGACAGTGAACGCAACATGACGGTCTGAATCAGATGCGCATCCGGACGCGACTGCACTTTATCCAGCAGTTCCGCGTAGTGCTGCGGCTCCGGCTTGTCGCCGCCGCGCAGCGACAGACCGATTTCACTCAGGAATTCGCGTAGCGCGGTCAACTTCTCGACCTTCGGTCCTTGGTGCACGCGGAACAGCGTCGGCATCTTGTGCTTGGCCAGGAACCGCGCCGAGGCGACGTTGGCGGCGATCATGCATTCTTCGATGAGCTTGTGCGCATCGTTGCGCTCGACCGGCACGATGCGTTCGATCTTGCGGTCGGCGCCGAAGACGATGCGCGTCTCGGTGGTCTCGAAATCGATGGCGCCACGCTTGCTGCGCTCGACACGCAACACCGCATAGAGCCGATGCAGTTCTTCCAGATGCGGCACCAGTTCGCCGAGTTTCTTGCGCTCGGCAGGATCGCGCTCGACCAGCACCTTGGCAACCTGATCGTAGGTCAGTCGCGCGTGCGAACGCATCAGGCCTTCCAGGAAGCGCGTGCGCGTGATGCGGCCGTCCTCGCTGATGTACATCTCGCAGACCATGCACAAACGGTCGACCTGCGGATTCAGCGAACACAGCCCGTTGGACAGAATTTCCGGCAGCATGGGGATGACGCGCTCGGGGAAATACACCGAGTTGCCGCGCGCGAAGGCCTCGCGGTCCAGCGCCGTATCCGTCTCGACATAATGCGCAACGTCGGCGATCGCCACCAATAGCCGCCAGCCTTTGGCCTTGCGTTCGCAGAACACCGCGTCGTCGAAGTCGCGCGAATCCACACCGTCGATGGTGACCAGCGGCACCTTGCGCAGATCCTCACGGCCTTGCTTGGCCGCCTCGGACACCTCCGGTTTGAGCCCGGCGATTTCCGCCTGCACGGCCTGCGGCCACGCCAGTGGCAGCGAATGGCTGCGGATGGCGATGTCGATCTCCATCCCTGGCGCCATGTGATCGCCGAGCACCTCGGCAACCTTGCCGATCGGCCGCGAGTGGAAGCTCGGTTGTTCGATGATATCGACAGTGACGATCTGACCCTGGCGCGCATTGCCCTGGCCGTCACCGGATATGGAAATATCCTGGGTGATGCGTTTGCTGTCGGGCACGACGAAACACACGCCGTTCTCGCAATAGAAACGTCCGACCACGCGTTGCGTGTTGCGCTCGATGACTTCGACGATGGCACCCTCGCGACGGCCGCGCTGATCGAGACCGGTGACGCGCGCGACGGCGCGATCGCCGTGAAACACCGTGCGCATCTGCCGCGGCGACAGAAACAGATCGTCGCCACCCTCGTCCGGCACCAGAAAACCGAAGCCGTCCGGATGGGCGATGATGCGCCCGCGCACCAGATCGAGTTTCTCGACCAGACCGTAACCACGACGCCGGTTACGCACCACCTGGCCGTCGCGTTCCATGGCATTGAGGCGTCGGCGCAAGGCTTCCAGATCGTCTTCGTCGCTGAGCTGAAAGATCTCCGCCAATTGCTCGCGCATCAGCGGCACACCCTGCTGTTTCAGGGTTTCCATAATCAGTTCCCGACTGGGGATGGGCCGCGCGTACTTCTCGGTTTCGCGTTCGGCCTGCGGGTCCTGCTGCTTCCAGGTGGGGGGCTTGTTACCGCGTTTTTTGCTCATAGTCATCCGTAATAAATCGTTCGATTGGCCGCCCGGGCGCGCGTTGACAAGGGCGGGGGCGGCGGGTAAAGTGCGCGGCTCTCGGACCCCGGGGTTTGCCTGGGTCCGACCACCTGCCGAGGTGGCGGAATTGGTAGACGCACTAGTTTCAGGTACTAGCGGGGCGACCCGTGGAGGTTCGAGTCCTCTCCTCGGCACCATCTCCTAATGTAGCCCGCATGCAGTGCAGCGTAATGCGGGGTTGGCTTCTCCCGGATTTCGCTTCGCTCCATCCGGGCTACTTCCAAATCAGACCAGACGCAACCCGATAACAGGTTGCGCCAACTGCCGTTGTCACTGCGTTCTCAACTGTCAAACGGGTGCCGCAGGATAATGGTGTCCACGCGGTCCGGTCCGGTCGAGATGATATCGATCGGACAGCCGACCACGTCCTCGATGCGCTTCAGATACGCCTTGGCGTTGGCCGGCAGTTGGTCGTACTCGCGCACGCCGACGGTGGATTCCTTCCAGCCCGGCACTTCTTCGTAGATCGGTTCGCAGGTGGCGAAGGCCTCGGCGCCGATCGGCGGCGTCAGACGATCTTCGTTGCCGCAGCGATAACCCACGCACAGGCGGATGGTATCCAGGCCGTCGAGCACGTCCAGTTTGGTGATGCACAGACCGGTCACGCTGTTGAGCACATTGGCGCGACGTAGCGCCACCGCATCGAACCAACCGCAACGGCGTGGACGACCGGTGGTGGAACCGAATTCGTGGCCGCGCTTGGCCAGGTGCTCGCCCATTTCGTCGAACAGCTCGGTCGGGAACGGACCGGCGCCGACACGCGTGGTGTAGGCCTTGGTGATGCCGAGGATGTAATCCAGATTGCGCGGGCCCACGCCGCTGCCGGTGCAGGCACCGCCGGCGGTGGTGTTGGACGAGGTCACGAACGGATACGTGCCGTGATCGATATCCAGCAACGCGCCCTGCGCGCCCTCGAACATCACGTTGTCGCCGTTGCGGCGGCACTGTTCCAGAATCTCCGGCACATCGCCGACCATGGTCTTCAAGCGATCGGCCATGCCGAATGCTTCATCCAGCGTCTGTTGGAAATCCACCGGATCGCACTTGAAGTAATTCACCAGGGCGAAGTTGTGATAATCGAGCACTTCGCCGAGTTTCGCAGCGAAGCGTTCGCGGTGGAACAAATCGCCCAGGCGCAGACCGCGGCGTGAAATCTTGTCTTCGTAGGCCGGACCGATGCCGCGGCCGGTGGTGCCGATGGCGGCCTTGCCGCGTGCCTTCTCGCGCGCATGATCCAGCGCGATGTGATAGGGCAGAATCAGCGCGCAGGCCTCGCTGATCTTCAAGCGTTCGCGCGCCGGCACGCCGTTGCTCTCCAGCATGGCGATTTCTTCGAACAGCGCCGCGGGCGACAACACCACGCCGTTGCCGATCAGGCATTGCACGTTATCGCGCA
>JACREG010000088.1 GCA_016218375.1 Gammaproteobacteria bacterium
GAAGCCGACTAGCGCAGCTCGGAGGCGGAAGGGATCGACCCGCCGGCAGCCCTGCGCGCCACATAAGAATTGCCGGAGAAAACATGCGGCGCAATTCGCTGCGCTCATTACGCCCTACGGGTCGGCGGAGGTGAATCGCTAAGGCGAGCGTTCGCGCAATGCAGCGGCGGCGGTTACGCCATCGGCATGATGAAAGGCACACAGCAGCGGCGAACGGTCACGCCGCAATACGCGAAACATCTCCACGCACTCGCCGTCCGCGCTGTCCCGGGTCACGGACTGATGCGGAAACTTGCTCAACAACCGCTCCGGCACCAGGGTCGCGTCGCTTGCCGACGGGACACGTCGCAGGCTGGGGATCGATTCGGACTCATCGTCCTCGACGGCAGCCAGCGTGTTGCCGCCCGCCGCCATGTACACGCGGACACAATTGCGATCGTAATCGTCGCCATCGAGCAGGATGCAACCGTCGCGCCCATCGGTCAGCCAATAGCGCACATGAGTTCCGAGGTGCCGCACCTTGCAACCGCTGATGTCGCACGTGGCGAAGATCTCTTCGATGAAATTGTCCGGCGACTGAATGTGGTTGCAGTGCAGCGAAATGCGCGTGTAACGACCGGCGTGCAGACTGAACTCGTTGCCGGCATCCAACTGTATCTGGTCCACCGCGATATGCACGGGATCTGTCGCTGCGATTTCCGCGCTGGGCATCGCTTTGACCAACATGCGTCCGACCACGCGACGCAACTGCAAGGCGTCGATGGGTGTGGCGCGTTCCGCATTGCGCACGAAGCGCGCCGGTACGGCGGTCTCGCCGGCACGGCGCCCTCCCGATAACTTGATTGGCGATTCGGCCGGTTTCGCTTGCGCGGGCGCGGGTGCTGCAACGACAGCGACCGGCGGCGCGACCTCCGGCTTCGACTGTAATAACTGCATGACGGCGGCAAGCCCTGCTTCCAATCGGCTTAGACGCTCGTCCAGATTCAGCGACGGTACCGGCACGGATGACGGAGACGAAGGTGGAGGCGTCGTCTTTTCGGGCGCGATGACCGGCTCTGGCGACTCCGGCGGCAGGCCGCTCAGGCGCATCCAAAACGCGTAGAGCGAATCGGCGCCCGCAGCCGGTGCCTGCTCGATCAAGCGCGCGGCCAAATCCACAATAGCCTGGGCCGCGCCGCGCTGAGAATTCTGCGGCTCGAATCGCGTCAGCGGTATCTGCGCTCGCACGGCCTCGGTCACCCGCGGGTCCAGCGGTATCCAACCCAGCAGAGGCAACGTCAAGCCCTGATACACCCGCACGACTTCGCGGAATTTTTCGAAGGTGTGCAAGGCCTGATGTTCGGATTGGACCTGATTCACCACCACCTTGATGCGGCCCGGGTAATGCTGACGTTGCAGCAGCTTCACCAGCGCATAGGCATCGGTCAACGCCGTGGGTTCGGGCGTAATGACCAGCAGCAACTCCGGTGCCGCGGCGGCAAAGGCCAGCACATTGCTGCCCACGCCCGAGGAGGTATCGAACACCATCAGATCGTAATCCGGCAGCGCCTTGAACTCATCGCCGAGACGCCGCAGAGACGTCACCGGCAGATCCGCCATCTCCGTCACCCCGGAACTGCCGGGGATGATGTCGATGCCATACGCCGACAGCACGACATCCTGCAAGCGCGCGGTGCCAGCGATGACGTCGCCGAGCGTCTGTTGGGGTGTGAGTTTGAGCAGCAGATTGGCGTTGGCGAGACCGAGATCGGCGTCGAACAGACCGACACGCAGACCCGCGCGGGCGCATTGCAGCGCCAGGTTGACGCTGAGATGCGTCTTGCCGACCCCGCCCTTGCCGCTGGTCACCGCAATGATTCTGGTCATGCCGTTCTCGCCGGCGGGGTTCGATTCGTTATCCGCGCAGGCCGGTATCGGACGACACCGGCGTAGCCCCGCACCTCACGCCGGCCCATCATACCGCCGCGGCGACCTGCCCTCAAATAAGGTTTTGTGACGGCGGGGGGCCGGATCGGCCGGATACCCGTCCACGCGGGTATGACGACAAGCGGAGCTTCGCTCAATCGGCCCTGCTTTGGGCACGGTGTTTGCCCGGCGTTCGCCCAGTGTTTGCCAGGAACGCGTGGCTAAACCGCGATACGGCTGTGCTGCGCAATGAAATCGCGGACAAAATGCACCGGCCGCGCACTGCTGAAACGGCCACGCTCCTCGCCGTCCTCGAACAGCATAATGGTTGGAAACCCGCGCACCCGATAACGCCCGGCGATTTTCATGTTGTCGCCGTCGTCGACCTCGATCTTCACCAGCGCAACCTTGCCCGCATACTCGGCGATCACCTTCTCCAGAATCGGCGCGATCACCACACACGGCGCGCACCAGTCGGCCCATAGATCGACCAGCACCGGACGTTGGTGCGAGGCCTGGATAACGAGTTCGTCGAAGGATGCCAGCATGGCGGTGTAAATCGGAAGCGGCGGATGCGACATGAGTTCGGTTCTGCGGATTGCTGCGGAGCGTCGCTTTATACCAGCCGACCGGGGGACTGCCAAGAGCGGCACACGTCACTGGGCGACATGTTTTTCTCCGCCCTCCGCCCCCGGCAACTGCTTGCACTCCCTGAATATCCGCTTATCGCAGCGTGCGCAGATGCGGTGATCCAGGCGTTGGGTCATATGGCCGATGGCGTCGGTCTTGCCGGCGAAGATGTTTTCGCGGCCGATACCGTCGATGAAGCCGGCGCGTTTGAATTCGCCGCAGACGCTTTCCTTCACTCGGATCAGATACAATTCGCCTCCGAGTTTGCGCCGGTGTTCGGCCTCTTTAACGAGGAATTCGCCGCCGGCGAGGTCGATGAAGTTAATGCCCGAGGCGATGATGGCGAGGTTTTTCTGCTCGGGGTGCTGCTCGTCGAAATCGCGGAGCTGTTCCTGTACGTAGCTGATGGCGCCGAAGAACAACGAACCGTCGATGCGCACGAAACGCAGTTGCGGGCATTCCACCACAGCCGCGGCGCTGGCGAATTTGCGTTTTTCCTGATGCGGGTCGGGTGCGCGGATATTGACGGCCGGTTGCGAGGTGCGTTTCAGATACAGTCCCAGCGACAGCATCACGCCGAGGAAAATGGCGAACTCCAATTCCAGGAACAGCGTTGCGAAGAAGGTCGTCGCCAGGATCGCGGACTCGGATTTGCTGGCGCGCAGAATCTGCGCGATGTGGTGGAAGTCGATCAAGCCCCAGGCCACCAGGATCAGGATGCCAGCCATGGCAGCGTTCGGCAGATAAGCCGCGAACGGCGCGACCAGCACGACGATGACCACCAATAACGCGCCGGCGAACACGGCCGCCATCGGCGTTTTGGCGCCGGCGCCGTAGTTCAGTCCACTGCGATTGAACGAGCCGGTCGCGACGTAGCCGGAGAAAAAACTGCCGGCGATGTTGGACAGGCCTTGGCCGAAGAATTCCTGATTGCCGTCGATGTGCTGACCGCTCTTCATGGCGATCGAACGCGAGATGGATACGGCCTCGGTCAGGGCGAACAAGGTCGCGGCCAGTGCCACCGGCGCGAGGTTCTTCAAGGCCTCCAGGGACAAGTCGGGCGCGGACAACGGCGGCAATTTCGCCGGCAGCGCGCCGACGGTTTTGATGCCGGTCTGCGCCATGCCGAAGCGCTGGTTCAGCCACACCGACAGCAGACTGCCGACGACCATGGCGATAATCATGTACGGCCATTTCGGCCGGACCTGCTTTATCAGCGCGCCGAGCACCAGGGTGAGCATGGCAACGGCGGTCACATAGGGATTGATATCGCCCAGTTGCCGCGCCACGATCAGCAGGGTTTCGTGGAAATGCAATCCGCGCGGCACATCGACGCCGAAGAAATGCTTGAGCTGATTGCTGGCGATGAGCAGCGCCGCGCCCGCGGTGAAGCCGATCACGACCGAATGCGAAATGAAGTTGACCAGCACGCCCAGCCGCGCCAGGCCCATGGTCAATTGGATGATGCCGACCATAAAGGTCAAGGTGAGCGCGAGTCGCACATAGTCGACGCTGCCCGGTTCGGCAAACGCGCTCAGCCCCGAAAACAGCACCAGCGAGGCGGCGGTGGTCGGCCCCGAAACCAGATGCCAGGACGAGCCGAACAGCGCGGAGACGATTGCGGGGATCATGCCGGCGTAGAGGCCGTATTCCGGCGGCATGCCGGCGATGGCGGCGAACGCGACGCCTTGCGGCAGCACCACAATGGCGCCGGTGAGGCCGGCCGCGAAATCGTCGCGCAGGCTCTGCCGATTGACCATCGGCCACCAGCGCAGGAACGGTGTGAAACGGTAGTACAAACTCTTGCGCGCGGACGCAAAGGCCATCAGACGGCTCTCCGATCGTTGATAGGTAACAGGTTCGATATTCGGATATTTCGGCCGGCCGGGGAATACAGGACGTTAGTGTGTTTTACCACGGCACGGCCGCAGCGTGCAGCGTAGCATGTCCGCAGCCGAATGAGCCGCGGTTATTTTCCGGTGATATAGCGATTGTCGTCGAAGCTGCTCACCCACTCGGGCCGCAGTGCGACCAGCAGGGTCATGACCATACCGTTCATCACCGCTTCGGAAAAGAACATCAGCGGGAAGAAGGCCAGATATTGATAGCTCAACCATGCCAGGTTATGCGCGCCCGTGATCCAGAGCAGGCCCGCCCCGGCGAGTCCTGTCGCCACGATGGAAACACCTGCGGCGAGAAATGCATTAACGTAGACATAGATGAAAAAATTGTGCGGCAGGCGGCGCTGCGCCCAGCGCAACAGCAGGGTACTGACCGCGATCGGAATGCCACCCATGCACACCATGTTTACCGCGAAGGTCGACCAACTGCCCTGGCCGTTGAGCGTGGCACCCACCAGGATGAGCGCCACACCGAGCGAGGCGAACTGCCAGCCGAACATCAGTGTCAGCACGGTCACACCCAGGAGATGGAAATGCAGCGTCGGCGACACGCCCGCATGCACGCTCCACAACAGCAATACCGCGACGCAGGCGCCGAAATACACATGCGTAAAGGTATTGTCGTAGAGCCGGCGCAGCGGGAGATGCAGCAGCGCGGCGAATAACCAGATCAGGACAATCGGTGCCGCCAGGGCATGCAGGACGCTGGGTAACACATGTTCCGGAAAATCCATGAAAGCCTCGTCATGGGCAACGTGACGCCCCGATTATTGATATATCCCGCCAACCGGATACTGACTGGGCACTGAGCAGTTGACCGTCGTTGCCGGGGTCGGCCAATATGCACGCAGTCCTGGAACCCGACTCACATGCGTGGCAACACATATGCCTATTGACTCATTCAAGAATCTGCCCGTCAAGGATCTCGCGCAGCTTTTCAAATTGCTGGCCGAGCCCAACCGACTCCACATTCTATGCAGCATGGGCCTCGAATGCCGCCCGGTGTCTGCCATCATCGCGGGCACGGGACTGACCCAGACCAATGTGTCGTTCCATCTGCGGGCGTTGCGGGAAGCGGGCTTGGTAAAGGCCGAACGGCATGGCTCGTTCGTGTTTTACTGCCTCTATGACACGCGCCTGCTGGAGCTGCTGGAGGCCTTGAACGATTGGCGCCAAGTGCATGCTCCGTCGACGGAATTCGTCTCCGGGCAAGCTACCCAAGCGAGCTGAATGGGGAATCCCGGGTCAACTGGGATAGCGAATACCGCAGCCGCCGAGCCCGCAATAGCCACCCGGATTTTTCGCCAGATATTGCTGGTGATAATCCTCCGCGAAATAGAATGGCGGCGCGGCAACGATTTCGGTCGTGATGGCGCCGCGTCCCGTTTGGCCCAATGCCGTTTGGAACGCCTGTCGCGAAGCTTCGGCGGCCGCCTGCTGCGCATCCGAGTAGGTGTATATCCCGGAACGGTATTGAGTACCGGCATCGTTGCCCTGCCGCATCCCTTGCGTGGGGTCGTGCGCTTCCCAGAATGTCCGCAGCAAGCTTGCATAAGCCACTGTGCGCGGATCGAATACGACGCGAACGACCTCGTTGTGTCCGGTCAATCCCGAGCAAACTTCCTTGTAGCTGGGGTTCGGCGTGTAACCGGCAGCGTAGCCAACCGCCGTCGAATAGACGCCGGGCATCTGCCAAAACACCCGTTCCGCACCCCAGAAGCAGCCCAGGCCGAACATCGCCAGCTCCAGCCCCGGCGGGAAAGGGCCTTCCAGCGGATTGCCGTTCACATGGTGGCGCGGCGGTACCGGCATCGGTGTAGCGCGCCCCGGCAAAGCTTCTTCCGGTGTCGGCATGCGCGGCAACTTATCACTCCGAAACATCAGGATATCTCCTCTTCCTACAGCAGTGCTGCAGTGACACCGCGGTCATAGATCAGTTCGGCGGACTCGCGTCGTACCTCGGGTCTGAGCAGGTGCGCCTGCGCCGGCAGTGCATCGACGAGATGCATCACCGTGACGCCTTGCAACGTCAGGTAATCGGCAATCAGCGAGCGATGGCACTTCAGCGGTTCGCGTTCGGCGCAGAGAATCGCGGTGGCAGCGCGGCTGGCCAACTGAAGCAATTGCGCGGCGCCTTTCTTGAACGGTTCGCTACCCATGTAATCGGCAAAGCCGCGCATGCCATCCTCCACCAATGCCACATGCGGCGACACGGCTTGCGCGGCTCGATGCCCACCCAATTGGCGTCCGGCCCAGTGGTATTCGAAACCTGCCGAGGTCAGTGCCTCGCGCAAGGCGTCCTGACCGAAGTGCGGATGGCGCGACGAGTACGGCTGCTGCCGAACATCCACGATCGTATGGAGTTCGGCTGCGTTGAGCAGACCCAGGAACTCGTTCAGTGTCCGGTCGCTGTGACCGAGGGTGTGTAAAGTGATCGACATAGATCCTTCTGTGGGGCGTGGCATTCTCGGCCCTTATCCATACTAAATTACTCGGTTAATAATCGAGCCCTTCATCCCCTAGAAATTCGACGTAAAGCTGGCGTCGCTGGGTGCCCGAGGTAGATACCCAGGGCATAAATTCCTCGTCTATCTCTATGTTAAATATAAATTTCAATGGCCTCGATGCCCGCACTTCGAGCCAAGCATCCGTTGTTTCCAGACAACGCTCCAGCCATAAAAAAATACCGGCCACCCCCTCACAGTGGCGCCCAAACAAAGTTACACTATGACCTCGCCATGGGTCCTTGATCCTGGCCCCGGTGCCCGCGTTTCCAGCACGGGTCACGCGCTTCGTGACCTTACGGACATCCGGTGTAACTCGGTTCGCTATTCACTGCCATGTGGTTCGCGCAATGCCGATGGTGGTTAACAGGGGGCGATATCGAGATTGTACCCCGCCTGCAACGGCGGGGTTTTTTTTGTGCCGCAGTCCGGCTGTGGACATGGTAAATATAAGCATCGCACATCGAATGGCATTTGCTTACCCCCGATGACCGCCTTTCTTTCACGTTCCGTCTGTCTGTTGCTGCCATTGTTATTGGCATTGGCATTGTCGGTCTCCGCGACGGCGCACGCCGCGGAGCTGACACTGCCGTTGCGCTTGCCGGTCACGGTGCTTCAGGAATCGTTACAGGACACGCTCGGCATCAAAGACCCTGCACCTGCGGAAATATTCCGCCAGGGCGACTGCCGCTTTATCCAACTCGAAGGTCTGAAACTGGAAACGGACGGCGGCCGGCTGCATGTCAAAACGCACACGACGCTGAAGTTCGGCCCCAACTGGTTCGGAAGCTGCTACGGGGCCATCGACTGGCGCGGTACGGCGCAATTCGAGCTCGAACCCTACATCACGCCGGAACATCTGCTGCGTTACCGCCTGCGCGACACCCAGTTGATCGACGAACAGGGCAACAAAAGCCTCGCCGCCGGGCTGGTCTGGAAGCTGGTTGCCCGTATCATGCAACCGCGCCTGGAGGCGTTTCAGATCGATCTGCGCCCACCGCGCAGCGAAGTCACCAGCGTGCTGCACAATTTCGCCACGCCGTCCCAGGTCGAGGAACTCGACAGGATTCTGGCCTCGGCGCGCACCACCACGCTGACCGTCGCCAAGCATGAACTCAGCGTACCGTTGGTGTTGGACATACCGGATCACTATCTGGCCCAGCCCGACGTTGCCGACACCGCGACCGAAACTCCGCTGACAGCCGAGGAACTTGCCAGTTTCGAACGCACCAGCCAAGCCTGGGATGCATTCCTGGTGTACATCATCCGCAATCTGGGGCTGGATATCGTGGACGACGACATCCGCATCCGTCTGCTGGAGATTCTGCTCAACAGCCGCTATCAAATCACAGCCATCTTATCCGGCGAGGCCGAGGAGACGAGCGCGGACCCGACCCGTGCGTTGTTCGTCACAACCTGGAACGACTTGCATACGCTCATCATGGATGCGGGCGATCGCGGCCAGTTGCATGGGCGCCTGCTGTCGTATCTCTCCTTCCTGACTGCGGGCGATGCGCTGTTTCTCCTGGATACCACCGCGCCCGGCTTGGGCATGGAGATTTCCGAGAACGGCCTGCGCCGTCTGGCACGGGCCATGCGTCCGCTGGACAAGGCTGACCCGCTGCAATACGACTGGAACCTGGACCCGTTCCTACAGGATCTGTTCGATCTGGACCAACCCCAAACGCCTGCGCCTGCGCCACCCGTATCGCCCGAAACGCCGACCCCGCAATCGCTACGCTGGCTGGATCTGCTGATTCCCGTGGCGCAGGCGGAAGCAGCGCCCCACACCACTCCAGACGCCGCGCAACAGTTGTCCGACCAACTGCACGAATGGATTCCGCAACCGGAAGAGATGGACACCTACCGTGCCGTGGTCAACGCCCTGCTCGACAACGTACGCCAGCGCGAGACGCCCACCACGCGCATCTCCGTGGCGGAAGCCGAAATCTTCCGCCATCTGGTGCCGGCGACGGCCATGATCGAAAGCTGTTGGCGCCAATACGCCCGCGAGAACGGCGCCGTGACCTATGTGCGCTCGCCCAGCGGCAGCATCGGCATGATGCAAATCAACCCGCGCGTGTGGCGCGGCATCTTCGATATTCAGCGTTTGAAGAACGATACCGGCTACAACGTCTACGCCGGCACGCGCATTCTGTTGCGCTACCTGCGCCTGTATGCCCGACCCATCGCCGCGCGGACCGGCACGCCGACAGACCTCGCCCGCGCCAGTTATGCCGCCTACAACGCTGGCCCGCGCGCCGCCGGACGTTTTCTGCGCGCCCATCGGAAATCCCGCATCCGGCAGATCGACGAGAAATTCTGGAATCTCTATCAGGCCATCAACGCGGGTGGCACTGTCGATTTACAGGCCTGTACCGTCGTCGCCTCGCCCGCGACCTGAAGCGATCTCGGAAGCGCTTTAAGACATCAACCCCAACACACGCTCCGCATTCCGGGTGGTCGCGGCCGCCAGCATGACGGGATTTTCGTCGCGCGCGTCGGCGAGCGCACGCAGACAGTCGGGCAGATATTCCGGACTGTTGCGCTCGCCATGGTGCGCGGCCACGGTCATATCCGGCGCGTCGGTTTCGAGCACCAGGGCATCCAAGGGCAGCGACCGCGCCAGACTGCGCAACTTGGTCGAGCGTTCGTAGGTCAACATGCCGCCAAAACCGAGTTTGAAACCCAGATCGATGTACTGCTGCGCCTGTTGCGCGCTGCCATTGAAGGCGTGAGCGATGCCGCCGCGAACCTTGAGCCGTTTCAGCGTCGCCAACACCTGATCGTGGGCCTTGCGCACATGCAACAGCACCGGCAAGCCGGCCTCGCGCGCGACCGTCAATTGCGCCTCGAACAAGCGCTGCTGGCGCACCCGATCCAGATCGCCGACGAAATAATCCAACCCGATCTCGCCCACGGCCACCGGGTGTTCGCGTGCAACCCACTCGCCGAGCGCATCGATATCCGCGTCCGTATGCTCATCGAGATACACCGGATGCAATCCCAAGGCCGGCAACAAACCCGGCTCGCAACGGCACAGATCGAGCAGAGGTTGCCAGGTTCGCGCCAACACCGCGGGCACAACCAGCCGCGCGACGCCCATCTGGCGACAACGCGCCAGCACCGCGCCGCGGTCCGCGGCGAATTCCTCGACGTCGATGTGACAATGGGTGTCGATCAGGTCCATGCGGGTATGCTCCTCGCGTATTCTATAGCAGTCTGTCACAACCGGGGCTACACCAAAGTCACCCCGCCATCATCCCGCGATGCGCCAACGACACGAGGTTGAAATGCATTTCATGAGAGCCGCCCTCCTCGCCCTATGCATGGCGCTCTTCATCCTGCCGGCATGGTCCGGAGCCGCGACGCCCAATCCGCATTCGGCCAATACACGTTTAGCTGCCGCGCTGGCCACGCAGCGCTTCGTCGCCTATGTGCCGCGCGGGTTCTCCATGCTCAACGGCGTTCCGCAACCCGCGACGGCTGCCGGCATCCGCGACGATCTGCAACGCCTGCGACCGTACTTCTCCGGCATCGTGACCTACGGTCTCGACCATGGCCAAGCGCTGATCCCGGAACTGGCCGTGAACGCCGGATTCCACGCCTTGATGCTTGGCGTATGGAATCCCAAAGATACGGCCGAATTGGATCAGGCCATCGCCCTGGCGCGCCGTTATCCTCGGCAGGTCATCGCGCTGATACTCGGCAACGAAGGCTTGTTCTGGAAACGGTATCAGGCACGCGATATCGAGACGGCGGCCGCGTACGTGCGCAAACGACTGCCGCGGCTCGCGTTGGGCAGCAGCGAACCGTTCAGCGTCTATCTGGATTCGGCGGATGCCGGCGTACTGCTGAAACTGGATCTGCTGCTGCCCAACGTACATCCGCGCTTCGAGCCCTGGTTCAAGCCCGACAATCTGGAACAAGCCACGACCTTCGTGACCGAGGTGCTGCAACGCCTGCATACGGTCACGACCAAACCGGTGCTCATCAAGGAAACCGGCGTGCCAAGCGGACCCGCGGAACAAGGCTTCACCGAGCAACGCCAGGCCGATTTCTGGACGCGGTTGCTGGCACGCATCCCATCCGGCCCGACACAAAGCATCGCCGGATTCGAGGCCTTCGACGCGCCGTGGAAACCGCGCGAGCTGCAAGACGAGTTCGGTCATCTGGAAGCAAGCGAGGCGTATTGGGGATTGTTCCGCCAGGACGGCAGCGCCAAACCGGCATTGAAAGCCTTCGGCACCTGGACAGGACACGCCCTGCCTACACCGCGCTAGCTTGGCTGTTAAACTAGCGCCCAGCAACGTATCCACCCGCTTGGAGTCACCGTGACCGAATCCCGCAAACCCCCGCGCAAGCCCCACGCGCCGCAATCCGCCCCGCAATCTGTTTGGGACACGCGCGACAAGTCCCGCTCTAAATCCGGCCCCGCGCAGAAACCCCGGCCCACCACACGACCCACCACACGACCCACCACACGACCCACCACGCCACCGGCCAAGCCACCCGCCGAATCGCTCCAAGTATCGCCTCAAGAATCGCATCTCAAATCACAGCATGCACCGACGCGAAAACCGGAACGCGGCACAACGACACCGGACAGCACGCGCCGCGAACTCAAATACTACGGCATCGCCGCGTGTCAGGCCTTGTGGGAACGTCGTCCGCACGACATCGTGCGTGTCTACTTGGAAGAGCCGCTGATTCCGAAATTCACCGAGCTGTTGCGCTGGACAGCCGCCAAACGCAAGGCCTATCACATCGTCGCCAGCGACGACCTGGAACGCCTCACCGATTCCATTCATCATCAGGGCATCTGCATCCTCGCGCGCGAACGCTCGCCCTTGGAATTTTCCGACCTGCTGGGCTTGCTGCGCGAAGATCAGGGCAAACAACTGCTGGTCTATCTCGACGGCGTGGAGAATCCGCACAACCTCGGCGCCATCATGCGTAGCTGCGCGCATTTCGGTGTGCGCTTCATTCTCGGCGCCGAAGGCCGTTTACCCAAACTCTCCGGCGCCGCCTGCCGCGTGGCCGAAGGCGGCGCGGAACAGGTCGCACAGGTCCTGCTGCGCCAACCGGCCCGGCAACTGCATCAATTACAGGAGTTGGGTTTTCAATTAGTCGCCACCGCCGGTGGCCGGGGCGGCTCGTTGTATCAACACCCGTTCACGTCACGCACCGTGCTGATTATGGGTGCCGAACACATCGGCGTTTCCGCCAGCTTGTTCGACATGGCCGAGCAGGTGCTGAGAATTCCCGGCAGCGGTAGCGTGGAAAGCCTGAATGTCTCGGTCGCCTTCGGCGTCTGTGCCGGCGAATACTACCGGCAGCAGATCACCGCACCAGATATAACTCGGGGTAGAAGCGAAAATAGAAGCGGGGGCAGAAGCACGAAGTCGATGCCACGCCGCCCGGCGCGCAAATCTACCAGCGATCGCTGAAGTGGTAGCTGAGATCGATATCCCAACCGCTGCCGCCATAGTCGTAATAGCGTGGCACGTAGTAATAGCGCGGCACGTAATAATGCGGCTCGTAATAAATGCGCGTGTAGGAACGGTAGTACGGCATGGGGTAGCGCGGCGCATAATAACCATAGGCGTGGCCGCGGGGCGCATGTCCCCAATGCCCCCCATGATGGTTGCCGTGCTCGTGATGATCGCGATAACCGACTGTCACCACGCCCGCGCCCCGCGAGCCATCGCGCGCATAGCCGCTCGTGGGTAGTGCCAAGGCCACGGCCAGCGCGGTTGCCGCTGCCAAATAAGTTAGGCGTAAGCCTCTTCTTGTCGATCCGTTCATGGCCTCTCTCCTCTCTCGATCCCCCTGGAAGGGAACTTACGCCTGTAGCGTAAGCGCCAAGCCCTGAACGCTCCCTGAACAAGCCACAGCGATGCGTTCAGGCCGTATTCAGCCGGCCACGCCTATCCTGACCCTGCACGCATCCAAACCGTGCCGCGTTGTGCGGAACCCGTTCAACTCAAGGAGATCGGCAATGAACACCCAACGACTGGCCAGCGCCCTGGCCCTGAGCCTATTGACCGCCACACCGTCGGCGTACGCCGGCCCCGGCTATCCGCGCGAGGGCGGCAGCCGTTTCGATTATGCGGAGGTTGTGCGCGTCGAACCGATCACGCGCGAGGTGCGTGTCAGTACGCCGCGCGAGGAATGTTGGGACGAGGACGTGCCGGTGCGTGAGAGCAGCTATTCGTCGGCCACGCCGATGATCCTCGGCGGCATCATCGGTGGCGTGGTCGGCCATACCATGGGCAAGGGCCACGGCAAGGACGCGGCCACGGTGGCCGGCACGGTGCTGGGCGGCTCCATCGGCCGCGACATCGGCGCACAACACCGCACACCGGATGGCTATCGCACGGTGCAGGAAACCCATTGCCGCCAGGTCGAGGATTACCGGGAGGAACAGCGCGTCGAGGGCTATCGCGTGTTCTACCGTTATCAGGGCGAGGAATACGAGACGCGCATGCCGCACGATCCGGGCGAGCGCATCCGCGTGCAGGTCTCGGTCCAACCGGCCTGGTAAGGATACCGGCTAACCGCTTGGCAGGCCGCGGCCATGTACGTACTATCGGGTACATAGCCTCGGCCATATCAATCACTGTAAGAGACGCGAGCATCGCGAGACACATGCAACACCGGACTTGGAAACGACAGGCATGGCTATTGTGCGGGCTGTTGCTCGCGTTGCCTGTCGCCCAGGCCAAGAAGCCGCAGGACGAGGACGGCGAACGTCAGCGGTCGGAACGCGTCGCCCCGCAGCGCGGCCATGTTCAACAAAACACGGCGCCGCGCAACACACAAAATCGCGACACGCAACGCGACCGACAAGACAACGGGCGACACTACCAGCCACCGCAAGACGAACGCCGCTACGCCCCACAACCGCGTTATGATAATCGCGACGAACGCAGCTACGAACGCGGCTATGCCCCCGCGCCCCGCTACGAATCCGAGCCCCGCTACGCACCACGCGGCATGAATCTGTCCGAGGCCGTTGCCGAGGCCGAACAACGTACCGGTGGCCGCGTGTTGTCGGCCGAACCCATCGACGACGGTGGTCAACTGTTTTACCGCGTCAAAGTGCTCACGCCCAACGGCCGGGTCCAAGTGCTGTTTCTCGACGCCCAATAATCGGACTGACCCTTTTCCATGCGCGTACTCATAGTCGAAGACGAGAATCTCCTGCGCGAGCAACTGCGCACGCGCCTGAAGGCGGAAGGCCATGTCGTGGATACCGCCCGCGACGGAGAGGAAGGCCTGTATGCCGGCCGCGAATATCCTCTCGATATTGCCGTGATCGATCTTGGCCTGCCGAAACTCTCCGGCATCGAGGTCATCCGCAGCCTGCGCGCCGCCGGCAAGGATTTCCCGATTCTGATCCTCACCGCGCGCGGCCGCTGGCAAGACAAGGTCGAAGGCCTGGAGGCCGGCGCCGACGATTATCTGGTCAAGCCCTTCGAGGTGGAGGAACTGCTGGCACGCTTGCGCGCGTTGGTGCGCCGCGCGTCGGGCTGGACCCAATCCACCCTGCAATGCGGCCCGATCGTCATGGACACCGGCGCGCAGAGCGTACAGGTCGACGGTCAGGGCATCGAACTGACGACGTACGAATACAAAGTCCTCGAACATCTGATGCTGCACAGCGGCGAGGTGATTTCCAAAACCGATCTGACCGAACACCTCTACGAACAGGACTTCGACCGCGACAGCAACACCATCGAGGTGTTCGTCGGCCGCTTGCGCCGCAAGCTCGATCCCGACAACACGCTCAACCCGATCGAAACCGTGCGCGGCCGCGGCTATCGCCTCGCCCTGCCGCGCGGCCACTGAATGCACTCGCTGAACGCCCGCCTCGGTCTCGCCGCCAGCCTGGTGCTGGCGACCTTCCTCGGCTTGACCGGCTGGGCGCTGGATCGCGCCTTCCGCGACTCGGCCGAGACCGCCGTGCGCGAACGCCTGCAAGCGCACATCTACGGTCTGCTGGCCGCGGCCAACCTGGACCGACGCGGCAACCTCACCATGCCCGAGAGTCTGCCCGAAGAGCGTTTCACGCGCCCCGGCTCGGGGCTGTACGCGCAAATCGTTCGTGCGGATCGCACCGTGGCCTGGCAATCGCCATCGCAACTCGGTCAGACCTTGCCGGTGCCGCCGCAGATGCAACCCGGCGAATGGTTGTTTACGCGGCTGCAAACCGCGGATATGCACAACCTGTTCGTCCTCGCCTTCGGCAACAGTTGGGATCTCGGCCGACGCAGCGTGAATTTCACCTTCAGCGTCAGCGAAGACCCCGAGGCCTATCTGGCCCAGGTCGCGCGTTTCCGCCAAGGGCTGTTCGTCTGGTTTGCCGTGCTGGCCGTCGGCGTGTTGATCGCGCAGGGCGTGGTACTGCGTTGGGGCTTGAGTCCCTTGCGCCGCGTGGAACGCGATCTCGCCGCCGTCGAGGGCGGCGAACGCGACGTGTTGAGCGGCGATTATCCGCGCGAGTTGCGCGGCCTCACCGACAACCTGAACGCCCTGCTCAAGACCGAGCGCGGTCGACTCGCCCGTTACCGCGACGCGCTGGCCGATCTCGCTCACAGCCTCAAAACGCCGCTGGCCGTGTTGCGCGGCGCGGGTTCTCAAACAACACAAGCGACCGATCTGGAACTGCTGGTGCGCGAACAGACCGAACGCATGAGCCAGATCGTCGATTATCAATTGCAGCGCGCTGCCACCTCCGGACGCACCACGCTGATGGCACCGGTCGCCCTCGCGCCCTTGCTGCAACGCATTTTCAACAGTCTCGAAAAAGTCTATGCCGAGCGCCACCTGACGCTGATGCTGAACGCGGACAGCACACTCCAGTTTCGCGGCGACGAGGCAGACCTCATGGAACTCAGCGGCAACCTGTTGGACAACGCCTGCAAATGGGCCGCATCGCGCGTCACCGCAACGGCCCATCTGCACGACGTCGCGGGCAGCCAGGAATTGCTGTTGTGCATCGAGGACGACGGCCCCGGTATCGCACCGGAACAACGCGCCGCCGTGCTCGGTCGCGGCGTGCGCGTCGACAGTACTATGCCCGGTCAAGGCATCGGTCTGGCCGTGGCGCGCGATATCGCCTCGGCGTATGGCGGGCATATCGACATCGACCACAGCGAGCGCTTGGGCGGCGCGCGGGTGTGCGCGCATTTGGGTGGGAGTTAGCATGACGGTATCCGACTACGATCAACGCTTCGGCGCCATCCAACGCCTCTACGGCGACCGCGCCTATGCGCTGCTCCCGCAGTTGCACTTCTGCGTGGTCGGCATCGGCGGCGTCGGCTCCTGGGCGGTCGAAGCCCTGGCGCGCAGCGGCGTCGGCCGCATCACCTTGATCGACTACGACGAAGTCGCCCTCAGCAACATCAACCGCCAATTGCAGGCACGCAGCGATACCGTCGGGCAGAAGAAGATTGAGGTCATGGCCGAACGCATCGGCCAGATCAATCCGCACTGCGACTGCCGGCCGATCGACGACTTCATCACCGCCGACAATCTCGCCACGCATCTCGACAAGGCGCACGGCTACGGCTACGACTACGTCATCGACGCCATCGACAGCATCAAATTCAAAGCGGCGATGATCTACTACTGCCGACGCAACAAGATCCCCATCATCACCACCGGCGGCGCCGGCGGCCTGACCGATCCCACACTCATCCAGATCAAGGATCTCAGCCGCACCTACAACGATGCGCTCGCCGCCAAAGTGCGCAGCGCCTTGCGCGACCGGCACAACTTCCCGCGCAACCCGCAACGCTACTTCGGCGTCGAATGCGTGTTCTCCACTCAGCAGCCGGTCTACCCAAAGGCCGACGGCACCGTCAGCCATGAAAAACCCGGCATCCACGGCGTACATCTGGATTGCCGCTTCGGCTACGGCTCGATCACCTTCGTGACCGCGGCGTTCGGCATGACGGCAGCGGGGCGCGCTTTGGACAAGGCGCTCAAGAAACGGCTGAGGCAGGGATAAACCCACTTGGCTGACACATGCAGATTAGGAATGGCACCTAAAACGTTTGTACTCCGTTGCCGTTTTGTTTTAGGCTCCGTTGCGGGAGGTCAAGAGATTGATTCTCCAATACACAAAAACCAAAAGGAGCGCACAAGTTCCGTTTGTAAACGGCGCATTTAGGCTCCCTATATTATAGTTATGCCTAAAAAGGAGAGGCCGATGCATCGAACGCTACTTTTTCTTCTCGCTGTCTTGCTATTTGGTTGTGTATCCGTGCCGAGTTACCAATTCTTGGCCGGTGGACAGAGGGTAGATCAGCCCGGTGTTTCCTTTGTTCTGCCTGAAGGGCACAAGTGGGCCGCAATCATGCGTTCAACGTATCAATGCGCCTTTGGCGCCCTCGGGACGCCGAAGAACGACACATTGATTGCGGGTTGCAACGTGTACAACATTCATCCTGCTTCCTCGAAGGAGGACTTTCTGAAGGTAGTGCGCGAGGGGCGCACTAGAGAACCGAGCACGGATCGATTCGAAAGAATACGAAATACAGAACAACTCTATGACGGACGACCTGAAACATGCGTCATATATAGGTCCGCATCGAAAGATTTTGGCGCTGAGGCCAAAAGAGGCGGACAGTACAGCGTCCTTGAAACAATAGGGATGCATTGTGTTCACCCCAGCAAGCCGGCCGTTGGGATTCAAGTCGAACTATCTCGGAAAGCACCACCAGATACGAGCTATTCAAGTTTTGACGCGGAAGGACTCGCCCTTCTCCAGTCGGTGACGTTTGATGCATTTTAGGCATAACCCATCAATCCAGGGGGCAAGCCGCAAGCGGCTTGCCCCCTGATTTCAGACGTTAGAGATCATGCCGACGCGAATTCTCATAGGGTTGAGCCTCGCCGTAGCGATAGTGGTCGGGGTATCCATTCGCGAGCTAGACCACGAGCGTCTTTCTGCGCTCGGGAGCATTCTGTCTGGCGCTGGGAGCCTCCTTGCGGTGCTGTGGTTTTCTGCGGGTCTCCGATATCAATCCAAACAACTAGAAGAACAGCGCAAGCAGTTCGCCGCGCAATTCCAACACCTGCAAGAGACAAGCCGCAGAGATGCCCTCATGCTTGCCAAAGGCATTCTTGATAGAGCAGAGGAAAAGACGATTGCACACCACGGTTCCATCTCTTCAACTAACGAACTGTTGGCGGAGTACACGCACTTCGAGGAACTCAAACCGATTCTCGAGTCCACCAATCCTCATGAAGTCATTCGTGCGTATCAAAGCTGGATGAAGAAGGAGGGGGCTGCCCTCATACTTTTTAACGGCATCAAGGCAGCCGCAGAGGTCTATCTGCACAGCATCGGAACGAGAGACGTCGACTATTCAAAGAGTCCAGAAGACTTCTACTTCATCTACAGCCCGCATTTTGCAACGCTGCCCTTCTTTAACACCTTTACGGGAATCGCCACCGTACTTTCAGAATTCATGGTACGTCTCGCGCCAGGGCGCAATGCTGCGCTTATTGCGTTCTTCGCCGCAAACGCCAAAGGCATCAGCCCAGAAATTATCAAGATGGACAAGCTGCGCTCGGACATAGAGAAGCACACCAAAGATGGATACCCACTTCCGGCAATTGCCCATGATCTCTAACCCTGCGTTCGAGAGGGGCCTCGCGCGAAAAGCCGCGCGAGGCCCCTCAACTTCACGTTATATCCCTACCCTCACCCCCTAAACAAATCCTCCAACGCCCTCCGCGCCGCCTCCGCCGCATCGGTGTCGCCCGGCTGATAGGCATCCTCGCGATACTGAAAGTAGTCGCAGAAATTCGCCCGCGTCTTGTCCTTGACCTCTTCGGCGATGGGCTCGCGGCACTGTTTGGCGACGCGGGTGTCGTGGAACACGCAGGCGCGGCAGACGTGCAGTTGTGCTCGGCATTGCGGGCATTCCGCCTCGCGTGGCACGCGCCGGCCCGGCATTAGCAGCAGGTCGCCGACCGGCGCCCCGCATTTCCAGCATTGCGCTTGTTCTCCCATCGTCTTTCCCCTCGTGTCCGAACTGTCATCAGCATACCAGCGCGGGTATAGTTTGCCTCCACTGTTCCGAACCGCAGCGACGCCCGAGTACGCATGTCCCGCTACCGCCCGCCCCAACCCAAGGCCTCGCCCTACATCACGCCGGCGGGGTATCAGCAGCTTCAGGACGAACTGAACGCGCTGTGGAAGCGCCGCGCCGAGGTGACCCAGGCCTTGTCCGCGGCGGCGGCCGAAGGCGACCGTTCCGAGAATGCCGAGTACATCTATCGCAAGAAGGAATTGCGCGAGATCGACCGGCGCATCCGCTATCTGCAGAAACGCCTGCCGGATCTCCAAGTGGTCGGGCAACTGCCCAGTGATCTCAACCGCGTGTTCTTCGGCGCCTGGGTCGGTCTGGAAGATGGCGACGGCAAGACTTACGAATACCGCATCGTCGGACCGGACGAGTTCGATCCCAAGCAGGGTTGGATCAGCATGGACTCGCCGCTGGCGCGCGCCTTGCTGAAACGCACCCTCGACGATGAAGTGCGCGTGGAAACACCCCAAGGCCCAAGCGTCTACTGGGTGGTCGGCATTCGCTACACGCCCGCATAGTCGCAGGCAAATGCAGAGCCCGGCGATTAACCCATGCAATCGCGCCGTTTATTCGCGCCGCGCGTACAGGTTACACTGCCGGCATGCATAGCGAAGATCCACTCTTGAGCCGCGCGGTAGACGCCTTGCAACGCGGCGACTTCGAAACCTCGTTCGTCCTCACCGAGGCACTGGCCATCGACGGCGATCCGTTGGCCCAGCATTTTCTGGGTTGGCATTACCACAAAGGCCTGGGAATTTCGGTCGACGACGGCAAGGCGGTGTTCTGGTGGCAACTCGCCGCGAAAAGCGGCATTCCCGAGGCCCAACAGGGGCTGGGCTGGGCCTATGAAAACGGCCGCGGCATCGACCGCGATATCGAACAGGCCTACTTCTGGTATGCCCACGCCGTGGCCGCCGGCGATCAGACCGCGCGCGACAGCCTCGTGCAACTCGCGCGGCAGCTCGGCGCCGAGCAAATCAAGACTCTCGAACAGCGGGTACAAAACCCCATCGAACCCGTCTAAGCCGCCCCGCTACGCCTGTCCCCATACCGCGAATACCCGGTCTGCATGCAGCAACTGCCCGGCATAATCCCATGTCAGGCGCGTCTGTCGCCGTAGGCCTTGGAAATGTGGAAGCGTGAATAGACCATTCACTGGACTGCCGCGAGAAGGAATAACACGTCCCAGCGCAGATTAACGTACGCCGATTGTTTTCGCCTTGGCTGACTGCATTGGCGCCAAGTGATCGCTGATATCGATGCCGTATGCGCCCGGCTTGAGCACGTCCTTGATCGCACAATGCGCATACGCCTCGTCTCCGGGAACATCCGCAAGGTTAAGCACCCGCGTGGGGAAGTAGGGTTGCTTGTTTGTGTCCAGTATGAGATCAACCTTTGGCCGTAGCCGAGAGTCTGGATTAACCGAGATAACAATACCCACTTCACCGGTCGTCAGTTCGACCAGCGAGCCGACGGGGTATATACCAACGCACTGTATGAATTGTTCCAACAGTTCGCCGTCGAAGTCTTTTATCCGCCAGCCATACATCTTGGTCAATGCCTCAGTGGGCGGCATCCCCTTGTGGTAACAACGGTCACTGGTAATGGCATCGTAAACATCCACGATCGCGACGATCTTGCTCCATAGCGAGATCTCATGACCGTTCAGCCCTCGCGGATATCCTCCCCCGGCAATCCGCTCATGGTGGGAATATGCCATATCCGCAATGTGGTGCGACAACCCATAACGCTTCTCGATGAGTTCACGCCCATGTACGGGGTGTGCCTTCATCATCGCGAATTCTTCTTCGGTGAGCTTGCCGGGCTTATTCAACACTTCCAGCGGCGTTTTCAATTTGCCTATGTCATGCAATAGCGCGCCGGTCCCGAGCATTTCCATTTCCGCCCGTGGCAGACCCAGATGCCGCGCAAAAGACAACGCCAGTACACAGACATTGATGGAATGCTGCGCGGTGTATTGATCCCAGGATTTCAGTTGCGTGAGGGACATATGCGCATCTGGGTTGCGCAGCACACCATCAACCGTGTCATGGATAACCCGCTTGACGGCAACCAAGTCGATCATGCGACCGTGTTCGACATCCTCGAACAATTGATCGACACAGGTCTGGGTATTCGCACGGATCTCGTTGGCCGTGGTGATTTCTTCTTCGAAGGAAGAGGCCATCTGATAAATCTGGCGTGGCGCGGCCTTGTCAGCATCGTTCGCAGCGGCCAGCAGGCGCTTTCGATGCACGCTTTTCTCAAGATCGATCACCACGCTCTCGCATAATTGCTTGAGCTTATCGATCTCCTCGATTCGCTGAATGCGGAACCCCTGAAACAGGAACGGCGTCCCGAGCCACGGGCGGTCCAGCTCGGCGATGAACATCCCGAGCTTCAACTGACTGACGTGGATTTGAATTTTACCTATAGCCATGGACTACCCGCACCCTGCTGTATTCGGCCGCGATACGCGATAAAGGCTAGAGATCGATCTGTGGTATTAACCAGCGGTCACTACGACTGTTTCTTTAAGGCAAGACCCAACAAAAAGGGCTGCATTGCGCAGCCCTTTTCTTCGTAACGACATGATAAATATGGCGTCCCCTAGGGGAGTCGAACCCCTGTCGCCGCCGTGAAAGGGCGGTGTCCTAGGCCTCTAGACGAAGGGGACGAAGGACTGCTTAACGTTGATTGCCCGGGCGGTGTAACTGTGTAGCCACCACACCCGTGAGCAACGCCGCAAAACCGAGCGGCACTAAAACCAAAAGATTGACGGCCAACCCATCCGCATCCCGGAACATGGCGGTGAAACCACCGACCAGCCCCACTGTCACCAGCAGAATACCCAAGGCCACTGCGAGTTGGCCGAAGCGATGCATAACCGTCAACACACGCAATTTGGTGGAGCTAGTCGGGATCGAACCGACGACCTCTTGCATGCCATGCAAGCGCTCTCCCAGCTGAGCTATAGCCCCAAAAATCGAGGAGCGCGAACTTTACGCTAGGGGGACTTTGACTGTCAACCTTGGCAGACACCCCATCATCCGTGCCTTCTTTAATACGCTTTACGGCACCCTTTTCGATCCAAAGTCGATCCCGAGTCGATCCCGAGTCGATCCGGAGTCGGCCCAAAGTCGATCCAGGGCCGCACCTATAAAACCGGCACTTAAGCGGCGCCCTCGCCGCCCGCGGCGGGCGCTTCGCGCACGGCGCCAGAAAAGGCCATGCGCAGCCGCGCGAAGTCGGCCAGACGCTCTTGCACTCGCCCGTTGATACTCTTGGGCGGGAACTCGCCCAGGGCACGCGCGCGGCCGGGGGAACGCCCAGTCAGCAACGCCATCGCCGCATCCACATCGGCCACGGCATAGACCCGGAAGCGCCCCTCGCGCACGGCGTCCACCACCTCTTTGCGCAACATCAAGTGCTGCACATTCGACTGCGGCAGGAGGACGCCCTGCGTGCCGGTGAGCCCGCGCTGCGCGCAGACATCGAAGAACCCTTCGATCTTCTCGTTGACGCCCCCCACCGCCTGCACCCGACCCAATTGATCCACCGAGCCGGTCACGGCCAGGGATTGATCGAGCGGCAAGCCGGCCAGCGACGACAACAGCGCGCACAGTTCCGCCAACGAGGCGCTGTCGCCTTCGACGCCGGAATAAGACTGCTCGAAGGCCAGACTCGCGGACAGCGACAGCGGGAAATTCTGCGCATAACGCGCCCCCAGAAAGCTGGATAGGATGAACACGCCCTTGGAGTGAATCGGCCCGCCCATATCCACTTCGCGCTCGATATCGATCACCTCGCCTTCGCCCAAACGCGTGGTCGCGGTGATGCGCGCCGGCAGACCAAAGCTGAAGCTGCCCGCCTCCAGCACGGTAAGGCCGTTCACTTGACCGATGGATTTTCCAGTCGTGGCGATATTGAGTACGCCGCGCCGAATCTCTTCATGCAACTGATCGCGCACACGGTCGGCGCGTTCGATGCGCGCCTGAATCGCCCGCGCCACAGCCTCGGCCCGCACCTGCGTCTGGCCCGCCTCGCCCGCGTAGAAATCGGCCTCTTGCAGGATGTCCACGATGTCGCGCATGCGCGTGGACAGTTTGCATCCGTCGGCGGCGAGCCGCGCACTGTGATCGATCACCGCCGCGACCGCGCCGCGGTCGAAGGCACGCAGATTTTCGCGACGTACCAGCGTGGCGATCAATTGGACATAGCGTGTGACGTTGGCGTCATTGCGCTCGATGACGTCCTCGAAATCGGCGGCGACCTTGAACAGTTCGGCGAACTCCGGATCGTAGGCCTGCAACAGGTAATACAGTGCCCGGTCGCCTTCCAGCACCACTTTGACATCCAACGGCAACGCTTCCGGTTCGAGCGATACCGTGCTGATGAGGCTGTAGGCCTGGCCCATAGATTCAATGCGCAGTTCGTGTGCCCGTAGCGTCCGCTTGAGACCTTCCCAGGCGAACGGCTGGGTCAGCAGTTTGCGCGCGTCGATCAGTAGATATCCGCCATTGGCGCGGTGCAGCGCGCCCGCGCGGATCAGATTGAAATCCGTGACCAGGGCGCCGAGCTGCGCCTGATGTTCGATGCGCCCGACCAGCGCGGTGAACGTGGGATTGTCCTCGAACACCACCGGGGCACCGTGGGTGGCGCTGTGATCGACCAGCAGATTGACTTGATAGTTGCGGAACACGGCGTGATCGCCGGCGGCGATAGCATCGGCGCCTTCGCGTTGCAGAAAATCGCGCGTGCTGTGGATGACCGCCTGCTCGACACTGTCCAGATAGGCGCTGACGGCAGGCAGATCGGCGTATTGGGCGCGCAGACTGGCCAGCAGATGTTGCACAACCGCACGCGTGGTATCGCGATGCAGCGCGCGCAGCGCGGCGCGGCGTTCCTTTTGCCACTGTGGAATCTGCTGTTCCAGGATTTCGGTCAGTTCCGCCTGCAACGCGCCGACTTTGGTTTCGATGGCGTGCTTCTCGTCGTCAGGCAGCGTATTGAAGGCGCGCACATCCAAGGTTTGACCGTCGCGCAACGGTGCGAAAGTGAACTCACCGGGCTGTTCGTACAGTTTGACCTGCTGCGCCTCGGCTTTGTCGCGCAAGGCCTGAATCGCCTCGGCCTGACGTTGCTCGAAGGACTGGTCGATCTGGCGCATACGCGCCTTGAATTCCTCGCTGTCCAACGCGGCCGGCAGCGAACCGACCAGTTCCTCGACCAGATGCTGCATATCCTGACGCAGCACGGCGCCACGGCCGGCCGGCAACCGCAGCAGACGCGGACGCGCCGGCTCCTCGAAATTGGCGACATAGCAAAGATCGGGCGGCACCTCGCCCTGCGCGGCGCGTTGTTCGAGCATGCGCATCACGGCTGAGTGTTTGCCGATACCGCTTGCGCCCAGGGCAAACAGGTTGTACCCGGGCCGCCGGCCGGCCAGCCCGAAGCGCAGCGCCTCCAGCGCACGCTCCTGGCCGAGGATGTCCGCAAGATCGCCCAGTTCCTCGGTGCTCTGAAACGGCAGATCGTCCGGACGGCAGCGTGTCGCCAGGGCTTCGACCGGCAGGGGCTGGGTGGATTTCATGATCTCCGCCTTGGGCTGTTTGTCACGGCTTATCTTGTATGCCTGCACTATGCCCGATCCCGGCGGGCATTCCTTGCCCCAAATCATAGGTGATGCAGGCGGCGCAGCCTACTGCGGGCGGATTTGGTCTATTCTGAGT
Source organism: Gammaproteobacteria bacterium (assembly GCA_016218375.1). Lineage (GTDB taxonomy): Bacteria > Pseudomonadota > Gammaproteobacteria > Thiohalobacterales > Thiohalobacteraceae > JAHJQQ01. Next base: position 24,780 of record JACREG010000088.1, read on the forward strand.
GGACAGAGACGAGCGGAACGGGCATGCGCGCAAGCGAGCGAATGCTGCAAGAGATCGAGCGGGAGGTGCGCTATACGCACCACCTCCTGGGGCTCGATACATTGAGCACGCCGGTGCAGCGGGCGCTGCTCGACGTACCGCGCCACGCCTTCGTGCCGGATGCGTTGCAGGATGCCGCCTACGACAACAACCCGCTACCGATCGGTGAGGGGCAGACGATTTCGCAACCGTACATCGTCGCGGTGATGACCGAATTATTGGCGCTCGGCCCAGAGCAGCAGGTGCTGGAAATCGGCACCGGCTCCGGCTATCAGACAGCGATCCTGGCGCGCCTGGCAAAGCAGGTCTACAGCATCGAAATCGTCGAGGCCCTGGCCAAACGCGCGGCCAGCCGCCTCAAACTGCTGGGCTTCCATAATATCGAGACGCGCGTCGGCGACGGCTACCACGGCTGGCCGGAGGCGGCCCCTTTCGACGCCATCATCGTCACCGCGGCGTCCACGAGCGTTCCACCACCGCTGTTGGAACAGCTAAAACCCGGCGGCCGACTCATCGTGCCGCTGGACACCGGCTTCGATCAGGAATTGACGCTGATCGCCAAATCACTGACCGGCGAACTCAGCCAGCGCAAGCTGCTGCCGGTGGCCTTCGTGCCCATGACCGGGCAGGCCCGGGGGACTAGCACTATGGAATCGCCATCATGACCATACCCACTTTCGTCGCCACACCCGGCAACAGCCCCGCAACTCACCCCGGCATGCAGCCGCAGATGCCGGCGTGGGAACACTTCGCGCATCAGGCGGACATCGGCGTGCGCGGCTATGGGCATAGCCCGGAGGAGGCCTTCGCGCAAGCCGCACTGGCGATGATCGCGGTCATCGCCGATCCGCGCCGCATTCAAGCGCACGAGACGATCAACATCGAATGCCGCGCACCCGATCTGGAATTACTGCTGGTCGATTGGCTGAATGCCCTGATCTACGAAATCGCCACCCGCCACCTGCTGTTCTGCGCCTTCGACGTGCATATCAACGGCCATCATCTGCACGCCACCGCCTGGGGCGAGAACATCGATCCGGCACGCCATCAACCCGCGGTGGAAGTCAAAGGCGCGACCTTCACGGAACTGCACGTCGATGCCATCGCCCCGGATCGCTGGCGGGCCCAATGCGTTGTCGATGTCTGAAACGCGGTCATGGACCCGGCACGGCTCGAACGGCACAGCCCGCATGAATGGCATATTCCACCCAGCGGCAACATGCGCGTGCCGGCCATCCTCTATGCGCCGGAAGACCTCATCCTCGGCATGGACGACAAGGTCTACGAACAACTGGTGAACGTCGCCTGCCTGCCCGGCATCGTCAAAGCCGCTTATGCCATGCCCGACGCGCATTGGGGTTACGGCTTCCCCATCGGCGGCGTGGCCGCCTTCGATGCCGCGGCCGGCGGCGTGGTCTCGGCCGGTGGCGTCGGCTTCGACATTTCCTGCGGCGTGCGCACGCTGACCACCGGCCTCCAGCGCAAGGATATCGAGGCAGTCAAACGCCGCCTCGCGGATACCTTGTTCGCGCGCATCCCCGCCGGTCTCGGCAGCACCGGCGTGCTGCGCCTGAGTCCGCGGGACATGGACGACATGCTCAAAGGCGGCGCGCGCTGGGCCGTGGGTCGCGGCTTCGGCGAGATGGCCGATCTGGAACGCACCGAGGAACACGGCCAGATGCACGGCGCCGTGCCGAGCGCGGTCTCGCCGCAGGCCAAGCACCGGCAACGCGACGAAATGGGCACGCTCGGCTCGGGCAATCACTATCTGGAAGTACAGGCGGTCAACGAGATTTATGCCGCCGATGCCGCGGCCGCCTACGGTCTGCATCTGGACGATGTGGTGGTCAGCATTCACTGCGGCTCGCGCGGACTCGGCCATCAGATCGGCACGGATTTTCTGAAGACGATGGCCATGACCGCGCTCGACTTCGGCATCCATCTGCCCGATCGCGAACTGGCTTGCGCGCCGCTCGACTCGACGTTGGGCCAGGACTATCTCGGCGCCATGCGCGCCGGCATCAATTGCGCGCTCGCCAACCGGCAGATCATCACCCATCTCACCCGCGAAGCCTTCGCCACCATCCTGCCGACGGCACATCTGCACATGCTCTATGACGTCTCGCACAACACCTGCAAAGAGGAAACGCATAGCGTCGACGGCACGCCGCGACGCCTGTTCGTGCATCGCAAGGGCGCAACCCGCGCGTTTGGGCCTGGGCACGCGGAACTGCCCGCCGAATTCGCGCAAGTCGGCCAGCCGGTGTTGATCGGCGGTTCGATGGGGACGTATTCGTATGTGCTGGCCGGAATGCCAACCAGCGAACCGCAATCGTTCGCCTCGGCCTGTCACGGTGCCGGGCGGGCGATGAGCCGCCATGCCGCCACGCGGCGCTTGAGCGGTCGCCAAGTCGTCGACGATCTCGCCGCGCGCGGCATTCTGATCCGTTGCGTAGCGCAACGCGGCGTCGCCGAAGAAGCGCCGGGGGCTTACAAGGATGTCACCGTGGTGGTCGATGCCGCGGAACACGCCGGGCTGGCGCGCAAAGTCGCGCGCCTGGAACCGCTGATTTGCGTCAAGGGATAAAGATCAATGACCGTCATTCGACCTTGATCGCGCGACGCTTGGCCGGTTCCAGCTTGGGCAACACCAGTTCGAGTATGCCGTCCGTGAAGCTTGCCTTGGCTTTATCGCCGTCGACCGCGCAGGGCAAGGTCATGGTGCGGGCAAACTCACCCTGGGCAATCTCGCAACGATAATAATCGCCCTCTTCCTCCTTGCTTTCCTCACGAGTGCAGCCTCTGAGGGTCAGGGTGTTGTCGCTCACCGAAATATCCAGATCCTTTTTGTCCACACCGGCCAGTTCGGCGCGCACCAGAATGTCGGTTTCACGGTCGATCACGTCGACGTGCGGCATTCTGACCATTTCGGCGCGGCGCAACTGACTTTCGAACGGCAGGCGCGTGCGCATCACGCGCGGCCATTCCCATTGCATGGGCCGCGGCCACTCGCTACCGAAGAAGCCCTCGAACAGACGCTCCATATCTTCCAGCGGATTCAGATAATGCACGGGATGTCCCGGCCCGTTGCCGCCGCCCTTCTGCATCTCGGTTCTCAGTTCTTTGGCCATGGTGCACCTCCTTTCCAATACAATCGACACACGCACTACTTCGCATAATCAAGTATAGAAAATACGCCGCCGCCTGCATTGACGAATGTCGGCGCGGCGAAGAATGGTGCGGCACGCACCGGCTTGCGCGTTCGAAATCGGGATTGCCCGCTAGAACGGCGGATGCGCGTGCATGACGAACTCCAGCACCAGCATCGCCACGGCGCTTTGCGCCTGCGCGGTATCGACACCCGTCATATTCGCCAGACGGGCGATATCGAATCTCGGCAAGAGTATGGAGACCTGTTCCGGAATCGGTGCCGCGGCCAGCGCATGATGGTCGATGCCCTCAAGCACCGCGCCGAGAGCCGTGTATGCCACGCGGAAAAAACGTGTCGCCTCGGTGAGGGACAATCCCAGACCGCGGTATTGATCGACAAGATCCGCCGCCCAGACGTCCATCCCGTGGCGCGCACCCAGCCCCGCCGCCCACGCCGATGGCGGCTGCAAATGCCCTTGTGGAGTCTTGCCGGCGGAGACTGTCGAACCGGTTAGGTTGCCCATCGCGGATACCTCCCTGCCCGTTACGCTACCAGCGCTATCAGAAGCGTAGACCAAAACCGGGAGGTTGCCGGCTAGAAAAAGAATTTATGAGTTGGCGTCGACATACGCCAACGCCTTATCGAGACGCGCCAACGCACGTTCGCGACCGATCAGATACACCGTCACATCGATGGGCGGCGAGACCGTCCCGCCGGACACCGCCACGCGCAGCGGTTGCGCCACTTTACCGAGCTTCTCGCCCAGCGCTTCCGCCGTCGCGAGCACGGCCTGATGGATGGGTTCGGGCTGCCAGTCGGCAAGCGCCGCGAACCGCTCGCGCAACTGCGCCAGCGCCGGACGCGCCGCCGCATTGAGATTCTTCTGCGCGGCCTTTTCGTCGAAAGCCTCGAAGTCCCGATAAAAAAACACGCTGTTGGCAGCCATTTCGACCAAGGTCTTGGCGCGCTCCTGCTGCGCCTTGACGACTTCATGCAACGGAGGCTCCCATTTGGAATCATGGGGTGCCGGATCGATGCCGATCAATCCCAGATGATGGCTGAGATGCCGCGCCACATGCGTAGGCGTGCTGTCCTTGATGTAGTGCTGGTTGAGCCACAGCAGTTTTTCGGGATTGAAACTGGAGGCGGCCTTGTTCACGTCCTTCACATCGAACAGCTCGATCATCTGGTCGATGGAGAACACTTCCTGATCGCCGTGCGACCAGCCAAGACGAACCAGATAATTCAGCAAGGCCTCGGGCAAAAAGCCTTCCTCGCGATATTGCATGACGCTCACCGCACCGTGGCGCTTGGACAGGCGTTTGCCGTCCGAACCGAGAATCATCGGCACATGCGCATACTGCGGCGGCGTCGCACCAAGCGCGCGCAGGATGTTGATCTGGCGCGGCGTGTTGTTGAGGTGATCGTCGCCGCGGATGACGTGGGTGATGTCCATGTCGGCATCGTCGACCACGACAGACAAGTTATAAGTCGGCGTGCCGTCGCTGCGCGCGATGATGAGATCGTCGAGCTCGGTGTTCTGGAACACCACGCGGCCGCGGATCAAATCGTCGACCACGACCTCGCCGTCCTGCGGATTGCGGAAGCGGATCACATACGGCGCATCGGCGGAAGGCGGCGTGGCACCATCGCGGCAAAGTCCGTCATAGCGCGGCTTCTCCTTGTTCGTCATCTGATCTTCGCGCAGCGTCTCCAGACGCTCCTTGCTGCAATAGCATTTGTAGGCGTGGCCGGTGTCGAGCAACTGCTGGATGATGACGCCGTAGCGGTCGAAGCGCTTGGTCTGATAGAACGGGCCTTCGTCGTATTCCAGCCCCAGCCAGGTCATGCCCTCCAGGATGGCGTTCACCGATTCCTCGGTGGAACGCTCCAGGTCGGTGTCCTCGATGCGCAGAATGAACTGGCCGCCGTGTTTGCGGGCGTACAGCCAGGAGAACAGCGCGGTGCGCGCGCCGCCGATGTGCAGATAGCCGGTCGGGCTGGGGGCGAAACGGGTACGGACGGTCATGGCAATCGAGTTCCCTCAATCGAGTCTGGGGGGATGACGCAAGGCGGCGTATTGTAACGGAAGGCCGGCCTGGGCGCAGGGTTAGACCCATTGCGAGGTGGGCGTACCCCGCGGTTGACCGCCCCGGCCTCGTTCCCTAGAATGCACTTCCCGTCCGCGGCCTCATCCTGGCGCGGCCGGCACCTACCAGCCTTGCAGCAAATATGGGCGCGTAGCTCAGCGGGAGAGCATCGCCTTCACACGGCGGGGGTCACAGGTTCAATCCCTGTCGCGCCCACCATATTTGCCGATCAGTACCCCTCGTCTTTCTGCTGTACGGAAATCCGTACGGATCGGTTTTTGCTTACAGACTCGGCCCGTCTCGCGTGTTACATTTTTCACAACAATCATAAGCAATACGAGGGGATGACCCATGAACACCAAGAATAGAGGGATGGGACATGCGCTACTACTAGCTTTGCTCATATTACCTAGCTTCGTGGGCGCTGCTTGCACACAGGCAGATTTAACCGGAGCGTGGTATGTAACAGGGAATTCTGGAAATATCCGAAACGGCACTTATGATGAATACGATAAATGCAAAGTTCGGATTTCGTCGACCGGGACTCTTATTGCTACAGGGTCAAGTTGCACTGCACGTCTCGATACTGGGCTCCTAACAGTCCCCCTAACAAATGGCATATTCCGAGTTACGTCGTCATGCGCGGTCACTGGAAACATGCAAGGTTGTCTCCGTGGAATTTGTAGGCGCTTAATTCTTGAATTTGGTCAGATGTCGAGAGACAAACTAATGTTTTCATCTCTCGACTACGCGCAGGATGATCGAACTGACGTAGGATTCTCGATATTCATCAAACAATAAATCCACCCCGTCATAATATCGCGCCCGGTTTATGCCGACCGCACCACCTCTACCCCACCCATATACCCCCGCAACGCCTCCGGCACCACGACTGAGCCATCGGCTTGCTGATAGTTCTCCAGGATCGCGACCAGGGTGCGGCCGACGGCGAGGCCGGAGCCGTTCAGGGTGTGCAGCAGTTCGGGCTTGCCGGTTTCGGGGTTGCGCCAGCGGGCCTGCATGCGCCGCGCCTGGAAATCCTCGAAGTTGCTGCACGAAGAAATCTCGCGGTATTTCTGTTGGCCGGGCAGCCAGACTTCGAGGTCGTAGGTCTTGGCCGAGGAGAAACCCATGTCGCCGGCGCACAAGGCCATCACGCGATAGGGCAGATTGAGTTTCTGCAGGATCGTCTCGGCGTGGCCGGTCAACGCTTCCAACGCCGGGTAGGAATCCTGCGGACGCACGGCCTGCACGAGCTCGACTTTCTCGAACTGATGTTGGCGGATCATGCCGCGCGTGTCCTTGCCGTAAGAACCAGCCTCGGAACGGAAACACGGCGTGTGGCAGACAAACCGACGCGGCATGGTGTCGGTATCGACGATCACGTCGCGCAAGATATTTGTCACGGGGACTTCGGCGGTGGGGATCAGGTAATACGCCTGCTCACCCTTGAGAGAGAACAGCTCCGCCTCGAACTTCGGTAACTGTCCGGTACCGCGCAGACTGTCGGCGTTGACCATGTATGGCACATAGGTCTCGGTGTAGCCGTGCTGTGCGGTATGCGTGTCGAGCATGAATTGGATCAGCGCGCGGTGCATGCGCGCGAGCGGGCCGCTCATGAGCGCGAAGCGCGTACCGGTGATCTTGGTCGCGGTCTCGAAATCCAACTGACCCAGACCTTCGCCGATATCGACGTGGTCCTTGGGCTCGAAGTCGAACTTTCGCGGTTCGCCCCAGCGGCGCACTTCCTGGTTTTCCTCTTCACCCTTACCGTCGGGCACCGAGCTGTGCGGCAGGTTGGGAATCGCCATCAGCACCGCGTCGAGATCGGCTTGAAGCTGATCCAACCGCGTCTTGGCCGCATCAAGTTCCGCGCCCAGTCCGGCGACTTGTTCCAACAATGGCGCGACATCTTCGCCTTTAGCCTTGGCCTGACCGATGGCCTTGGAGCGGCTGTTGCGCTCGGCCTGCAACTCCTGGGTGCGCACTTGAATGACTTTGCGTTCCTCTTCGAGCGCCTGGATGCGCGCGACATCCAACGTGTAACCGCGCCGCGCGAGGCGTGCCGCGACGTGATCGAGTTCCGTGCGTAACAGTTTCGGGTCCAGCATGATCGTTGTTCCAGCCTATTCAAAAACCGAGTTGAACCGCCAAGACGCCAAGGACGCCAAGAATTTCTCTTGATAAATCCGATTTTGTTTTTTCATTTATTCCCCTTGGCGTTCTTGGCGCCTTGGCGGTTCCAAATTATTTTCTTGGCGAACTTGGCGTCTTGGCGGTTCGACAATCTTTCATCAAACTTCCAACTGTGCCGCCCAGCTCAGGATATGCCCCGGTGGCACCAGTTCGCGCAGGTGCGCGATGATCGCTTCGACACGCTCGGGTTCGTCGAAGAACTCGATGACGATGGGCAGGTCCAGCACCGTATCGATCAGCTGCGCCGAATGGATGTGGCCGTTCTTGCCGAAGCCGCTGATGCCGCGAAACACGGTCACGCCGCGCACCTTCTCGACATCGTGCAGCCGCGCCAGCAGGCGTTGGTATTTGTCGTGCTCGGTGAGATACACGCGCACACAGCGCACATCCAGAGTTTTCATAACTGCCTCCCGATGAATAGGCCGAGTATGGCGGCGCCGACGCACAGACTCATGCTCAGAACCACGTTCGCCAGCGCCTTCATGCCTTCGCCCGCCTCGATCAGGTTGACCGTTTCCAGAGAGAAGGTGGAAAACGTGGTGAAAGCGCCCAATAGTCCGATCATCAGGAAGGACCGCCACAACGCGCCGCCGTCGAAGCGTTCCAGCAGCAGCACATACAAAAAGCCGATTGCCAGACTGCCGGTCACGTTGATGAGCAGCGTGCCATAGGGGAAATCCCGCCCCAACCAGGCGGCGACGCCACTGGCGACCCAGAAGCGCAACAACGCCCCGAGGGCGCCGCCGGCGGCGATGGCGACGAGTTGGTTCACGAGTCCCGACTGTTGTTCGTTTTCATTGCGGTTATGGTACAACAGACTTGGTTGCGTTGCCTCGGCAGGCTAAAATCCGTTCACACCGAAGGGCGCAAAGAACGCCAAGAATAATCAATTGAGTTGTCTTTGCGCACTTTGCGCCCTTCGGTGTGCAATCGTCATTTCTTCCCCGCCGTGCGGTCCAGCTCGCGCAGATGGGCGAGCTTCTCGGCGATCTTGATCTCCAGGCCGCGCGGCACCGGCTGGTAGTAGCGCCGCTCCGGCATTTCCTCGGGGAAATAGCATTCGCCGGCGGCATAGGCCTCCGGTTCGTCGTGGGCGTAGCGGTAACGGTCGCCGTAGCCCAGCTCCTTCATCAGTTTGGTCGGCGCGTTGCGCAGGTGTAGCGGCACGTCCAGCGAGCCGTATGCCTGGGCGTCGCGGCGCGCCTGGTTGTAGGCCACATACACGGCATTACTCTTGGGCGCGCAGGCGAGATAGACGATAGCCTGCGCCAGCGCCAGCTCCCCTTCCGGACTGCCGAGGCGTTCCTGCACATCCCAGGCGCTCATGACCAGGCCCAGCGCGCGCGGATCGGCGTTGCCGATGTCCTCGCTGGCCATGCGCACGATGCGCCGCGCCAGATACAGCGCGTCGCAACCGCCATCGAGCATGCGTGTCAGCCAGTACAGCGCCGCGTCCGGATCGGAACCGCGCACGGATTTGTGCAGTGCGGAGATCTGATCGTAGAACGCCTCGCCGCCCTTGTCGAAGCGGCGCACGCCGCCGACGATGACTTCGTTGATGACGGTATCGGGGATAGCTTCACGACCCTGCTCGTCCGGTTCGGCCAGATCGGCGGCGATTTCCAGCAGGTTCAGCAGGCGGCGCGCATCACCGTCGGCGGCTTGCGCCAGACGCTGACGGAGTTCATCGGCGAGATACAGATGACGCGCGCCCAAGCCGCGTTCCACATCATGCAGAGCGTGCTCGATCAGACCAAGCAGATCGGCCTCTTCGAGACGTTTGAGTACATAGGTGCGCGCACGCGACAGCAGCGCGTTGTTGAGTTCGAAAGAAGGATTCTCGGTGGTCGCACCGACGAACAGAATCGTACCGTCTTCGATATGCGGCAGGAACGCATCCTGCTGCGCCTTGTTGAAGCGATGCACCTCGTCGACGAACAGAATGGTCTGGCGACCGTAGGCTTCGCGCAGCGTGCGTGCTTGATCGACAGCCGCGCGGATATCCTTTACGCCGGCGAGCACCGCCGACAGCGTGACGAATTCCGCGCCGGCGGTATGCGCCAGCAAGCGCGCGAGCGTGGTTTTGCCCGTGCCTGGCGGCCCCCACAACACCATGGAATGCAGGCGGCCGTTTTCGATGGCCAGCCGCAGCGGTTTGCCCGGCCCGAGCAGATGCTGCTGGCCGACGAACTCGTCGAGATTCTGCGGCCGGAGTCGGTCGGCGAGGGGGCGGTAGGGATCGGGGATAGGTGTTGGCATGGCTAGC
>JACREG010000086.1 GCA_016218375.1 Gammaproteobacteria bacterium
GCCGCGCCCGCCACGGCGATCCCAAGCTCGCGCACCTGCGCTTCGAGCATTTGCGCAAACCGCGCCGTGCCCGGATCGTAAATGGGACCGGTCGCAATGTCAGTCAGATGCACTACGCGCGTAAAGGTATCGTCACGCCCGAAATGGAATACGTCGCCATCCGCGAGACATTGCGCTTGAACGAACTGCGCAACGATCCGCGCTACGCCAAGCTGCTGCGTCAACACCGCGGCCAGAGTTTCGGCGCCAACATTCCGGATGAAATCACGCCCGAGTTCGTGCGCGACGAGATCGCCCGCGGCCGTGCCATCATTCCCGCTAACATCAATCACCCGGAACTGGAGCCGATGATTATCGGCCGCAACTTCCTGGTGAAGATCAATACCAACATCGGCAACTCGGCCGTCACTTCGTCGATTGAAGAAGAAGTCGAGAAGATGGTTTGGTCCGCGCGCTGGGGCGGCGACACGCTGATGGACCTGTCCACCGGCAAGAACATCCACGAGACGCGCGAATGGATTCTGCGCAACGCGCCCATGCCCATCGGCACCGTGCCCATTTATCAGGCGCTGGAAAAGGTCGACGGCAAAGCGGAAGAACTCACCTGGGAGATGTTCCGCGACACGCTCATCGAACAGGCCGAGCAGGGCGTGGACTACTTCACCATCCACGCCGGCGTGCGGCTTAAATATGTGCCGCTCACGGCGAATCGCGTTACCGGTATTGTCTCGCGCGGCGGTTCCATCCTGGCCAAGTGGTGTCTCGCCCATCATCAGGAGAATTTCCTCTATACGCACTTTGAGGATATCTGCGAGATCATGAAGGCCTACGACGTGAGCTTCTCGCTCGGCGACGGCCTGCGTCCCGGTTGTATTGCCGACGCCAACGACGCCGCGCAGTTCGGCGAACTGGAAACGCTCGGCGAGCTGACGCAGATTGCTTGGAAGCACGATGTGCAGGTGATGATCGAAGGCCCCGGCCATGTGCCCATGCAACTCATCAAAGAGAACATGGAGAAGGAACTCGCCGACTGTTTCGAAGCACCGTTCTACACGCTCGGCCCGCTGGTCACCGACATCGCACCGGGCTACGACCACATAACCTCCGGCATCGGCGCCGCGCAAATCGGCTGGTACGGCACCGCCATGCTTTGCTACGTCACGCCGAAAGAACATCTGGGCCTGCCCAACAAGCAGGACGTGCGCGACGGCATCATCACCTACAAGCTTGCCGCGCATGCCGCCGATCTCGCCAAAGGCCACCCCGGCGCGCAGATCCGCGACAACGCTCTGTCGAAGGCGCGCTTCGAGTTCCGTTGGGAAGATCAGTTCAACTTAGGCCTCGATCCCGACAAGGCGCGCGGCATGCACGACGAGACCATGCCGAAGGAGGCGCACAAGGTCGCGCACTTCTGTTCCATGTGCGGCCCGAACTTCTGCTCCATGAAAATCACCCAGGACGTGCGCGACTACGCGGCGAGTCAGGGCATCACGGAAGACGTGGCGCTGCAGAAAGGCATGGAAGAAAAGGCGGTGGAGTTCAAACGCGCTGGCGCGCAGATTTACAAGGAAGTCTGAGTCGCCGCTATCCGTCTCGTAGCTCCGTAGCCCCGTAGGTTAGGGTGAGCATAGCGAACCCCAACGGTTTCGGCATGGGGCGGTGGTTTTGTTGGGGTTCGCTACGCTCACCCCAACCTACGCCGGACATGCGGGCTGTTGGTGTTACCTCAATGCAGCCCACCGCCGCGATTCCGTTAAACCGTTCGCGTATTGCCAATCCGGTCGCATTCCTGGCGACTTGCCCTGCCTAGACTAATCTTGGGTTTATATCGGCCCCACATCGTGCTGTCCGGCCACAGGGAGACCGACCCGGTGAGGTTCCTGAAGAGCATCCGCAGCAAGATCGTCGTGTTCGCCATCCTGGCGACATTGGTGCCGTCGCTTGGCCTGGGTTTGATGACGTTCCGGCATAACCAGCATGTCATCGACGAGAAGGTTACCTATGAGCTGCGTTCGCTCGCAGGCTATGCGCGGCGCGAGTTCGATTTGTGGACCCAGGAGCGCATACATGATGTGCGTTCGCTGTCGACGTCCTCGGTGGTCATCGACGGGCTCGATGCCATCGCGCACAGACTGACCGCAGACGACAGCATCGAGGCGCCCGCGCTGGTGCTGTACCTGCGTTCCGTGTGCGCCAGACTGACGCCGCTGTTGGAATTGACCGTGGTGGATACCCACGGGCACATCGTCGCCAGCAGCGCCGCCACGCCCGCGCCGGTGCAGTTGCCTGAGGTTTGGCCGCAGAGCGCCATTACCGAGGGCGTCATCCTCGCGCCGCCGTATTGGGACGAGGCGCGCGCGGTACCTACGTTGACCGTCGCCGTGCCGGTGTTGTCGATCGACAACGAAATCCTCGGTGCACTGGCCGCCGTGCTCGACCTGCGTGCCGTGCAACCGCAACTGAAAGACGCGACGAAGCTGCCGCCGGGCGAGGTGATCCTGCTGGATGCGCAGGGCCGGCCGCTGGTCGGGACGCTGCCCATAACGAGCCACTCGATGCCGTTGCAGGCCGATGTATTGCGGCGTTTGCACGCGCAGCCCGGCCAACCGTTCGCGTTCCAGAGTTTCGATCGACGCGATGTACTCGGCGTGGCCGACACGTCGCGCGAACAGTCTGTCACCGTCATGGCACTGAAGGATCGTGTCGACGTCTATGCGGTGTGGCGCGCGCTGCGTAACCAACTGCTGATGCTGATAGGTGGGCTGTCGCTGCTGGTGGGATTGCTGGCCTATCGGATAGGCCGCTCCATCGTCCTGCCGCTGCAACGATTGATCGGTGCCGCGGAACACATCGCCGGCGGCAACCTCGCCATGCAATTGCCCGCGGCGCGAGACGACGAGATCGGCCGCTTGACGCGGGCCTTCAATCAGATGACCGACAGCTTGCGCCGCGGCCGCGCCGAGATCGAAGCCGCCAGCCGCGCTTTACGGCGGCAGAATCAGTTGCTGGAACGGTTGTCGATCACCGACGGCCTCACCGGGTTGTATAACCGCAGAAAGCTCGACGAGATTCTTACCGACCAGATCGCGCGCTACCAGCGCAGTCGCCGCAGCTTCTCGGTGCTCATGCTGGACATCGATCACTTCAAGCCACTCAACGACAGCCACGGCCATCTGTTGGGCGACGAAGTGTTGGTACACGTGGCCGACATACTCGCGCAGTCCATCCGCAGCGTGGATTTTGCGGCGCGTTACGGCGGCGAGGAGTTTGTCATCGTACTGGCCGAAACGACTGCACAGGACGCGCTGGATACCGCGGAGCGTATCCGCGCCAAGGTGGCGGATGCCTGTTACGGCACCCCCGAACAGCGCATCTCCGTGACTGTGAGCGTGGGCGTCGCGGAATGTCGGGAAGCAGACGCGACCGCCGAAGCCGTGATCGCGCGCGCCGATCAGGCGCTCTATCAAGCCAAGGACGCGGGTCGCAACCGGGTGCATTACGCGGCGTGACCTGCGCGTAGCGGCATCGCCCGTGGTTCCCTGCCGGCGCACTTATTCCGCAGCGGGAAGCGGTGGCTCCAGCAACGTGCCGAACACCCAGCCTGCACGCCCGTCTTCGGTACGCACGCGCAGCCATTCGCCACGATAGGCGTGCGCCTGCAACGCGGTGCCCTGTCGCAATACGCCCAGCGCGGAGGCCGTGCGTCCTGGATGCGCACGCAGGTGGCTGTCGACGCGCGTGCGTAGCGCAACGGGAACCTGAAACGGCACTTCCACCGCATCGCGCGCGTCCGGCGTGGATCTGCGGTGGCCGCTTGCCACCATGTCGACGATCTCTTGCGACTGTGCGGCAAGTTCCACGGCCGCACCGTAGTCGCCTTGCGCGAAAGAGGCCGCGCCTGCATCCAGGATGAGTTGTGCCTGCGCCAGTTGCGCAAGCGCGCGTCGTGGATGCGCCCCCGATTGCACGCCTTGCAGGGCGACTTCCACTTCCGCGAGTTGCGAGGCGGCATCGGCCTGGGTGGCAAGCCGCCGCAACTTGACCTCGGCCCGCGCGACTTCGCCGGTGGTTTGCTTAAGCTCTTTCGCCTGCACATTTTGCTGGGCGCGTAGCCGCTGTATCTCGGTGTCTTTCTCGGTAAGGACTTGCTGTAGCTGGACGATCTCTCGATCCTGTCGTGTGCAGTCCACGGCCGCCGGAGGCGGCGCGGGCGGTTGCAACAGCGCGCAACCCGACAGTAGCCACGTCAGCAACGGCAGTGCCGCGCGCAGTCCCCGGCGCGGCGTGCATCGACAATAAAGGTCACATGCCATCGCGTTCACTCGCTCGTCCCCTTTGCAAGATATACCGCCTGCCACGCGGCGCTTCTGTGATCTGTGGCCTGTTTTCAGGCGTGGTGCGTTCGGCTGTGATCCATGCACGGTGGAGAATAATCGCCTGACGCGCACATCCGCAATACGCGGCGCGCCGAAATTCCACATTACGATGACCGCAAGGAACGGCTTAAGTCCTGTGTCGGGTTTGGCATCAAAAGGGACGTTTTCGCGGCAGGTGGTATTGCGCCATTTACAAGCTATCACCAGGCGACTAATCTTCGACGCATTCTTTCGCGCGAAATACACCGGCCCGCTCGGGGTAATGGTCGCGACGACAGGCTTCTTGGAATGGGGAATAATAACGACATGACGTCAGCCGACCTTGCGCTGTTGGACGAAACGCGCGCGGAATTCCTTACTCGTCACGTTTCGATTCTGGTGGGCTCGTGCAGCACCGACTGCATACCATCGGTGGTGCGCGCCTACGGCTGTCGCGTCGCACCCGACCGTCGTACGGTCAC